>DASXKI010000478.1:0-11497 GCA_036496945.1 Streptosporangiaceae bacterium | reverse complement strand
GCGCTGTTCGGCCTGGCGGTGCGGTTCGGCCTTGGCGGTGTCTACTACGTGGACGACGCCGCGAACACTCTCCGCCTGCTGCACTAGGCGGCGGACGCAGCATGGGTGTGAAGTTGCTGGGCTAATTAACCCCAGTGACTTCACACCCGTGCGGCGCTGCCCACCGGTGGGCTACTCCCAGTCCTCGTCGGGCTCGCCGGCCGTCGGCTCCGCTTCATTGTCGGCCGGCCGCTCGGGCAGCCAGCGCTCTAGCCAGTCGAACTGCTCCGCGAGCGTGTGCAGCACCGATTCTCGCGCTGTGTAGCCGTGGCTCTCGTGCGGCAGGATCACCAGGCGCGCGGTCCCGCCAGTGCCCTGGATGGCCTGGAACAGCCGCTCCGACTGGATCGGGAAGGTGCCCGAGTTGGCATCCCGCTCCCCGTGGATGAGCAGGAGCGGCGTAGTGATCTTGTCGGCGTACCGGAACGGTGACACCCGGTCATAGACCTCCGTGGCCTCCCAGAAGTTGCGCCGCTCCGTCTGGAACCCGAACGGCGTCAGGCTGCGGTTGTAGGCGCCGCTGCGCGCGATGCCCGCGGCGAACAGGTCCGTATGCGCGAGCAGATTCGCGGTCATGAACGCGCCGTAGCTGTGACCGCCGACCGCGACCCGCCGCGGATCCGCGATGCCCATCTCGGTGAGCGCGGAGATATGCGCGGCCGCCGCCGCGGTGATCTGCTGCACGTACGTGTCGTTCATCGTCTCGGGGTCACCGATCACTGGCATCGTGGCGCTCTGGAGCACCGCGTAGCCGCGCAGCACGAACCAGATCGGATCCGACGCCGTCAGCCGGGTGAACCGCTCGGTCGTCCCGCGGACCTGCCCGGCGGTCGCCGCATTGCCGTAGTCGAGCGGGTACGCCCAGATGACCAGCGGCAGCCGGCCATCGCGGGCCTGGTCGTAGCCCGGCGGCAGGTGCAGCATGCCGGTCAGCTTCACCCCGTCACCGCGGTCGTAGCTGACCAGCCGCTTGTCCATACCGGTGAGCTGCGGATGGGGGTCCGGCCAGGACGTGAGCGGCGTGCGCTCGCCGCCGTCGAGCCTGATCACGGCGAGATTCGGGGGCTCAGTGCGGCTCTCGTGCCAGATGAGGAGCGTCTCCCTGTCGTCACCGGCGAAGCCGAGCACCTGCTCGTAGGCATCGGACGGGCTGTGCCACAGTCGCTTGGTGGTCAGGTCCGCCAGGTCCAGCCGGTCCAGGAACGGCCTGTCGCCTTCCGGGCTCGCGCCATCGCCGCGTAGGTAGATCTGGTTGCCATCCTGGAGCACCGTGCGAGTGCCGTCCGGATGCACCGTCATCACCGGCGTGCCCGGATCCAGGTAGGCCTCGTCTGCCGAGTGGTCGAAGATGACGCGGCTGTCCTGCGGCGCGGCGAGGTCGCTGAGCCGGGAGGTCAGCCAGCGGCGGTCCCTGTCGTGCTCGGTGACCAGCAGCTGACCGGCGGCGGCCATGTCATACCAGCCGAGGCAGCGGTGCTCGACCTCGATACACGGCTGCGGAGACTCATCGAACGGCGCGGGCAGCCGGCAGATCTCATCCCGGAACTCCGCTTTGACCGTGGGATCGCCGCCGTCCTGCGCCTCGGTCCAGACAAGGCTGGCCGGGACCGATTCCTCCCACGACACCATCCGCGGTCCGATGGGCACGCCGTGCCGGGGTACCTCATCGCTCACCGGGAGATCGGCGATGACGCGCTCGAGTTCGCCGCCCGAGGTCCAGACCTCGACCCGCCGGGCGAAGTAAGGGAACGGGACGCGGAAGGAGAACGGCCGCTGCAGGCGGTAGACAAGCAGGTGCTCGCCGTCTGGCGACTCACTGAAGTGGTAGTACAGGCCGGGCGGCCCAAGCTCGGCAGCGGCGCCCGAGTCCGGATCGACGCGCAGCGGCAATGTCGTCGCCAGCTCCGCAAACAGATCGGCGTCCGCGTCGGTGCGGAGCAGGTCGGTGAAGGTGGCCATCTGCGAGTGCTTACCAGCCACCTCGGCCAGCTGCGGCTCGATCGGGCCGGGGGCCGGGGGGGCCGGTGGCGCAACGGCCCCGAGCGCGAGCAAGGTGCCGCCGTCTCGTGACCAGCGGACCGTGGACCCGACCGAGGTCGGGTCGCCGCCGAGCACGTCCGTGACCCGCAGGCCGGGCACCTCGGCCGCTGTCGCAGCCTGCGCGTCCGCCACCCAGACCGCGATCCCGTCGGGCTCGTCGACCGTGAAAGCGAACCGACGCCCATCCGGAGCCCAGGTAGGCACGCTGACCGACTTGCCCTCGGGCAGCTCGATCCTGCGCGGGTGGCCGCCTGGGACGGCGATCACCGACAGGCCTGTCAGCCGCCGGGTGCGCTGACGGCCACCGATCGACGGGTCCAGGCGCAGCCCGGCCAGCGCCAGGTACGGGCGCGCCAGGTGCGCCACTGGCGGATGCGACTCGTAGTGCACCAGCGCGACGAACCGGCGACCGGGCGCGAGCGAGGCGGCCGGCGTCGGCGGTGCGTCGATGATCGAGACGATATCGCTGGCCGGGGTCTGATACGGCACTCTTGGTTCCCTCTCGGTCGCTGGCCTCGCGCTAGTCGCTGCACCGACAATCATGCGCCAGCGCGCTTCTGACCGCGCGGCAGGCTTACCTCGTTCCCACCGAAGTAAGGGGAGCGTCCGCAAGCGGTGCGGGCTCGACGCGCAGCAGCCTGGCCGCCCACCCTGGCAGCCACCAGTTCCACCGGCCTAGCAGCGACACGATCGCCGGAACGAGCAGCGACCTGACCACCGTCGCGTCCAGCAGGATGCCGGCGCCGACACCGGTCGCGAAGACTTTGAGGAACGTGAACGGCGCGCTGGCCAGCGCCGCCATCGCCAGGAACAGGATCAGCGCAGCCGACGTAACCAGCCGGCCGGTGCGGCCTACGCCGGTGATGACGGCCTGGTCGGTGGAGCCGGTCGCGTCGTATTCCTCGCGCATCCGGGTGAGGATGAACACCTCGTAGTCCATGGACAGGCCGTAGACGAAAGCGAACACGAACAGCGGGATCCAGCCGGTGATCGCGCCGGTTGCTGGCAGGCCCCAGATCGCTCGTGACCCGTAGCCGTCCTGCCAGACCAGCACCAGCACGCCGTAGACCGCGCCGACGGACAGCAGGTTCAACGCGATGGCCTTGAGCGGCAGGAGCAGCGACCGGAACGCTCTGGCCAGGAGCACGAACGTGATCAGCGCCAGTCCAAGCAGTACCCAGGGGAAGTCGCCGTAGAGCGAGTGAATCTGATCGACTAGCCCGGCCGAGTAACCGCCGACCAGGGCGGCGGGCTCGGCTGAGCCGACTGCGGTGCGGACGGCAGCGGCCGTCGTCAGGCCCGACGAGCCCGCGCCGTCGGCGACCGGCAGGACCTCGACGAGGCTGCTTCCGTGCTGATGCCAGGCCGGGCCGGGCGGGGCGACCGCGAACCGGACGCCGGGCACGCGCGCGGCGGTCGTCACCACGCTGGACGCGCTCGCCGTTCCCGGCACGTAGATCTCGATCGGGGCGAGCACCCCGACCGGGATCCCGGCCCGCTGAAGCAGAACGACGCCCTCGCGCGCGGGGCCCTTCTGCGAGAGCGAGTTCACGCTCGCGTCGCCGACGTGCATGCCGAGCGCCGCGGCACCGAGCGCAATCAGGATGGCCAGGCCAGCCGCCGTGGCCAGCCAGCGCTGCCGCACCACGAGCCGTGCCCAGGCGGTCCAGCCCCGGCTTGGCGTACCCTCGTGCCGCAGGCGGGGCCATTCCAGCCGCGGCCCGATCCCGGCAAGTACAGCCGGGACTAGCGTCAGCGTTACCGCGACGCTGATGAGCGGGATCAGCATGCCGCCGAGGCCGATGCTGCGGATGAACGGGATCGGCAGCGCGATGAGCGCCAGCAGGCCAAGCGCCACGGTGACGCCGCTGAACACGATGGCCCGGCCAGCAGTGTCCATCGCGCGCCTGATCGCCGTCTCGTTGTCGCTGCCGTGCGCCAGTTCCTCGCGCCAGCGCGTGATGAGCAGTAGCGAGTAGTCGATGGCCACGCCAAGGCCGATGAGGCCAACGAGGAACTGGACGACGAAGTTGACGTTCAGCAGGTAGGTCAAACCCAGAATGGCCAGGAACGCGGTCGTCACCGACGCCGCCGCTATCAGCAGCGGCACCACCGCGAGGAAGGACGCGAAGACGAACGCCAGGACAGCCAGCGCGCCGAGCGCGCCGATGAGGATCTCGTCCTGCACGCCCGGCCCGGACGCGGACCCGCCTGCGTTCGTCAGGGGACCGAGGCCCGTCACGCGGACCTGCGAGCCGGACGGCAGGTAGCGCAGCATCACGGCCTGCACGGCGGCTGGCTGGACGAGCGTGAGCTGCGCCTGCTTCCCCTTGCTGGGCGTGAAGATCAGCCCGAACGTAGTCCTGCCGTCAGCGGAGACGAATCCGCGGTCGCCGGTGCTGGCGTAGGACACGACGCGGCTGGGCCCGATGCCGGACGGGCCGACCGTCGCCGCGGCGCTGAACGCGGCCTGCAGCGCCGTCCGCGCCTGCGGCTGTTCGGCAGTCAGCCCGGCGGGCAGCCTGATCACCGGCACCAGCGGGGAGGTGCTCCCGCCGGTGCCGTAGTGGGCGACGATGGCCGAGTCGGCGACGTCACTGCCGGTACCAGGTATCTCGAAGCTCATGCTCAGATGGCTGCTGAGCACGGACGAGGCGTAGCCCCCGACCAGGAGCGCGAGCAGCCAGATCAGTCCGATAAGGCGGCGGTGGCGCAGGACGAAGTCGGTTAGTCGGCCCATCGGTTCGGACAGCCCCCTTGTAGTCCGGACTGGCTGGTTCTGTGCCGGTCCGAACCCTACCGGGCATGGCGGCCGGCCGGTACTGGATAAACGATCACTCCCGGTACCGGCCGCCGCTCAGGGCCCGGCTGGGCCGATCGGTGGGCTGATCGGTTGGGCCGATCAGTACCAGCCTGTGGCGACTTCGTGATGCCAGGCTCGCGCCGTGCGGTTATTGGAGATTCTCATTGGTCGCAGGCCGGGCAGTACCGCGCTTGCGGCTCAGTGGCCAGCAGCGCGGCGGAGATAGGCCGGCTGCACTGCTCGCACCAGCCGTACCGCCGGGCTGCGATCCGGTCCAGCGCCGCCTCGATCTCGGCGAGCGCCTGCCGTTCCGCAACGGCCTGCCGCGCGATCTGCCGGGCCCGACGCGAGGCGGCTCCCCGATCGCTGGGCAGGCCGGACGGTGCGGCCTGCGCGGCGTCGTGGTAGGCGAGCGAGAGCGCGGTCACTCGCTCGAGCCTGTCCCGCCAGCGTGCTTCGAGCAGCGCCCGTCGCTGCGCCAGGCTCGCCGGTCCCGGCTGGACGGGCTGTCCTGCCGCCTGCGGCGGCTGTGCTGGACTGCGATACCGGGTGGCCGGAACGGCTGGTGCGAGGCCTGGCTGCACGACCGACGTGCTGGACATCTGACACCTCCTGCTCGCTGCCCGGTGTGCCTGCCCGTCCGGACCGGTGATGCCGGGCTCACATCGATCAGGACACCGCAGAACCCTCCGAGGTTGCTGAAGGGAAGCGTGCGACAGGCTCTAAGTTGGCCCGGCCTGCGCGGAGCCCTCTGGGCGTGCTTGCTGACCGGGACGCCGTCGAGCGGGCGTTATAGCAGCTATTAGCCCGTTTTTCAGTGTTATTATGCTCGGTCGATAGAGCAGGCGGTGCGACGCGACCGCGTGGTGTGCACCCGCGAATTTCTGGCGTCCGCCACTGGTGACCAGCCGCTACGTCGCCTGCAGGCTAGGGGTTCTTGCATACCCCGGTACCTGCAGGCCGGCGCCCCGATCGGCAACTCGGGCGGACCCTGTAACCAGAGCGTTGCCGATGGTGTTTGATAGATGTGGTTGCATTCGTATTTTGCGTACGCGACGCGGGCCGCTGATGGCTGGTTGGCAGTACCGCCCACCCGGGCGGAGGCTGGCGCATCCGGGCAACGGGCACGACGTCGTGGCGACCCAGGATTCACGTCCGTGGATCCCGGAGATCACCCAGTAGGAGAAGGCACATGCCTCAGGGCACCGTGAAGTGGTTCAACGCCGACAAGGGCTATGGGTTCATCGCCCCCGACGACGGCAGCGCCGACGTCTTCGTGCACCACTCCGCGATTCAGGTTGACGGCTTCCGCAGCCTTCAGGAAAACCAGCGGGTCGAGTTCACCGCCGGCCAGGGCGCCAAGGGCCCGCAGGCCGAGCAGGTCCGTCCGCTCTAACCAGAGCCGGCCGAGTTCGGCCGGTACAAGCACGCATAGCTTCTAGCTCTGCATAACGGCACAGGGGCGGTTCCGGGAGACCGGGGCCGCCTCTGTGCATGCCGCGAGCAATCAGCCGCCTGCTCGCTGTGCCCGCTGCATGCCGCCCGCTCTCTGCCGCCCGCGCGCGGGCACCATCGCGGTATCGTCACGGCGTCAGTGAAAGCCGCCGCGCCGGCGGCAGGCCGGAGAGCCGGCCCCTGAACCGCGGAAGGCACCATGACTCGAGCACTGCTCACCAGCGCGCTGGCCGGAATGGGCACGACGATCTTCGCTGAGATGTCTGCCCTGGCAGTCGAGACGGGCTCCATCAACCTGGGTCAGGGCTTCCCGGACACAGATGGCCCGATCGAGATCGCGCAGGCGGCCGCGAATGCCGTGCTCTCCGGGCGGGGCAACCAGTACCCGCCCGGCCCCGGCATCCCCGAGCTGCGCACGGCCATCTCCGCCCATCAGAAGCGGTTCTACGGCCTTGACGTTGACCCCGACACCGAGGTCCTGGTCACGGCAGGCGCCACCGAGGCCATTGCAGCCGCGCTGCTGGCGCTGCTCGAGCCAGGCGACGAGGTCATCGCGCTTGAGCCCTACTACGACTCGTACGCCGCGTGCATCGCCATGGCCGGCGCGACCAGGGTGCCGATTACCTTGCGCGCGCCTGACTTCCGGCCTGACCTGGATGCGCTCCAGGATGCGATCACAAGCCGGACCCGGCTCATCCTGCTCAACTCGCCGCACAACCCGACGGGCATGGTGGCCACCCGAGACGAGCTGACGGCGATCGCTGACCTGGCCATCCGGCACGACCTACTGGTCATCACCGATGAGGTGTACGAGCATCTGGTCTTCGACGGCGAGCACATCCCGATGGCCACGCTTCCTGGCATGCGGGAGCGCACAGTCACGATCAGCTCGGCCGGCAAGACCTTCTCTTTCACCGGCTGGAAGATCGGCTGGGTCACCGGCACGCCCGAGCTCGTGGCCGCCGTCCGAACGGCCAAGCAGTTCCTCACATACGTGAGCGGCGGCCCGTTCCAGTACGCCATCGCAGCCGGGCTGGCGCTGCCCGACGCCTTCTACGCCGACCTGGCTACCGCGCTGCGCCGCAAGCGCGACTTGCTCGCCGCCGGGCTGCGCGGCGCAGGCTTCGAGATCTACCTGCCGCAGGGCACGTACTTCATCACGACCGACATCGCGCGGCTCGGCGAGTCCGATGGGCTGACCTTCTGTCGCGAGCTGCCGCGTCGCTGCGGGGTCGTCGCGGTGCCCAACGTCGTCTTCTACGACAACACCGAAGCTGGCCGGACCCAGGTACGGTTCGCCTTCTGCAAGCGCGACGAGGTGCTGGCGGACGCGGCGGCCAGGTTGCGCGGGCTCACGGCCGCACCGTCTCGCCAGCCAGCCGCGGCCGACTAATTAGGATGGGCAGTGCGCCGCGCCTGGGGACAGCCCCCGCGGCACGCTCATGCCAGTATCGCCCGGACCCGGAGGGGGCAGTGTGACGGCTACGCAGACAAGCGGTCCGACAGCGTCGGAGCCGAAGGCCGAGGTCTACCGGGCTCCCAGGCAGGACAAGCCATGGGGCCATGAAGTGATCTTCGCTGCCCTCGACGGCAAGTACGCCGGCAAGATCATTCACGTGGTGGCCGGTCATTCGCTGAGCCTCCAGTTCCACCACCAGAAGGAAGAGACGATCAGCGTCCTGTCTGGAGCGGCCCTGATCGAGCACGGGCCGTCGTCCGACGACCTCAGCAGCCAGCACTTCGGACCAGGGGACACTATCCACCTGCCGCCTGGCACCGTGCACCGAATCACCGCGATCACGGACCTGACGTTCGCTGAGGCCTCGACCGCTGAGCCCGGCTGGCGCGAGGACGTCGTCAGGCTCGAGGACAAGTACGGCAGGTCGGGTACAAGCGCGCCCTGACGCGAGCCGCCCGAGCCGCCCGAGCCGCCCGAGCCGCCTATGTGCCCCGCGGGCCGGCCGGCGTCCGCACCTTGGGTCGCGGCGCGTTGTCCAGCGTGTGGAAGATCTGAATCCACTGATCGGGACTGACATACGCGACGATCGTCCGCCGGTCGAGTCCGGCGCTCGCGCACGCGCTCGCCACCTTGTCCGGCGGGTACGAGCGGCGCAGCGACGCCTGCACCGAGCCGCCTACGCCGGAGAATCCCGCCTGCACCAGCCGCCGGTAGGCCGCCTGCCGGGCCGGACTGACCAGCGGCTCAGCCCGGCGTTCCAGGCGCAGGATGGCAGCGTCGACGCGCGGCACCGGGCGGAACTCGGTCCGCGGGATGGTCCCCCGCATGTCCCAGCGGACCTGCGGCCACGTGCTGACGGTCAGCTGACTCCACCGGCCGTAGCCCCCGGTCCGCTTCCGCGCGTATTCAAGCTGGGTGATCAGCGTGGCCGTGGTCATCCGCGACGCACGCAAGCACCAGTCGACGATCGGTGCCGTCAGCGAGAACGGCGCGTTCCCGACAACCTGAAACGGCCGCGACGGCGGCCGCGCAGCGAGGAAATCGCCTACCACGACCCGGACGTTTGGTCGTGCGGCGACCCGCGCCCTAAGCCGGTCGGCTAGGTTTTCGTCGATCTCGTACGCGATGACCTCGCCCGTCCTGGCCGCCAGGCGTGCCGTGAGGATGCCCTCCCCCGCGCCGACCTCAAGGCAGAGCCCGTCCGGCGGCAGTCGCACTTTTGTCAGGAACTGGCGGGCCGCCTCCGGGCTGCGAAGGTAGTTCTGCGACAGCTCGCGGCGACGCTGGTCCCGGTCGCTGCGCCTGCCATCCACGGTCCGGCCCGCGCTGCGGAACCCGGCGCCGCCGGTCCGCGCGGGCGCTGCGCTCCGGCGTCGCGGACCGCGACTAGCCGTACCGCTGCGATCCTGGCCCGGCGCCGCGTTCATCGCTCCAGGGTAGCGGCCACCAGCACCCATGAAGGGAACGGGAGCGCCGCACCCGATCGCCCCGCCCTGCTCTGCCGTTCGAGCCAGCAGTCAAGGCTCCGGCCGACCTCACTCGTCTTCCAGCCTGCGCTGTCGCTTGAGCCGCGACCGTCGCTGTTTCGAGGCGAGGCGGCGCTCGACCGAGCCGCGGGTGGGCCGGGTCGGCCGCCGCGGTGGCGGCGGCGGCGCAGTCGCCTCGGTGAGCAAGGCGCTGAGCCGGGCCGCGGCAGCCTCCCGGTTGCGTAGCTGCGACCTGTACTCGCTGGCAGCGATGGAGATGACGCCGTCCGACAGCCGGCCCGACAACGCGGCCAGCGCGCGCTGCTTGAGCAGCGGCGGCAGCGCGGCGGAGCCCGCGAGATCATAAGAGAGCTCTGCCTGACTGTCGGTGGTATTCACCGACTGGCCGCCAGGTCCCTGCGACCGGGAGAACCGCCAGGTCAGCTCGTCGGCCGGGATCGTGATCCCGCGGACGACTACGTCAAGGCTCACGGTGCTGTCCCGCCACGGCGTCCAATCCCGACATGCTGATTACCTATCACAGTGCCAGCGAACCACGGGCCAGCGAACAAGAGGGCCGCCGCCAACTGATCGTGAGCGTGAGCCACGTCACGGCGGGCGTCAGGTTTTCCGCTGTTGGGTGCTTTGACCCGGCGACGCTTGGTAGCGTCGCGAACTGCCGGAGCTTGAGCTCATCCGGACCGACGCGGCGTGGAGATCAGACATGAGCGGTTTCAGGAAGTTCCTCATGCGGGGGAACATCATCGACCTTGCGGTGGCGGTCGTCATCGGCGTGGCGTTCAACGCGATCGTCCAAGCGCTGGTCCAGGATCTGGTCACGCCGCTGATCACGGCCATTTCCGGCGTGAATCCCAAGAACCCCAAGAACACCTTCGCGAATCTGTCGTTCACACTGCACGGCGCTAAATTCACCTACGGTGCCGTGATCAACGCCTTGCTGGCCTTCCTGGTGATCGCGGCCGTGATCTACTACCTGATCGTTGCCCCCGCCGCGAGGCTCACGGCGCTCGCCAACCGCAACAAGGCCGCCGCCGACCGGCAGTGCCCGGAGTGCACGAGCACCATTCCCGTCGCCGCTAAGCGGTGCATGTACTGCACGGCCGAGGTAGCGCCGGTACCGCCGCCCGTCGACGCCCCAGCCCCGCGGCGGGCACGGCACGGCTACTTGGCGCCGGAATGACGTCGTACAGGCCCTGACCTGCGGCAACCCGCTGCTCGGCCCGACATCCTGCGCAGCGCACAGACATCCGCCCAGCCGCCGGAGCAACCGCCGCATCCTCTGCAGGACCGGCTCAACTGGGGAGAGGGGCAGGCGCCATGAGCGAACTCGCCATCGAGAGCACGCCGGGTGTTGCCGGTCCGGCTCGCGAGGCTGCCCGCGGCCAGGTCGTCTACATCACCGATCACGGCAAACGCCTCGCCGCGATCGTTCCGGCGGGCATTGCCGCCGAGCTGGAGCGCCTGTCGCCTGATGAGCTAACCGACCTGCTCGAGGACTTCGCCGACGCCACGGCGGCCCGTGGGGCTCGGCGCAGCATCCTGGACGACGAGCCGCTGATTCCGTGGGAGCAGGTCAAGACCGAAGCCGGCCTGTGACCTACGAGGTCGTCTGGCGGGAGCAGGGCGCCTGATGGCGCAGCCTAGTGGTTGGATTCAAAACTGATGCGCTAGTCAGCGCACCGCAGCCCGGTGCGGTACTCATTTGGCGTCGGAGTAGCAGTCCGCGATGGCTGTCGTCATCGGAAAGTTCACCTGCGTCGCGCCGAAGACCAGGCGAGTAGCGCCGGCCGCGGCGGCGTCGATGGCGGCCACGACGTCGTCGGCCTGCTCGGCCGGGCAGTGCACAAGGACCTCGTCGTGCTGGAAGAAGACCAGCTGAGCGGGTGCAGCCAGCCGCGCGCGCAGCAGCGCGAGAAGCACGAGCGCCCAGTCGGCGGCGCTCGCCTGCACGACGAAGTTTCGTGTGAAACGGCCCCTGGCACGGGCGGCCGCGCCGGCGCCCGGATCCCGGTCCTGATCGGGGTCGCCTGACTCGCTCGTCACCGACCGCCATGCCGCGGACGGCGGCGGGCACGTGCGGCCGAGCACGGACCTGACAACCCGGCCCTCCTCCCCGGCTCTGGCCGCACTCTCCACGAAAGCCGACGCCTGCGGGAACCGTCGCCGCAGCAGCGCCAGCGACTGCCCGCCGTCACCGCCGGTGCCGCCGTACAT
>DASXKI010000477.1:0-4114 GCA_036496945.1 Streptosporangiaceae bacterium | reverse complement strand
ACATTGCACTACAGACGCCTTTGTCGCATAAATAGCGCAGTCAAGACATGCCTTGACTACGCGAGAACTTGCCCGATAACGTCGTAGGGGCGGCAAAAAGAACCGGTCGCCCTGCCTGGGCGACACCAACCGATGAGGGTCTGCGTGTGCACGTCTCACAGGTCAGGCAGGCGTCCTTCCGGGGCACGCCCGACTGGACGCGGCCGAGACTCGCGCCGGCAGGCGACAGGTTCGCCGCGGTGCGGTGGCATGATGGCGCCGCCAACGTCTGGGTAGGCGCGAGCAGATCGCCTATGCAGCTGGCCTCCGACCTGCGGCCGTGGCGGTTGCGCGACTTCCACTGGGGGGCTGACGGCAAGGGGCTGATCCTGGTCCTGAGCCAGGCAGGCAGCGATCACCGTGTGCTGGCGTGGCTCGACCTGCGGGCCCGGTCGATGGCTCCGCTGACCCCTGACCTCGCGAGCGACGCGCATTACGTCGGACAGGTCGGCGGCGCCAAGCCGCGCATCCTCATCGCGGTACGGCAGTCGCCAGCGGGCACGTCGCGACTCCAGGCGGTGACGCCTGCCGGAGCGGTCATCGCCGAGTGGCAGCCGCCGAGCGGGCAGGCGACCCGCTGGCTAGCGACCGGGACGCAGGCCATTGCGGTCTGCACTAACGGCAGCACCTGCACATGGTGGCACACCAGGCTGGACGAGGCCGCCTGGTCGCCGATCGGCGAGATCCCGGCAACCGACAGCCGGGCCTCGCGCCCGCTGGCCTTCAGCGCCGACGGTCAGACGCTGTACGCGCTCAGTTCGGCCGGCCGGGATACCGTCGCGCTGGTCAGGATGTCGGCGCCAGGCTGGCACGCCGAAGTCATCAGTGAGAGCGAACGGTTCGACGTCACCGGGGTGCTGATGTCCCCCGACGGCAGCGGTCCCGATCTGGTCACGACCACCGACCCTGCCTGCCCGCAGTCAGCGCTCACCGGCGAAGCCGCAGCCGACCTGGCCCGGCTCGCGCAGGTGGCAGGCGCGGCGCCAGCATCGATCACGGGCCGGAACTCTAGTCACTGCCTCGCCGAGATCTCCTTCCCAGTCGGCGGACCGGCCTTCGTCACCTTCAGCCGGAGCACCGACACGGTGAGCAAGCCGATGGCGAGGTTCACGGGCTTCGCCAGGGTCAGGATGCAGCCGCGCGAGTCGTTCAGCTACCGCGCACGCGACGGCCTGCTGATCACCGGCTTCCTCACCCGGCCGAGCAGCCCGCCGCCGTGGCCTGCCGTGCTGGCCGTGCACGGCGGGCCCTGGGCCCGCGACCGGGCACAGTTCGACCCGTGGGCGCAGTTCCTGGCGGCGGCTGGCCTTTGCTGCATCCAGGTTAACTACCGCGGCTCGCGCGGCTTCGGCAAGCGGTTCCGCGACGCCGGCGATCGGCAGTGGGCGCTGGCGATGCAGGACGACCTGGTCGACGCGCTCCAGTCCGCGGAGCTAGCTGACGTCATCGACAGGGGCCGGATCGCCGCCATCGGCCATGGCTACGGCGGGTACGCCGCGCTGATGCTGGCCACACAGTCCGAGGTTCCGCTAGCGTGCGTCGTCGCCGGGTCGGCGCCGACGGACCTGCCGAGCTATGTGGCCGGGCTGCTGTCCCTCGGTGGCGCGGCCATCACCGAGCACGCGGCTCGCATCGGTGATCCGGTCGAGGACCGGGACCAGCTGATCGCGACGTCGCCGGTCAACCGGGCCGGCGACATCGCAGTCCCGGTGCTGCTCTTCCACGGGGCCCAGGACGCCCGGGTTCCGGTACGCCACGCCGAGGCGCTGGCGGCGGCACTCGAGCGGACCGGGCAGCGTCACGACCTGACCGTCTACTCTGACGAAGGCCACTGGTACGCGCGGCCGCAGAACGTTGTCGACTGCCGGGCGAAGTGCCTGGAGTTCCTGCTCACGAACCTGAACGTCGCCGCCCGCCTGGCCGGCGGACTCTGACCAGTCGTGGACGGAAACGGCTAGTCGTGGACAGGAACGGCTAGGTCGGCGCGGATGGTCGATGCCCGCACGCCGGCGTAGTCGGCAGCCCGCCGGAGTGCCTCGATCGCCTGGTCAGATCGGCCCTGGTGGATGAGCGCCTCGGCCAGCTCTCGCCACGCCTGCGCGGCCTCGAGCTGCGAACCCATCGTGGCGAGGCGCTCGGCTGCGTCCGCAGCAAGCGCGGCGCCTTCGTCGGGCTGTCCGGATAGGACGAGCGCGAGGCCGCTCACGACCTTGGCGTGCGCGCCCTCGGCCGCGCCAGCCTCCTCGCACCGTGCCATCGCCCGCCCGGCGATGCGCGCGGCCGCGTCGAAGTCGCCGTGCAGCAACGCGGACCGCGCCATCTCGGTCTCGCAGTTCGCCAGGTGCGGGCTGAACGCGAGGTCCGAAAGCAGGTCGTAGGCCCGCGTCAGCAAGGCGTCAGCCTCGTCGAGACGTGGCGGGTCGCACCGCAGCAGCAGCCAGGCGTAGGCGATCCGCATCCCCGCCAGGCTCGCGTCCGGTGACGCCTCGGCGAGCAGCGCCAGCGTCTTGGAGGCGAGCTCGAGGGCGTCGGTCAGCTGGCCGCGTGCGGCCGCCACGACGGATGCATTCCAGTACGCGGCACCCTGAGCCTGCCGCGAGGCGAGCTTCTCCGCACGCTCGATGACTCGGCTCACCAGGTGCTGGGCGGAGAACATGTCGCCCCTAGCGAAGTAGCTGCCGACCAGTGACGAGGCGAGCCTGATCTCGTCTTCCGTGCCCTCCAGACCCAGATCGCGCACCTCGCGCACCGCGTCCTCGCCAACCTCGATGCTGCGAGCGAAGTCGCCGGCCAGCCGATAGATCCGGCAACGGCCGATCAGCAAGGTCAGCAGGCCTGGCGCACCCGGCTCGCCCGCCCTTGCCGCGTCGAGGAGCGCCTCCAGATGCGTCAGGGCCTCGTGCAGGTTGCCGAGTGCTTCCTCGGCCCGCGCCAGGCCCCAGATCGCGCCGTGCCTGATCTCGCTGCTGGCCTGGAGCGACATGGCGCGAAACCGGTCGTGCGCCTCGTCGAGCTCGCCGTTGGCCATGGCGATCTCGGCGAACTTGAGCTGCAGGCGCTGCTCGTTGATCTCCTCCGGGACTACTCCAGTCTCCAGGAACAGTGCCGAGCAGCCGAGCCGGTGGGCCAGGCCCGTCAGCACGTCTCGATCGGGCGACCGCCGGTCTGCCTCGATCAGCGACACATAGCTCGGCGACACCAGGTCCCCGGCGAGGTCAGCCTGGCTCAGTCCACGCTCGACCCGAAGCGCTCGCAGGCGCTGCCCGAGCGATGACCCCATCGGTACCTCCTACCGCAAAGCCGGCATACGTCGTTCACTCTAAGCCGTCATGCCGCGGAGTCAACTCCGGGGAGAATTCCAGGTGACGCGCCGTGCGGCTGCTCGGCTGTCTGTCGCGAGCGGCCGCGACTTCTCCGGGTCCCTGGCCGTGCCTTCAGGTACCCAGGACACTAATTCTGAACAGCCCCTATGACCTCGGTGCCGCAGCATACGATCTGATGCGGGATCGGTCGGCGACTGCCCTAACACGCCTTGTAGGCAGGCTCGCCCGGCTCGGAGGGAGCAGTCGACTATGTCCGTCTCGAATGTCCTGCGGCGACGGCTAGCGTCCGCGGCAGTCTGGGCCACCGGCCTGGCCGTCCTGGTCGGCGTCGTCATTGCCTCACCCGGCTTGCCCTCGGCGCAGGCGTCGGCTGCGGCCCCCCGCGCCGCCGGGCCAGCCAGCCTGAATGTGCGCACGATTCCCCTGATCGGTGCCGTCACGGCGATCAGCGAGGCACCGGATGGTGCTGTCTACTACTCCGCCGGGTCCGCTGTGTATGTCGTCAGCGACACGCTCACAGCCACGCCCGTCCTGCGCTTCCACGCGAGCGGACACGTGCTTGCCGTCGCGGCAAACTCGGCCGACGTGTTCGTCGACGTGAACAAGACAGTGACCGAATACAAGCGCGCGAATAACGCGAAGGTCCGCCAGTGGACGCTGACCGGGCAGCACAAGCCGACGTCAGCTGGCCTCTACGTCGTCGGCAGCAGGGTGTGGGCATGGACCGACTGGTCGACAGACCAGTCCGGCCT
>DASXKI010000476.1:0-9505 GCA_036496945.1 Streptosporangiaceae bacterium | reverse complement strand
GCCCGCTGGGGCCAGGGCATCGGCTCGGCGTTGCTGGACCGGCTGCTCGCCGAGGCCAGCAGCCGAGGCTGCACCGAGGTCTTCCTGGAGGTCAGGGCCGACAACACGCGAGCACAGCGGCTCTATCGCTGGCGGGGGTTCGCCGACGTTGGCATCCGGCGCGGCTACTACCAGCCCTCGGGCACTGACGCGATCGTGATGCGCCGGGATCTCCGGCAGCCGGCCAGCAGCGGGAACGAGGCGTCGTGACGGCACCCCTGATCCTCGGTATCGAGACGTCTTGCGACGAGACCGGCGTGGGCCTCGTGCGCGGGAGTGAGCTCCTCGCTGACGCGGTGGCCTCCAGCGTCGATGAGCACGCGCGATTCGGCGGCGTCGTGCCCGAGGTCGCCAGTCGGGCACATCTGGAGGCGATGGTGCCGACCGTCGACCGGGCCCTGGCCAAGGCGGGCGTGCGGCTGTCCGAGGTGGACGCGATCGCGGTCACGGCCGGGCCGGGCCTGGCCGGCGCGCTGCTGGTCGGCGTCTGCGCGGCCAAGGCCTATGCACTGGCGACCGGCAAGCCTCTGTACGGCGTCAATCACCTGGCCGCGCACGTGGCCGTCGACCAGCTTGAGCACGGCCCGCTGCCGGCACCGGTCATCGCGCTGCTGGTTTCGGGCGGCCATTCGTCGCTGCTGCTCGTGCCGGACGTGGCCACCGAGATCGTGCCGCTGGGCTCGACCATCGACGACGCCGCAGGCGAGGCCTTCGACAAGGTAGCCAGGGTGCTGGGTCTGCCCTTCCCTGGCGGCCCGCACATCGACAGGGCTGCTACCGAAGGGAACGGGGCCGCGATCGCCTTCCCCCGCAGCAAGTACTCCGATGGGACAAGCGACTTCTCCTTCTCGGGCCTGAAGACCGCGGTCGCACGCTGGGTCGAGGCGCGGGAGGCGGCCGGCGAGCCTGTTCCGCTGGCTGACGTGGCCGCCTCGTTCTCCGAGGCCGTCGCGGACGTCCTGACCGCCAAGGCCGTGGCTGCCTGTCGGGCGCACGGCGTCGGGCACCTGGTCATCGGCGGCGGCGTCGCGGCCAACTCCCGGCTGCGCGCGCTGGCCCAGGAGCGGTGCGACACGGCCGGGCTACGCTTGCGGGTGCCGCGGCCCGGTCTGTGCACGGACAACGGCGCGATGGTGGCCGCTCTCGGCGCCGAGCTCGTGGCCCGCGGAGTGCCGCCGTCGCCGCTGGAGTTCCCGGCCGACTCCTCGCTGCCGGTGACGGAGATCACCGCCGCCTAGCCGCTCGGCGCCGCATTGCTTCCTGTCGAAGTCACCCGACCTCCATGACAACCCGAGATCTGCCGTGCGCGTCGTTACTGCGTACGTCAGTTCCCGTAACTAAACGGGCGGGTCGGGTGCCGCGCGCCCTGAGAACGGAACGGCATGCGCCAGCACCACGTCACCTGTCCGGCACGAACCCAGCGCCGTAGTCTCCTGCTCCGTGGTTTCCTAGCGGTCTCGCTCGTCGTGACGGCTGCGGCTGCGGGTGCCGGCCTGCTGCCGCGGCTGCCGGTCACGGCGGTGCACGCCGACGAGGTGACGGCTTCCCAGAACGACTTGCGCACCGGCTGGGACCCGGCTGAGCCGAACCTGGCTCCGGTCAGTGACGGTGGCCCGGTGGGCGGCTCTGACTTCGGCCAGCTTTTCAAGACGCACCTGAACGGCCAGATTTACGCCCAGCCAATCGTGGTCGGGAACACTCTGGTCGTCGCGACTGAGACCAACCACGTGTACGGGCTCAACGCCGTCACTGGTGCTGTCGAGTGGTCCGATTCGCTCGGCAAGCCCGAGCCGTATACGGGGACCGGCTGCGCCGACATCGCGCCGGACGTCGGCATTACCGGAGCACCGGTCTACGATCCGGCGACCGGCGCTGTCTACCTGGTCGCCGTGGTCGACGATGGCCCGAGCGTGTCCCAGCCGCACGTCTACACGTATGCGCTCAACGCGGCCACCGGGAAGGTCCTGCCGGGC
Source organism: Streptosporangiaceae bacterium (assembly GCA_036496945.1). GTDB lineage: Bacteria > Actinomycetota > Actinomycetes > Streptosporangiales > Streptosporangiaceae > JAJYUU01. The sequence goes on along the minus strand of DASXKI010000476.1, from coordinate 7,493 downwards.
TGGCCAGCTGCCATCCAGGGGTCCCCGGTCAACGCGCCGGGTGACAGCTTCAACCCGCTGGCCGAGCGGGAGCGGCCCGGGCTGCTGCTGCTAGGCGACTCCGTCTACATGGCATTTGGCTCGTATTGCGACTATCTGCCCTATGCCGGCTACGTCGCCGGCGTGAATACGTCGACGCGGCACGTGACCCTGTGGACCGACGAGGCTGGCCTGACTGATAACCAGGGCGGCATCTGGCAGGGCGGCAGCGGGCTAATGTCCGACGGCCCTGGCCGCATCCTGGTGTCAACCGGCAACGGCGTTTCGCCGCCCGCCGGGCCCGGTTCCAGCCCGCCGCCGGAACTCGGGGACGCGGTCGTCAGGCTGGACGTGGCCAGCAACGGAACGCTGTCCGCGGGGGACTTCTTCAGCCCAGCCGACGCCCCGACGCTGGACGCTCAGGACCTGGACCTCGGCTCTGGCGGGCCGGTCGGCCTGCCGTTCGGCACCCCGGCTGACCCGGACCTGCTGGTGCAGGCGGGCAAGGACGGCCGGGTTCTCCTGCTGAACCGGGACAACCTAGGCGGGCGGGCGCAGGGTTCCGGCGGGACCGACGACGTCGTAGCCCAAGCCGGACCGTTCGGCGGCGAGTGGGGCCAGCCGGCAGCCTTCGGGCCGGACGGATCGGTCACCGCAACCGGTTCAGATGATTACGTCTACTACGTGGGGAGGGGCGATGTCATGCGCTACTTGCAGTTCGGCGCTGACTCGTCCGGCACCCCGACGCTGACGGATGTCGCTGACAGCAGCACGACATTCGGCTACACCTCTGGCTCGCCAGTGGTGACCTCGAACGGCAATGACCCGGCCTCTGCAGTTGTCTGGGAGGTCTACTCGGCCGGCGGCGGCGGGGCGACGGGCACCCTGGATGCATTTGCAGCTGTGCCACCCAGTGGCTGCGCGACGCCATGCTCTATGGCCCCGATCTGGTCCGCGCCGATCGGCACGGCAGCCAAGTTCACCATCCCGGTGACTGACTCCGGCCGCGTCTACGTCGGAACCAGGGGTGGCAACGTGCTCGCGTTCGGGAGTCCTGCCGCGGCGCCGTTGACCGCGGCCCCGGTCAGCTTCGGCTACGTTCCGGTGGGCCGGGCCCGGACCTTGCCAGTAACACTGACGGCCGCCGGTCCTGTTACTGTGATCGGCGTCTCGGCGGCCCAGCCCGCGGGCAGCGCGCCGTTCACGGTGACGTCGGTAGCCGTCGATGGGCAGGCAGCCAAGTTCCCCGTAGCGCTCGGCGCCGGCAGCAAGCTGACCGCGCGGCTCTCCTACCGGCCTGCCGAGCCTGGGGGCGTCACCGGTGCCGTCCAGGTCGCCACGCAGGCAGCCAACTTCCCCCTGATCAGCGTCAGCCTCACGGGGCAGGGCACAGTGCCTGGCCTGCACCCGTCGGTTCCAGCGGTAATGTTCCGCCGCGTCGCCGAGGGTCTGTCGCCCGCGCAGACCATCATGCTCACCAACGACAGCGGTGCCAGGGAGAGGATCAGAGCGACGAGCCCGCCAGCGTCGCCATTTGCCGCGACCCTGCCGGCCAGGGGCAGGTTCATACAGCCGGGACAGTCTGTCGCGGTCACCATCGGCTACAGGTCTGCGACGACCGGGACCAGGACGTCGTCCTTCAGCATCACGACCTCCGACGGCCACCGGCTCACCGTCGGGCTCATGGGTTCCGGCAAGGCGCCGGTCAGCAGGCTCGTAGCCACGCCGGCGGCGGTGAGCTTTGGCTCAGTGCACCTGGGCACCCGCGCTACCAGGACGATCGTGATCACCAACGCTGGCAACCTGCCGTCGACCCTGGCGAACGCCTCCGGGCCGGAAGGTCCCTTCGGCACCCAGGCCCAGGTGCCGGTCGGCCTCCCGGTCAACCCTGGCTACCAGATCAGGATGCCGGTCACCTTCACGCCGTCCAGCACCGGCCGCGTGTCGACGCGTTACCAGGTGCGCTGGCGCGACGCGGCGGGTCGGCATACCCTGACCGTCCCGGTTATTGGCACTGGCGTGGCAGCCATCAGCGGGCACCACGCAGTGCCGCCGCCTGGCGGTGGCTGGACGCTCAACGGAAGCGCGGCGATGTCGGGCCAGCGGCTCAGGCTCACCGGGGCCAGGCGCCTCCAGGCCGGATCTGCCGTCTACGCCGTCCCGGTGGCGCCAAGCGGACTGACGGCGCGCTTCACCGCGACCCTCGGCGGCGACGGCGGCATGACGCTCGGCCTGCTGAGTGCCCAGACGTCCAGCCCCTCCTCGCTCGGCGGCCGGGGCGGGCTGTTCGGCTTCGGCGGCCTCGGCGGCGTCGCGATAACGCTGGCTACCGGCAGGTTCGCGGGCGACCCGTCAGGTAACTTCGCTGGCATCGCTGTCAGCAAGCCCGGCGGAGGGCTGCGCTACCTGGCGACCACGACCCGGATCCCGAATCTGAGCAGCGGCTCGCACCCGGTCCGGGTGGCAGTGCGCGGCAGCCGGGTCTGGCTGTATCTCGACGGCAAGGCGGTGCTATCAGCCGGGACGACGACAGCGCAGATGCCGGGCCAGGTGCTGGTCGGGTTCACCGGCGGTACCGGACCCTCAGCCGGCTCGCAGGCTGTCTCCAGCGTGACCGTCAGCGCGGGCGGGCGGACCCTGCCGCCGCCAGGGGGCGGGTGGTCGTTCAACGGCTCGGCGCAGATGCGGGGCTCCGCTACCGAACTGACCGCGGCGGCGCCCAGCGAAGCCGGGTCCGCGGTGTACCCAGTCGCCGTGCCGACCAGCGGCCTGACCGTGACCTTCACGGCCTGGCTGTCAGGCGGCGGCAGAAACGGCGGCGACGGCCTGACGTTTGCCATGCTGGACCCGGCCACGTCCGCGTCCGCGTCGGTCGGCGGTCGGGGCGGCCAGCTGGGCTTCGGTGGTCTCGGCGGCGTGGCGATTGGCCTGGACACCGACCCGATCCAATACGGGGGCAGATACTCGGTGGTCCTCGCCACGGGCAGCGCTGGCAGCAGCCTCACCGTCGCCCAGCAGGCTGGGGTCGTTCCGCCGCTGCGCCCCGGCCCGGATAGAGTGACCGTCCAGGTCGTCCCGAACGGCGGTACCGACGTCGTCACGGTCTGGGTGGATGGCGAGCGTGTCATCTTGGCGGATGTCGGCACGCTGCCGCCGACGGCGCTGCTTGCCTTCACCGGGTCTACCAGCGAGCGGACCGATGTCCACGTGGTCCGTGACGTGGCGATCCTGGCCGCCGGCTGATCTCGCCCGCAGGTGCCAGCCCCCCGTGTTGACGTGCCGGTAGAGGGGGGCTAACGTACGGGATTGGCACTCACTAAGGTAGAGTGCTAACGCGACAAGGTTGGTCTGACACCCGCGACGGCAGGCCGACATGGTCGACTCTCTAATTCAGCTAGCCCTTTCCGGAGGGGGAGGTCAGATCGTGACGACCGCCACCAAGGTTGTTCTCAAGCCGCTCGAAGACCGGATCGTGGTGCGCCCGCTCGAGGCCGAGCAGACCACCGCATCCGGCCTGGTCATCCCCGACACTGCCAAGGAGAAGCCCCAGGAGGGCGAGGTCCTGGCTGTCGGACCCGGCCGTTTCGACGACGCCGGTGCCAAGCGCGTCCCGTTGGACGTCAAGGTCGGCGATGTCGTGCTGTACAGCAAGTACGGCGGCACCGAAGTGAAGTACCACGGCGAGGAGTACCTGGTGCTCTCCGCCCGCGACGTGCTCGCGATTATCGAGAAGTAGCGAGCGGATCTTCGCGCGCGCGGGCCTGGCCCGCGCCGGGCCGGCACGTAGGCCCGGCACCGCCCCGGCTCGGCTCGCGGCACCCGGAGGAAACTCCGGCAATCCGCGGCCCGGTCCGGGGCGGTGGCGTGAGGGCCACGGTTCACCTATATACGCAGGAATCATCCTGCCCACGAGACACTGGGGTACCAGATGGCCAAGAGCCTGGTTTTCGATGAGGACGCACGGCGCGCCCTTGAGCGTGGCGTCAACCACCTTGCGGACGCCGTGAAAGTGACGCTCGGCCCGAAGGGCCGCAACGTCGTGATTGACAAGAAGTGGGGCGCTCCCACCATCACCAACGATGGCGTGACCGTCGCCCGCGAGATCGAACTGGAAGACCCGACCGAGAACCTCGGCGCGCAGCTCGCCAAGGAAGTCGCCACCAAGACCAACGACGTAGCCGGTGACGGCACGACGACCGCCACCGTGCTCGCTCAGGCCATGGTGGCCGAGGGCCTGCGCAGCGTGGCCGCCGGCGCCAACCCGATCGCGCTCAAGCGGGGTGTCGACGCCGCGTCGGCAGCCGTTGCCGAGGCGCTGCTCAAGTCGGCCCGCGACGTGGAGGAGCGGAGCGAGGTCGCCAACGTGGCCACGATCTCCGCCCAGGACGCCAAGATCGGCGAGGTCATCGCCGAGGCCTTTGACAAGGTTGGCAAGGATGGCGTCATCACGGTCGAGGAAGCTCCGACCATGGGCATCGAGCTCGAGTTCACCGAGGGCATGCAGTTCGACAAGGGCTACATCTCGGCGTACTTCAGCACCGACCCGGAGCGGATGGAGGCGGTCACGGAGGACGGCTACATCCTGCTGACCGCCGGCAAGATCTCCTCCATGGCGGAGTTCCTGCCGCTCCTGGAAAAGATCGCCCAGACCAAGAAGCCGCTGCTGGTCATCGCCGAGGACGTCGACGGCGAGGCGCTGTCCACCCTGGTCGTCAACAAGATCCGCGGCCTGCTGAACGTGGTCGCGGTGAAGGCTCCGGGGTTCGGTGACCGGCGCAAGGCGATGCTCGAGGACATGGCGGTGCTGACCGGCGGGCAGGTCGTCAGCGAGGAAGTCGGCCTCAAGCTGGACCAGGTCGGCCTTGACGTGCTCGGTCAGGCCCGTCGCGTGGTGGTCACCAAGGACACCACGACGATCATCGACGGTGCCGGCGACCAGTCCGCAGTCCAGGACAGGATCCGCCAGCTGCGCGCCGAGATCGAGAACACCGACTCGGACTGGGACAAGGAGAAGCTCCAGGAGCGCGTGGCCAAGCTTGCGGGCGGCGTTGCCGTGCTGCGGGCCGGCGCAGCCACCGAGGTCGAGCTGAAGGAAAAGAAGCACCGGCTCGAGGACGCCATCTCGGCGACCAGGGCAGCTATCGAGGAAGGCATCATTGCCGGCGGCGGCGCGGCGCTCGTCCACGTGGCCGCCAGCCTTGGCGACCTCGGTAAGAAGGGCGATGAGGCCACCGGCGTCCAGGTAGTCCGGCGGGCGCTGTCGGCTCCGGCTCGGTGGATCGCGGAAAACGCGGGCGCCGAGGGCGGCGTGGTCATCGCGCGCATCGCTGAGCTGCCAGAAGGACACGGCTACAACGCCGCGACCGGCGAGTACGGCGACCTGGTGGCGCAGGGAGTCATCGACCCGGTCAAGGTGACCAGGTCCGCGGTGCAGAATGCCGCGTCGATCGCCGGCATGCTGCTGACCACCGAGGTGCTCGTCAGCGAGAAGCCGGAGCCCGAGGCAGCAGCGTCCAACGGTCACGGACACGGCCACCAGCACTGATCCTGCGGCGGCACTGATTTTGTCGCAACACTGATCCTGGCGGCAGTCGAGCCAGTAGCACGACCCGAGCCCCGCCACTGGCGCCGTCAGGCGCCGGTGGCGGGGCTCGGCTTGTCTACTGGTGTCGTAGTCACGGGGCAGCGCCCCGCATACTTGAGCACGTGACAATCCAGGCAGTCATCTTCGACTTCGACGGGCTGCTCATGGATACCGAGGTCACGATGCTGGCGAGCTGGCAGTTCGAATGGCGGCAGCATGGCCTGGAGCTCGATACGACGACGTTCTTCGCTGATCATGGCGGCGATGTCACCGCTGAGCGGTATGCGGACCTGGCCCGCGCGGTCGGGGCGAGTTACGACCGGCAGGCCAGCCATCAGCGCCGGGTCGCCTTCCGTAATGGCCTGAACGCCGAGCTCGGCCTGCTGCCGGGCATCGCCGATTGGCTCGACCAGGCGCACTCGATGGGACTGCGATTGGCGATAGCGAGCAGTTCCCCGCGCGCTTGGGTGCGGGGCCTGCTGGCTCGCACGGGTTACCTGGACCAGTTCGAGGTCGTCGCGTGCGGGGACGAGGTCGCCGCACCGAAGCCCGATCCCGCCGTCTACTCGCTCGCGCTGCACAGACTTGGCGTCTCTGGTCGCGACGCCGTCGCGGTCGAAGACGCCGCACACGGCGTAACCGCGGCCCAGGCGGCCGGCCTGCCATGCGTGGCGATCCCCGGCAAGCACGCCGACATCCGGCGCTTCGCGGACGCCGAGCTTGTCCTCCGCAGCGCGACAGAGCTGGACCTGGCCGACGCGCTCAGCGCGCTGACGCCCAGGTCGAGCGCAGGCCCCGACGACGAAGCCGCGGCGTGAGCCGAGCGGGTGCCCGGCACATCATGATATGACCGGTGTTATAAGTATTAGCTATCTCATTGCTTACCAGTGCATTAGTTCTGTCCTTACTGACTTATTTAAAGGGCACCTGATAAAACGCTGAGTAGTTGACTAGCTACGATTGGTAATTACTTTACCTGGGTATCGGCTTGGCACCCTACTGTGACCTTTCCGTTGCCTATTTTGATGTTGTCTTTACTCGGTGCATGGGGAATCACGGTTCTGTACAGACGGATACGTGAAGCCGCCACTGAGTCAGGGGGCCTGGGTGGAATCGCAGCTAGATGGGACCAGGAACGGCAATATGGGCATGCTGACCGAGCTTGCGGTAAGTGGACAGCCTGCCGCAATCGAGACGTTGCTACGACAGATCAGGCCAATGGTCCTCCGCTATTGCCGGTCTCGCCTCGGTCACATTTCCGGGCATTATTATGCGGCCGACGATGTGGCGCAGGAGGTCTGCATAGCCGTTCTCTCGGCCCTGCCGCGATATCAGGACATGGGCCGGCCGTTCTCATCATTCGTCTTCGGGATCGCCTCGCACAAGGTGGCCGACGCTATGCGGTCCGCGGCGCGCCTGGCCATCCCGACCGAAGACCTGCCCGACGGCCCGGACGATCGGCCCGGACCCGAGGAGACTGCGGTCGCCTACCTCGAGGCGGAGCGAGCGCGTGCGTTGCTGGCCAGGCTGCCGGTGAATCAGCGCCAGCTGCTCGTGCTCCGCGTCCTGTCCGGGCTATCGGCCGAGGAGACGGGCCGCGCCCTTGGCATGTCCGCAGGCGCGGTTCGGGTCGCGCAGCACCGGGCGCTGGCACGACTGCGCGCCATCGCGTTCGAGGAATCCATCGCCTAGCTGTTCGCGCCGGTCGGCGCTCGAGAGGCGGTCCGTGAATTCCCCGTCGCGGATCGCAGCCTGCCAGGCCGCCGGGATCCCTGCACCCCCGTGGTAGGGATCCCGGCCCTTGACAGGCCGCCGGGATCCCTGCTCCCCCGTGGTAGGGATCCCGGGCCTGCCAGGGCCATCGGCATCCCTGCTCCCCGTGGTGGGGATC
>DASXKI010000475.1:0-4880 GCA_036496945.1 Streptosporangiaceae bacterium | reverse complement strand
GCGTGACGTGCTGAAGGTGTATGCGGTCGATCGCGTCACAGCGCCCGGCGACCCGCCCATCGACCGCTGGCAGTTCCGGACCACGTTCCCGTATTTTTCGTCGCATGCCACGCCGTCATTCGTCAACACTGCCGTCGACCGGTTCGGCGGCGGCCCGCCTGCCGTCTGGCGGCCTGTCGCCGCGTTCCTGAGTTCCTACCAGCGTGATGGTGGCTACACTCCGGGTCCTGTGCTGGTGCTCTGCACGCTGACCGGCCTGGCCGGCTCGGTGTTCGCGCTGCGCAGGCGGGTGCCCGAGCGCAGCCGCCAGATTGCCCTTGCCTGCCTGCTGTTCTTCGCCTCCGCGGTGTCGCTCACACTCATTTCGGATCTGTTCGTGTTCTCCTGGCGGTACCAGCTACCTGCCCTCGTGACGCTCGTTCCCGCGGGAGCGCTCGGGATCAGCGTCATCATCGACTGGACCAGGACTCGACGCGGTTCCGGCCTAAGCCGGCCGACACCCAGAACGGCTAGGTCAAGATGACCGCCAGGAACGACGTTCGGCTGGCAGCCGAGGACGGGCACGAGCAGCCGGGGCGGTCGCGGCCGCCCAAGGCCGCTGTCGCGGCTGCCATGTTCGCCATCTCGCTGGGCCTGGCTCTGGCCGTATTCCAGACCTTCGACAGACACCCGTGGTCGATGCTCGACCTGCGCGTTTACGTATGGGGCGGCGCGCTCGCCGGGCATTCGCAAGATCCGTATCTGTACACCTATCCGCCTAACCTGCACTTTACTTACACCCCGCTGGCGGCAGCCTTCTTCGCGCCTCTGGGGTGGCTCGACCTGCCAGTTGCGATAGGCATCATCACCACCGTGAGCGTCGCGTCGCTGGTTGGCGTCATCTGGCTGACGTGGGGCGCTGTCCGCAACTGGAGTTCGCGAGACCGCATCGGAGCGACCCTCGCGGTAGCCGCAGTGGCACTGTGGATCGAGCCGGTGCGGCAGACACTGTCCTTCGGTCAGGTCAACCTGATCCTCATGCTGGTCATCGTGGCGGACCTGTGCATGCCCGACAGTCGCAGGTGGAAGGGCGTGGGCGTAGGCCTGGCCGCGGGTTTCAAGCTCACTCCCCTGATCTTCATCCCCTATCTGCTGCTCACGCGCCGATTCCGGGCGGCGGCAGTCTCGGCGGCGACCTTTGCCGTGACCATCGCTGCCTCGGCCGTGGTGCTACCCAAGGCAACCGAGCACTACTGGCTCGATCGCCTGTTCCTCAACCCGACTCGCGTCGGCAACGTCCGCTTTATCGGGAACCAGTCCCTCTACGGCGCGATTCTGCGGCTGTTCGGCAGCGCAGCGGCGGCGCGGCCGTTCCAGATCGCTGCCGTGGCCGTGGTCGGGACGGCCGGGCTCCTGCTCGCGGCGTGGGCGTCGCGCCGCGGCCAGGAGATGATCGGCATCCTGGTATGCGCGCTCACCGGGCTCCTCGTCTCGCCGGTCTCATGGTCGCACCACTGGGTCTGGGTCGCGCCGTTGCTGGTCGTGCTGGCGGATCTGGCGACGAGGCCGCGGTCACTGTCTGCGCCGCGATTCCATCGGTGGGCTCCGTGGCTCGGCGCCGCGGCCGTCGCCGTCCTGTTCAGCGGCTTGCTGTGGATCGTGCCTGCGTCACCAGCCAGGGGTTACGCCATGTCGGGCTTCGAGCAGGTCATCGGGGACCTGTACGTCCTAGCCGGGCTCGCTGGCCTGGTCGTGATCGCAGGCATCCTCGCCTACACGCGACCTACGGAACGGCGGCCGTCTGGCACGAATCCGGCGGCCGCCAGCGAGGAGCACCTCGCGCAGCCGAGCTGATCCGGCGATTTGCGCCCAGGCTTTGTCGAGCGGTGGCGGCGAGCTTGGGCTTGGGCTGGGCTCCCGGCGGATACATAGATCCGAGGCCGGGATTACCCGGTCCTCAGCGAGCCGCACAGCCGCCATGAGCAAGCGGCCGGACGCGCGGGCTACCACGGGCCGGGGGCAAGCATATGAGCAGCGACTACGACGTGATCGTGATCGGCGGCGGTTCGCCGGGCGAGCACTGCGCCGGCGAGCTGGCCGACGGCGGGCTGCGAGTTGCCCTGGTCGAGCGCCAGCTCGTCGGGGGCGAATGCTCGTACTGGGCGTGCATCCCGTCCAAGACGCTGCTGCGCCCCGGCGAGGCCGTGCACCACGCGCGCGAGGCAACGGCCAGCGCGCAGATCGACGCCGGTGCCGCGCTGGCCTGGCGCGACTTCATGGTCGCGGACTACTCAGACGATGGGCAGGCACGCTGGCTGGCCAGCAAGGGGATCGACCTGCTGCGTGGCCGCGGAACGCTGGCCGGGACGGGCGTGGTCGAGGTCGACGGCAAGCGCCACACCGCCGGACACGTGGTCCTGGCGACCGGCTCCGACCCGGTCATACCGCCGGTCCCCGGTCTGCGCGAACTCGACGGGATCTGGACCAACCGCGAGGTGACCGGCATGAAGGTCATCCCGCGCCGCCTGCTCATACTCGGCGGCGGGCCTGTCGGCGCCGAGATGGCACAGGCCGTACGCCGGCTCGGCGGCGAGGTCGCCCTGGTCGAGGCGGCCGGGCACGTGCTCGCCCGTGAGCCTGCGCCGCTGGGCGTGGCGCTCGGCGAGGTCCTGCGCCGCGACGGCATCGAGCTGCTCATCGGCGTGCACGCGACCGCGGCGCGGCGCGACGGCGCGGACTATGTGCTGTCGCTCGACGATGGCAGCGAGCTGCGCGGTGACCGACTGCTGGTCGCGACCGGCCGCCGCCCGCGCGTCGACGGGGTCGGGCTTGAAACGGTCGGCGTCCAGGCCGGTGAGCACGGCATCCCGGTCGACGCGCACCTGCGCGCCGGCGACAGGCTGTGGGCCATCGGTGACGTCACTGGCCTGCGGCTGCTCACCCACATGGGCAAGTACCAGGGCGAGGTCGTCGCGGCGAACATTCTCGGCGAACCCCGGGAGGCGAACTACCAGGCCGTGCCGGACGTCGTCTACACCGACCCGCAGGCGGCCTCCGTCGGCGTCACCGAGGACCGGTTCCGGGCCAACGCCCAGCTGTCAGAGGTAGCCAAGACCGCCACCTATAGCCGCGCTTACGCCGAGTCCAGCGGCTTCCTGACCCTCCTCAGCGATGGCGAGCACCTGACCGGTGCCTACGCGCTCGGCCCCGAGGCCGGCGAGTGGCTGCAGCAGGCGACTCTTGCCATCCGCGCTCGGGTGCCGCTCGATGTCCTGCGCGACACCATCCAGCCCTTCCCTACCTTCTCGGAGATCTTCGTCGCGGGCCTCAAAGCGCTCCGGACCGCGATCTCGGCTGCTCATCAGCACGCCTGACCCCGTTCCCTTATCGTTGTGGGTGGTTCAGACCCCTCGCCTAAGGAGACGCCGTGGGCCAGAACGGCGCTCAGGCGGGCAGGGGTTTGGCGGGCACGGATGTGGCGGGCTCGGATCTGGCGGGCACGGATGTGCTGCACCGCGGCGGCTGGGTCGAGCGCCCGGTCCAGCTTTACCGAGACGAGTGGGGAATCCCGCACGTCCGCGCGCTCTCAGCACACGACGCGTTTGTCGCACAGGGGTACGTGCACGCCATGGACCGCCTCTGGCAGATGGACGCGAGCAGGAAGCAGATGGAAGGCCGCTGGGCCGAGTGGGCCGGCGCGGCGGGTCTGCCGGCGGACCAGCTAGCCCGGCGCCTGCGCGCTGCGGGCGCGTCCATCCGCGACTATCAGGCGCTCGGCACGGACGCCAGGGCGATGGTCGACGCCTACACGACCGGCGTGAACGCCTATCTGGGCACTCATCCCGCGCCCGCCGAGTACCGGCTGGTGGCGAGCGAGCCAGAGCCGTGGGAGGGGTGGCACTGCATAGCCGCGATGCGGCAGCGGGGCTACCTGATGGGATCGCTGTGGTTCAAGCTCTGGCGCGCCGCAGCGGTCGACGTCGTCAGCGCCGACGACCTCGTCAAGCTGCGCTACGACGACGGCGGGGCCGACCGGCTGTGCATTCCGCCCGGTGCCGACGCTAGCCGGTGGACCGCGAGCCTGGCGGACCTTCGCCAGCCGATCCGCGCGCTGAGCACGCTGGCCGCGAACGCCGATACCGACGGCGGGAGCAACGCCTGGGCGCTGGCACCGAGCCGGACGACCACCGGCAGGCCGATACTCGCTGGCGACCCGCATCGCGCCTTCGAGCTGCCTGGCATGTACGCGCAGATGCATCTGCGCTGCGATGAGTTCGATGCGATCGGCTTCACCATCCCCGGCGTGCCGGCGTTCCCGCATTTCGCCCACAACGCGCACGCGGCCTGGGGCGTCACGCACGCGTTCGCCGACCTTCACGACCTGTACGTCGAGCAGTTCGACCGCGCCGATCCGTCCCGGTACCGGCATCAGGGCGAGTGGCTGCAGGCCGAGACGACAACCGAGGACATCAAGGTCCGTGGCGAGGCCTCAGCGCCGGTACAGATCGTCACGACCATCCACGGTCCGGTCGTCGCCGGCGACCCGGCGCACGGCGCCGCGCTGACACTCAAGTCGGTTCAGTTCTTCGACCTCGACCGGTCCTTTGACTGCCTCCTGCCCATGCTGCGAGCGGGCTCGGTGGATTCGCTGTTCCAGGCGGTCCGCGGCTGGGGGCTCATCGACCACAACCTGGTGGCCGCCGATACCGCCGGCCACATCGGCCACCTGGTGCGGGCGGCGCTCCCCCGCCGGCCCGCCATCAACGGATGGCTGCCTGTGCCGGGATGGACGGGCGAGTACGAGTGGGACGGCATGATCGCGGCCGAGCACATGCCGCGCGCGGACGATCCGGCTCGCGGCTACCTGGTCACAGCCAACAACCGGGTGGTCACCGCTATCC
>DASXKI010000474.1:0-11444 GCA_036496945.1 Streptosporangiaceae bacterium | reverse complement strand
GCGCGAGCGTGACTGGCAGGGTGACGCTCGGCAGCAGTTCGGGCAAGCCGCTGGCCGGCATGTGCGTGTACGCCAGCAACGCGGACGGGTCTGTGCAGACGCAGACCGCGACCGGGCCCCACGGGTACTACCGGGTGATCGGCCTCGCCGGTGGTGACTACCAGCTGCAGATCGGTCCCGGCTGCAGCAACATCGGCAACTACACCTCGGTGGCCTTGTCGGCTCACACGACCGCGGGCAAGCAGACCAGCGGCGTCAACGCTGTGCTCCAGCCTGGCGCCACCATCTCCGGGACGGTGACCGACCGGAAAGGCCGGCCGGTGCCCGGTATCTGCATCGAACTCAACCAGTCCGCCGGCCCGAATGGAGCGTTCGGGTCATTCGGCAACGCGACCGCGGCCGACGGCTCCTACGTCGTCAACCAGCTGTCCGCCGGGACGTATGAGATCGGCTTCTTCACTGGCTGCGGCAACTCGACCAACTACGCGCCGTACTGGTACGACAACCAGAGCGACCCGAGCCAGGCGACGCCGATCGTCCTTGCCACCGGTGCCAGCCAGACCGCCAACGCAAAGCTTCAGCCGGGCGCGGCCATAGCGGGCACGGTTACCGACGCCAGCGGCCACGGCCTGGCCGGCATCTGCGTGTCCGCCGCGACGCGGTTTCAGGCGCAGCTGGGCTTTGTATTCACCGCGCAGGGCCAGACCGGCACCCATGGCAGGTACACGATCCCGGGCCTGGCGCCAGGTCAGTATCTGCTCGACTTCGGCTGCGGCCAGGACTCGCGCTACGCCGATCAGTGGTTCGACGGTGCCGCGACCGCAGGCTCGGCCGACCTTGTATCGGCACCCGTCGGCCGGACGGCCGGCATCAATGCTGTCCTGGAACCCGCTGGCTTCATCAGCGGTGTTGTCACCGGTAACTCAGGCCAGCCGCTGGCTGGCGTGTGCGTCAGCACAGTCAGCACGAAGGACAGCTCCTTCCAGCTCGGCGGCATCATCGGGGGGAACCAGCCGATCACCAATTCCCATGGCTCCTACCTGGTTACCGGCCTAGCGCCAGGCAGCTACGACGTCCTCTTCCAGCCATGCTCCGGCCCGTCGCGGTACGCGGAGCAGTGGTACCGGCAGCACGGGTCGACGTCGTTCCAGACAGCGGTACGGGTCCGGTCAGGTAAGCGGGCGTCGGGTATCGATGCTCGCCTGACCATCGGCGGCACGATCTCTGGCCACGCTTTCGGCGCCGCTGGGAACCCGCTCCGCAATGTCTGCGTATTCGCGTTCGATCCGGTCACCAGCTACTCCGGCAGCGCGACGACAGGCAGGAGTGGCGCCTACACAGTTCCCGCGCTGCCGAGCGGCACCTACATGGTCGATTTCTTTCCATGCGGCAACCAGAACCTGATCCCCGTGCTGTCCAGCGCGAAGGTGACGGCGCCGCATGCGGTGACCGGGCTGAATGGCACGCTGCGGCATGGCGGGTCGATCTCCGGAATTGTCACGGCGGCGGGCTCTGGCTCGCCTGTTGCAGACGTCTGCGTCGACGTATTCAGCAGCGACCCGAATAACCTTGGCGGTTTCGCTGTGACCAATCCGGACGGTACGTACCAGGCGACAGGCCTGCCGACCGGCGCGTACCAGGTTCTCTTCGACGCGACGTGTCCCTTCGGCGCGAACAAGTTTGTCCCGCAGTGGTACAACAACCAGTCGACGCAGGCAACCGCCAATCCTGTCGGCGTGACCGCGGGCCACATCACGCCGTCGATCGACGCTGCGCTCCAGCCGGGTGCGACCGCCGGGCAGATCACCGGCACCGTGTCGAGCCCCGCCAGTGCGCCGCTGGCCGGCGTCTGCGTGACCGCGGTGCCGGCCTCTTCTGATCTGGCTGGCTCGCCACGGGTGATCGCCGTCAGCAGGACCGGCGGTTACACGCTGACCGACCTGATGCCGGGCAATTACGACGTGGAGTTCTCATCCGGCTGCGGCGCCAGCGGGTACGTCCATCAGTGGTGGCAGGACGCGAGCTCGCAGACTGCGGCCACGCCTGTCACCGTCGGGCTCGATCAGGTCGTGTCGGGCATCAGCGCCACGATGAGCAACTGAGGTGACCCTGGCCCGGCGGCGTCGCCGGGCCAGCCGTCCGCCGGTCCAGCCGTCAAACGGTCCAGCCGTCCGCCGGGCCAGCCGTCCACGGGTCCAGCCGTCCGCCGGTCGTCCAATCCGGCGCCCCAACGTCGTGGTTGTGACACTCATGCTGGTCTTTCAGCATGGTTGTGAGAACGATGAGGTTGGTTTCCAGGGTTCGCAGCCGACGACAAGCGCCCGGCCACCGCAGGGGTGGCCGGGCGCCGTCTTGCCAGCGCGTGCGGGTTAGAAGATGACGAAAAGCTTGCGGATGGTCTCGTGAATCTGCCAAGTGCCGGCCCAGCCTTTCGGAAAGACCGCAGTGTCCCCCGCGTTGATCTCCAGCGGCTCGCCCCCGTCCGGCGTGACCGTCATGCTGCCGGACACGATGTGCACGAACTCGTGGTCTTCCAGCTTCCAGTAGGACGGGCCTGGGGTGCATTCCCAGACGCCGATCTCCTGACTGCCGTCTTGCCAGATGTAGGCACCAAGCTGCTGCATCGGCTCGCCGGTCGCTTCTTCCAGCGGGCCCCAGTCTTCGAGTTCCGCGGTCGCGGCAGCGGCCAGGTAGGGAGTTACGTCGGTCATGGGCCGATCATTCCTTTCGGATTGTGTTCGGGGGCTGACGAGTCCGGGCTCGGGGATAGCCGAATCAAGACAGGCTGAGCTTGCCCGGCGCTTGCGGCGCATGCTCCGGGAACGGCAATGCAATCGGATCAGTGCCGAGCCGGCTATTGCCGACGGCGTCGAACCGGTCAAGGCCAAGCTCGGACACGTCGACCACGTCTGACGTGCCGGTGAGCGCGACATCGCAGGCGGCGCGCGCCACCGCTGGCCCCCACATCATCCCGGCACCGCCCGCGCTGACTACCGTGGCGCCACTGATGATCTGCGTTCCGGTAATGGCAGGGCCGATGATCGGCAGGTGGTCGGGTGTGTAATCGATGGTCGCCGCCCAGGTGCGCCGCAATCCTAGCCCAGCGGTCACCGGCACCATTTCAGCCAGCCGCTGGCGCATCAGTGCGAGGTACGGCTCGTCGATGCAGGCCGCGACGCCAGGTGCTTCGTCCGGGTTGCTCATGCCGAAGAGCAAGCCGCCCTCTTCTGGCCGCCAGTACAGGCCGGCCGACAGGTCGAAGACCATCGGCACGCGCTCGCGCGACAGGTCCGGATGCGGCTCGGTGACGGCGACCTGGTGGCGAACACCGCCGACCGGAACCCGGACCCCGGCCAGGCTCGCGACCTCGGCCAGCTCAGGACCGCCGGTCAGCACCACCAGCGGCGTGCTGATCGGGCCCGCCGATGTCAGCACACCGGTCACGGTGTCGCCGCTAGTGTCCAGGCCGAGGAACGCGACTCGCTCACGCACCTCAACGTCCGACATGGCCAGCGCCACGGCGTACGCGGTCACATTGCGCGGCGGGGTGAGGTAGCCATCTTCGGCGCAGTAGGTGCCGCCCAGCGTGCGGCCAGGAGTCAGGGTCGGATTCACCGCGTCAAGCTGGCCCGGTTCGAGCCACCGCACGGACAGGCCGAGCGAGTTCTGCATCGCCATGCGCGCACGGGCGGCGACGACATCGGCGTCGGTGAAGCACGGCAGCAGGTAGCCCTGCGGAGTGAAGCCAGAGTCGATGCCGAGCTCGTCATTCTGGCTGAGGTAGAACCTGCGGGACCACTCACCGAGCTGCACCGCCCAAGGCGTCCCGCCCTGGGTTCGCACAACCCCGGCCGCGCGGCTGCTCGCCCCCTGGCCAAGCGTGCGCTTCTCGAGCAGGACCACCCGCTCGACCCCGCTGCGGCGCAGGAAATACGCGCACCAGGCGCCGATTGTCCCGCCGCCGACGACAACGGCATCCGCCGTATCGCTCACCTGCATGTGCACCGGTCCATCCGCACTGCTCTAGTCATGCCGTACCCGCTGGCCAGCCCGTCCATCCTGCCAGGCGCGACCGCGATCAGCTGGCCCAGAGTCGGCCTTGGCTGCCAGCCGACTGGCCCCATCCGGTCATGCACGTCTGCCTGCCAGCCGCCACTGCTGCCGACAGCCACGGTTGCGGCCGATCATGACATGGACTGAATGTTCAGTCCAGAGGCGGCGCGGCGCAGTTATAGAGCTCGGTCGCGCTCGGAAGGCAAGGTCCTGCGCGCCTTCGTTCGTGCGCGCGGCTTCGTTCGTGCGCGCCGCTTCGTTCGTGCGCGAGCGCAGCGCAAAGCGGCGACCGCCCATGGCGGCCGCCGCCGTTACGCGCTACGTATGACTTCGCTAGCGGGCCCGCCGCAGCCCGCGGCGCTTGCGCGTGCTAGCGCTCCGCTTCGAGCGCATAGCCATCATCGTGAGCATGGTCGCGCAGATAGCCGCGATCGCCATGACGGGCTTCATGAAGCGCATGTGCGATTTCCCTCCCCCGATGTCCTACAGGCGCCGTTCGTGCAATTCGGACCAGCCAGGGGCGAACCCCGACCGGCACGACGGTGCTGTAGATCACCGAGGCTGGTACCCGTCCATCTGAGTCGACAAACTGAGACACGCCGGCGCTGGCCAACTCTCCTGTCGGCGAAGCGCAGGTGCGTAGCGCATGTTCCCACGGCAGAGTTCCTGCCAGGGCATTCATCCGGGCGCATGCCACGACAAACCGGCCGCGCTCTGCTGTCGGTGCCATCCCGGCAGTAGGGCGCCGCCCCATTGGCAACGGCCTATCAGGCCTCTAGACTGAACAGTCAGTCAGCCGGTGAGACGGCAGGGAGGCACAGGGCCCGAATGTACGGATTGTCAGAAGAGGACCTCCGGATCCAGGCTCACACCCGCACCTTCACCGACGAGCTCATCCCGCTCGAGGTCGAGGCCGAGATGAACGGCGGCGACCTGCCCAAGGACATCGTCGCCGGCCATAAGACGCGAGCCATCGAGCTCGGCCTGTACGCCACCAACATGCCCAAGGAACTTGGCGGCGGAGGCTGCACCTCACTCCAGCAGGTCCTTGTCCAGGAGCAGGTCGGGCGTGTCACCAATGCCCTCGCCTGGGTTGTGGCTACACCCCCGTCCTGGCTGCCGGCGGTCGCCACCCCCTACCAGATCGAGAAGTTCGTACTGCCGACCGTCCGCGGCGAGCGCGAGGAGTGCTACGCGATCACCGAGGAGAGCGCGGGGTCCGACGTCGATGGCATCGTCGCCACAGCGCGCCGGGACGGCGACGATTACGTGCTCGATGGCGAAAAATGGCACGTCACGTCCTACAACACTGCCGACTATGCGTTCTTCCAGGGCAAGCTGGTCGGCGGCGTGCACGACGGCGAGCACGCCATGTTCATGGTTGACCTACCGAGCCCAGGGGTGACTGTGGTCCGCACCCCGGCGTACAGCCACACCATCAGCCACCACCATCCGATCGTCCGGTTCACCGAGGTGCGCGTGCCAGCGACGCACCTGGTCGGAGCAGAGGGCGACGGGATGAGCTTCGCGTATGAGTGGTTCAGGTTCGAGCGCATGATGGTGGCTGCTCGCTGTCTCGGTGGCGCACAGCGCCTCGTCGATGAGATGACGGCGTTTGCCAAGGAGCGCCAGGTTCAAGGCAGGCCAATCGCAAGCCTCGGCGCGATCCAGGGCATGCTCGCCGACAGCCTGACCGAGCTGTTCGCGGCCCGCGCCCTTGTCTACGAGGCAGCGCGCGGGATCGACGCCGGGGCGGACGTCAAGGTGCAGCATGCGCAGTGTTCGATGGCCAAGCTGTATGCATCCGAGATGGCTGGCCGGGTGGCCGATAGAGCAGTGCAGGTCTTCGGCGGTCGCGGCTACATGCGCGAGAACGTCGCCGAGCGCTTCTTCCGCGAGCTGCGGGTCGAGCGGATCTGGGAAGGCACCAGCGAGGTGCAGCGCTCGATCATCTCCGACCAGATGATCAAGCGAGGGCCTAGCGCACTCGCCTGACTGGCGCGACGCCCTCGCCAGGGGTCACTACCGCGAGCAACTGGCTGCTCGCTCTACGATTTCCCTATGGCGATCAGTGACGAGAAGTACGTGTCCTCAACGACCTTCCGCAGGTCGGGCTCGCCCGTGTCCACCGCGACGTGGATTGTCGATATCGACAGCGGCCACGTCGGCTTCTGGACCTCGTCGGCGTCGGGTAAATACAAGCGCCTTCGCAACAATCCGAAGATCACGCTGCAGCCCTCCGACAGCCGCGGCAAGGTCAAGGCCGACACCGCTTCCGTCGAAGGAACGGCGGAGCTGGCCACGTCCGGGCCCCAGTTCGACGCGGTACAGAGCAAGGTGCGTGCGAAGTACGGCTTCATGGTGCCGATGTCGCGGTTTTTCAATACCGTCGGCCATCTTGGCAAGTCGTTCCCTTACGGCGACGTCGCCGTAGTGGTCACGCTTAACCAGAACTAGGCCCGCACCGCCGACGTCCGATCAGGCGCGCGCGTGATCTCAGGCCGGCAGGTTCGCCTCGATCGCCTCGACGACCTCCGGCGCATCCGGCGCGGTCATCGGGCGGAACCGCGCGATCACCGCGCCGTCGCCTCCGACCAGGAACTTCTCAAAGTTCCACTGGATGTCGCCTGCCTTGCCCTCCGCGTCAGCGGCGGCGGTGAGCTCGGTGTAGATCGGGTGCCGACCCGGCCCGTTGACCTCGATCTTCTCGAACATCGGGAAACTGACCCCGTACGTCGTCGAGCAGAACGTGGCGATCTCCTCGGCGCTGCCAGGCTCCTGCTCGCCGAACTGATTGCACGGGAACCCGACAACAGCGAATCCGCGGTCTGCGAACCGCTCGTGCAGCGCCTCGAGGCCGGCGTACTGCGGAGTCAGGCCGCACTTGGAAGCGACGTTGACGACGAGCAGCGTCTTGCCGTCCAGATCGCCCAGGGACGACGGCTCGCCTGTAAGAGTGTTAACGGGGATGTCGCTCACGGTCATTGCTGGAATCCTTACGGTCGGAGGTCGCTGCCACCCGGGCCTCGGCAGCACTCGCAGTCAACACTGAAGTGCGCCCGGATATGCCATCGCCGGCCGCGCAGCCGATCGCGAGCCCAGCGTCCGCAGGCGACGGTCATGGCTGGCGCCGTCTCGATCGTGCTCGTCGGCGCCTTCACGGCGCTGCTGGACAGTACAACGCGACCGGTGTGATGCCGCCGACCATGCGCGCGCTGACCGTTGACCGCCTGGGCGCGACCTGCGGCACCGACCTCAGTCCGGTTGGCCAGGGGCCTCGTAAACCTGCGCGGCGTCCTTGGCGAGATACAGGGCCGCGACGAGCTGCTTCTGGGTGAGCAGCTCATGAGTTTCCATGCTCTTGAAGGCACCCGTCTTGGTCATCGCGTGTTCCACCGCCTCCGCGGTGACCGAGTCGGGAACGTCGAAGATGGCGTATCCGTCATGGGACCCCACCTGCCAGTACATGCATTCAAGGGACCCGCCGAGGGATTCCAGCGTGCGCTGTACCGCTGTGGTCTGGTCGCCGACCAGGCTGTTGATCATGCGTGCCCAGGAACCGCTCGAGTAAGTGAAAATCTGGATGTATTTCGGCATAATCCCCCCTGCGAATTGATCTAGCCGCTGGGACAGCCTGGCACGTCCAGGCTGCCAGGTCACGGGCTCAACCCTCCGGCCGGGGCGGGCTCGCAGCCATCAGCCTCGCCTGGGAGGACGCTGTAAGGCACAAACGCTGTTGAGCACAATTGCTGGCACCGGCATGACCATCGCGCCGCGTTAGCGCTCGGCGCTAACTAGCGACAGCGGACACGGCCGGACCCCAGACCGGCTCGCCGGCGTAACCGCGCGCCACCTGCGTGACGAACTGGTAGACCGCGTCCTCGTCCGGCGACAGCGGGCCGGGCACGGCGTGCTCGGAGCTCAGGCCGCGCTGGACGGACTCGCACGCACCCCAATCCTGCTGGTTGGTGATGTCCCAGAACTCGACCGCGTAGCCGGGATCGAAGCCCGGCTTGTCCAGTGCTTCGGGGGCGAACGCCCAGGTGCACTCGATCAGCGTGCGATCGGCGGCAAGCGGCGTCAACCGGTGCGTCATCACGTAGTCCGGATGCAGGCTGAGGAGCACGTTCGGGAAGATGTTGACGTAGATCACGGTGCGCAGCCCGGTCGCGTCTAGGCCGCGGAGCGGCACGCCAAGGCTCGTCCCGTCCAGTGACATGGTGTCCATACCGTCACGCAAGTCCATCCAGCCGCCGACCCACGGTCCGCTCGGTTGGTAGTTCTCGCCGCTCTTGGGCGGACTGACCTTGCACAGCTCCGGGTGGATCATCGGGCAGTGGTAGCACTCGTGATAGTTCTCGGTCAGGATCTTCCAGTTCGCGGCGGCGTCGTAGGCGTGGCGGCCGGCGATGACGAGGCGTTCCGGTTCGTACGGCGCGACGAGTTCGTCGAGCTCGGCTAGCGCGGCCTCCATCGGGCTGGCGGCGCCTGACCCGTCGACGAAGATCAGGCCGTGCCAGTCGGTCACCGGCAGCTCGACTAGGCCCCACTTCGTGTCGTCGAAGCCGGATGCGCCCTTGAAGCCCTTGGCCGTCTTGAGGTCGCCGGCCAGGCCGTAGGTCCACGAGTGGTAGGGGCAGACGATCGACGGGCGCTGCGCAGACCCGCCGCAGGGCAGTAGCTCGTGCCCGCGGTGCCGGCAGGTGTTGGCGAAGGCGTGCAGAGCACCGTCCTCGTCTCGGCTGAGGAGGACGCTGCCCGGACCCACAGGGACGGCCCGCTGGTCACCGGGGCTGGCTAGCTCGGCGGCGAAGCCGACGCAGGTCCAGCCGCCGTCGAAGAAATGCCTCTGTTCCCACGCGAATACAGCCGGATCGACGTAGGCGGTCCTGGGCAGCATGCGGCTCTCGCCGAAGGGACGCAACGAGTCGGCCACACCGGCATGATCGAGGGGGGCGAGCGGAAACCTGGGCTGACTGACCATACAGTCAATCTTAGATAGTGGCTTCTGCACTGTCTATGGCCGCCGTCACCGCGCTCGACGGCAGGTTCAGCGTAACGAACCTGCAATCCGCACCAAATAGCGCTCGCAGGCGACGTTCAGCCGACTGCGAGCCCGGTCCGTAAGTAGGCACAGAACAGCACCGGCAGCCGACGTCAGTCGGCTGCGAGCGCTGTCGCTTCGCTTGTGGAGGTGGCGGGAATCGAACCCGCGTCCTTCAGTACATCACCAGGGCTTCTCCGGGTGCAGCCTGCTGTGCTTTTCTCGGCCCCGGCAATCACGCAGGCAAGCTGCCGACGGGCTCAGTCGCTGTTAAATGTCCCAGCTAATCCCGCGACCGGGCTAGTTGGTGGATCCTCCTTGCTGATGCCAGGTCCTGGGCCGGAGGCCCTCCCAGGCTGACAGCGTCATATGCTCGGCGGTTTATTAAGCCGCGAGAGCGACGCGAGTGCGCGTTGTGTTGGCACTTGTTTTTTTGCGGACACAGTGTTAACGAGGTTATGTCCGCCGTCCTCGACCCGCTTCCCCTGGATCAACTACCAAAGTCGAAGCCAGTCACCCCCTCTTGAGTTGTACCCGGTAACGCTACCCGATCGCTGTCCGCAAGGCCAATGAGATTGCATTAGGGCGAAAAAGTGCAGAATGCCCGACGGGTAGTCCGCAGAGCGCGGCCCCATCGGGCATCCACCGGAGTGATGAGATGCCCCCGTGGACGCTGGCGGTGGCCGATATGCGTCCACGGGGGCGTTGACCGGCAGGGTCGGGGCCGGTCCCAAAAGCCGGGCCTCCCCCGAGATGAGGCCCGGATCTCATCACGACGACTGGGCCGCAACCCCCCAAGCGGCACCCCAGTCTCACTAGGAAAGACGCCAACGCGGTACGACAAGGTTGCTCGGAATTACCAAAAGAGTATTAATGAACTGGTCAGGATCCAGCCTGGAGGTTCTGAAGGAAGCTGCCCGCTAGCGGCGCGGCCGAGGCAGACGCGGACGTGCCGAGCTCGGCTACCGCGAACGCGATACTCCCCTGATACCCGACGAACCAGCTGATGTGCAGCTTGCCGGCCGAGCCGAAAGGCGAATTACCTGCCTGACCGTGCACGTCACCACCGATATTCGCGATCTTGTTCGACGATGTCTTCATGGCATCCCGCATCAGGCCGCGAAGCGTCGTCAGCACCTGCGGGCTAGCCACGGCGCGCGGTAGTGAACTCGGATCGGCCAGGCTGGTGACCAGAGACGGTGAATGCCAGCGGCCGGAGTCGACGACGGATGCCACCAGCGCCATGTCCAGCGGGCTGACCAGTACGTCGCCCGTGCCGATCATGTCGGCGGCCAGCGTGGCCGCGTCGCTCGGCTGCCCGATCTGCCCGGCGAAGTAGCTGCTCACCGGCAGCTGCCAGCCGCCGATCCCGAGCGCCTGGCTGGCCTTCGCCAGGTCAGAAGCGCTCAGGGACAGCGACAGCCCGCCAGCGAATGCCGTCGCGCACGCATGGGCAAAGTCCGCCCGGAACGACGGCGAACTGCCCAGGGAGGGCTCCGGCGGATCGTTGGTGAAGACCCTCCCGTCGACCGTATTACTTCCAGGGCACGGAACGGGGTCGCTCGGCGCTACCGCCCCCTTGCCAAGGATCGCCGCCGCCGAGACGACTGTGAAGGCCTGGCCCGGCTGGTACTCGCCGGACAGCGGGCTGAGAGCGGGCATGCCGCCAGCCGTGTGGCTGGCTACGGCGAGGATCTTGCCCGTGCCGGCCTGGACCGCGACGACGGCGGCCGACGACGGCAGCCCGGCCAGCGCGTTGTCGGCGGCGAGCTGGACCGGTGCGCTCAACGTGGTGCGGACCGGCGTGCCCGGACGGCCCGGCCAGGTATGCAGGTCGACCGCCGCCTGGCCGGACTGCTGGAGCACGACTTCCGTCCGCGGCGTCCCGGTCAGCTGCCGCTGGAACGTCTGCTGCAGCCCCGACAGCCCGATGGTCGTCCCAGGCCGGTACCCGACGCCGTTAGTCCGCAGCACGCTGGCCGTCTCGGTCCCGACGGTGCCGACCACGTCGGGCGCAATGCTCTTGAAAAGGCGGTCGATTTCCGGGCGGACCTGGAGTCCAGGCACGCTGGCCAGGCGGGTACGTAGCTTGGCGTACTCGCCGGGGCTGTAGGTGATCAGCTCCTGGAAGTCACCCTGAATCGTTTGCTGGATCTGCCCCTGGATCTGGGTTGCCTGGATCCCGGTCACGGCGGCGAGTGCGGCGGCCGTGTGCGCCGGGTTAGTCAGCGTGTCCGGAGTGACGCCGACCTCGTACACAGTGGACGGCAGTGTCAGCGAGTGGCCGGCCGAGTCCTGCAGCTGCGATCGCGCGTAGAACTCGCTGAAGACCGCGAGCTGCTCCTTG
>DASXKI010000473.1:0-34710 GCA_036496945.1 Streptosporangiaceae bacterium | reverse complement strand
CGGCTGTGCTTTTGACGGCTGTGCTTTTGACGGCTGTGCTTTTGACGGCTGTGCTTTTGACGGCTGTGCTTTTGACGGCTGTGCTTTTGACGGCTGTGCTACTGGCGGCCGGAGCTGCCCCGGCCGACTCCCCGAGCATAGTCATCCCGCTCTGGCCGGCAGGATCGGCCAGCTGCCGCCGCCAGGCGTCCGCGACCGGTGATAATCAGGTGAAGGTGACGACCGCGGAATGGACTGAATTTGGCCGGTTTCCGGGCCCGGTGTTCGCGGCTCTCGCGGCTGAGCCAGGTCATGCTCGTGCTGTCCGTGCTCGCATCCGCCGTGGTCGCCGTCATCCTGGGGTTCGTCGCATACCTGTTCATCGGCGGCTACTCCGGCGGGAGCAGCCCGACCAGCGTCGCGCCGGTGCTCTTTCCCATCGCCATTTTGCTCTTCATCGTTGCCGGGCTGCCGTCCATGCTGCTCTGCGGTGCTATGTGGGCCGGTTACTCGCTGTCGAAGCGCCGACGTACCCGTGCTGGCGAACCGGACCAGCGCCCTGGATCTGGCACCTGACTAGCCCGGCCTGTTCGCGGCCAGGTCCCGAGCCCGCCTGCAGGCAGCGGTCTGGAATGGTTGCTCGGGTGACTTATAACACCGCGAATGCGGGCACTAGCTCGTCCGGCCCCGACTGGACCCGCTCTGACTCGGTTGGCTCTGACTCGGTTGGCTCTGGCGCGCCGCCACCCGGGGTCCCCCTGCGATTCGGACTGGTCGGCACGGGCTACTGGGCGCGTATGGCGCACGCGCGCGCTCTGGCCGACACCCCTGGCATCGAGTTCACCGCCGTCTGGGGCCGCAACGCGGCGGCGGCGGGCGCGCTGGCCGCAGACTTCGGGGTTGCCGCGCACGGCGATTTTGACGCCTTCCTCGCCGACGTCGACGCCGTCGCGTTCTCGGTACCGCCCGACGTCCAGAGCTCGCTCGCGGTGCGGGCAGCCAGTGCGGGCAAGCACCTGCTGCTGGAAAAGCCGCTGGCTCTTACGGAGGAGGCGGCCGATGAACTGGCGCAGGCGGTTGACGCTGCCGGAGTCTCGTCGGTCGTCTTCTTCATCTCCCGGTTCCAGCCCGACGCGCGGCAGTGGCTCGCGGATGTGACAAACGCGGGCGGCTGGGCCGGCGGGTCTTCGATCTGGCTCGGCTCGGTCTACGCCGACGCCAGCCCGTTCAACACGCCGTGGCGCCGCGAGAAGGGCGGCCTGTGGGATCTTGGCCCGCATGTTGTCTCGCTGCTCTGGGCCTGCCTCGGTCCGGTGACTTCTGTGACCGCAGATACGGGGCGCGGCGATCTCGTGCACCTGGTGTTGCACCACGAGGGCGGGGCGACCAGCACAGCGACGATCACCCTCGGCGCGCCAGAGCCGGCCGACGGGTTCGACGTACAGCTGTGGGGAGAGCACGGCCGTACGTCGGTGCCGGAGCTAGCAGACGATCCGACGCGAGCGCTACGGGTCGCGCTCACCGAACTGGCCGACAACGCCCGCTCAGGAAACCCGCGGCACCCGTGTGACGTTCATTTCGGGCGTGCGGTCACGCGCGTGCTCGTCCATGCACAACGGCAGATCGACGCCCGCAGGGCTGCGCCATGATCACGTAGCTTCCCGGCGGCGCGGGCAGCAGCGAGTCTTGAGCGCCCCGGTCCCCCGCGACGGTGCGGCCGCTCCAGGCCTGCCCGTGTGAGCGCGACGACCTGGCTCGTCACTGATGGTCGACTCATACGCGAGAGCGTCACTGCCGCCGAATCCATCATCTCGACAGATTCGGCGCCTTATAGCCGCCGGATCCTTCGCGTTAACTGCGTACCGCGTGCACGGAGGGCGTTTTGTCGGTCCTGACCGGCACTCTGGCACCTGTGGCTGCTGACGTGTCCCCGCAGTCCTGGACGTTATTCCGCCCGACCTGCCTCGCGCCGGGCCTGATCCAGCTGACGCTTCGCAGTCGCAAGGCGGCGAGCCGCGGCGTCCTTGCTCCGCTCGGCCTGCTTGGCTTCGCGGGTCAGCTGCGCATCCGCTGCCCGCGCCTCTCCCAGTTCGCGTTCCAGATGGCTGATCCGGCGGCGCAAGAACTGGCGCTGCTCGGCTACCCCGCCAACCGCACGCTCGGCTTCGTCGAGCGCGGCGGCGGCTTCGTCGGCTGTCGCCTGCGCTGCACGCACGGCGTCCGCGGCGCGCTGCGTCCGGCCCGCTGCCGACCGATCCGCTGCCCGAGCGGTGCCGGCCGAAGCGGTCTCACCTGGGGCTCCAGCGCCACGTGCTGGCCGGCCGCGGCCTTCACCTGGGCGGGACTTGGGCACAGCGGCGAGCGCGAGCGCCGCGGACAAGTCAACCTCGCCGATGCCTGCGTAGGCGAGCGACTTGGTCAGCCGGCCTGACTGGACAGCCGCCCTGGCGTCAGCATCGGCCAGTGCCGCCTCCAGCGTCGCCCGGACCTCCTCGAGCACGGCAGCGCTGGCCGGCTGGCCCGCTTCGCCGGCCAGGTCGCTGGCGGCAGGGAGCAGATCGTTGATCAGCTCCCGGCGCTGAACCGAAAGCTCCCGCAGCCGGTCCCCCGCGAGCGTCCGCTGTGCCTCCTGGAGCTCCGCACCGAGTTCGTAGAGGCGGGTCATCCGATCAGGTGCCCGGGCGAGCTGATTAACCAGCCAGGCGCTGACGGTGGGCCTGGCAAGCTTCTTGATAGCGGCGGCCTCGTCGCGCTGGCCTGCCGCGCGCACCTGCCGTGCCCGGTCGTCGCGGGCCGCGGTGAATTCGGCCGGCGTGAGCCCGTAGAGCTCGTCGGCAACCTCGGCCACGGTAACTGCCTGCACAGATCGTGATCGTAACAACGTCCTGGCTCGACGGTCGCGGTTGACCGCAGGCCGCGCGCTTTGCTGCTAGCCGGGACGACGCATCACGGCGATGCCTGACCGGATCCGGCCCGGCAGGCGGCCATGCACGGCATCCGCGATGCGGCTGGCGACGTCCTCTGGCACCAGCCCCGCCGATCCAGCCGGCGGAGCGAGCTCGAGGGTGAAGTCCAGGCCGCCATTCGGCTGGCTTAGCCGCACCCGGATACCGGGCTCGATCTCGGCCGCGGCAGCCGCGACCTGCCGCCACACGTCGGGGTCCTCATGCATACCGGGCACGTCACCGCCTGCGGCGAGCGCTTCCAGGCGGGCGCCCTCAACCACGACGGGAACGGGGCCGGCGATGTCAATGACGACAGCGCACGACTGCTGGGCGGCCGACTGCCAGACCCCTGCCGCAGGCACTGGAACCGGCCGGGCTCCTGGCCGCCACAGCTGCACCGCCTCCAGGCAGGTAAATGCTGGCAGCGCTCGCCTGCCGTCCCGGCCGACGACCTCCGGCATCGCCATCTCAGTGGCCTTCTCACCGCCAGCCGCGGCGGCAGTGCGTGGCACCGGGCTTTCACGTGGCACCGGGGCAGTACCTGGCACTGGGACAGTACGTGGGCCGTGCCCGGCCGTTCTCTCGGCGGCGGCAATCTCTCCGGCGCCCGCTAGATCGTCCGCCCGGACGGCCACTACCGGGACTAGCAGCCGGCTATCGGCCAGCGCTTCCAGGACAGCGTGCTCGCCGCCGGTTCCCGCGGCGTATGCCGCCAATGCGGCCGCGACCGCCGGATCGGCGGCACCGTGGTCGTCACGGAATCGCTCGTCGCCCGCGGTCAGGTCGGCCATTCCGCTAACTGTAGTGCCGGGCTCCAGCCCGCCTGCGGTCCGGATGGCCCTGCCAACTGCTCCCAGCGTGGGCGACCGGGCGGGCCTGGCCCGACGGGTAGCCTTGCGCCCGATGGCGACTAGCTGGCCGAAGCAGTTGAGGACGCATTTCGCGATATGAGAGTCTCGTGGGACAGCGGGTGAGTCGTCGCAGCGTAGCCGTGGCGAGCGCAGCAGGTCCGCGCAGAGCATTCCAGCTACAGCAGAGCGTTCCAACTACAGAGGACAGCGTGACCAGGTGAGTCAGGGGCCTAGAGCTGTGGAACCTGGCACGCTCATGCATAAGGCAATCCCGCCCCGGATGGTCGAGCCGTACCTGACCGGCCGCCGGTCGATCATTTCCGGGTTCGTGCACCGGGTCGCGGACACCCGGGCTTCCACCCCGGTGGACCTGTACCGGGCCTTTGGCCTCGGCTACGAGGGCTCGGACTTTGGCCCCGACATGACCGAGATCTACGTCCTGCGCTGGCGCGCCGTCGGGACCGAGGCCTACCAGGTGCCCTACTCCGCCGAACTCGGCGGCGACTGGGCAATGCAGCCGCCCTTTACGGGGACTGGGTACACGGCCGGCCGGGAGCACGGGGTGGCCGAGTACTTCACCGACCCGATACCAGTGCCCGTCGGCGCCGAAATACACCGCGTCGGCGCGGACAAATCCGACTTCATCGCCCGGTACGACGGTCAGGTGTGGCTGCGTCCGGCAGAAGGGCCCGAACTGTGCGCTACCGGCTGATGGCTACGTATGAAGGATCTCCGTTCGAGGCCGGCATCGGGCCGACGGACGCCGACATCGTCCTGTTTGCCGCGTGCCCGCCGCCGGAGGAGCTCGGCTTCGAGCCCGCGACTGGTCACTGGCGCAAGCAGCTGCATTTCGCCGACGTCCAGGCAGTGTGGGAATCCAGGCCCGTCGGCACTTTCCGCGGGGAGCGCTGCATGGTGCTCGACGATCTGGGCGACCGGCTGCACATCGGGTACCTGGGTCATGACGGATTCAAGGCCGAGCAGCTTGGATACTGGCAGGTGGACCGCGGCGTCTTCGAACTGGTCGCGCCGAGAACCGAGGTAACGGACATCCTGGAGGAACGGACCGAGTACACGCGTCCGCAAGCGCCGCCCCGCCAGGGTGGCGCTGAGGTCGCGAGCAACCAAGGTCTCGGACGGCGCGAATCGGCCGGTCATCCGATCCCGGCCGCGAGCCCCGACCTGGCCGGTCCTCAGCCGCCGACCGGCTACGGCCAGGCTGACTCCCCGCGCGGCAGCGGCGAGTACACCACCCCGGCCGCCTACAGCCAGCCAGACGCCTCGCGCAGCAGCGGCCAGTACACGACCCCGGCCGGCTACGGTCAACCCACTTCACAGGCCGACAGCGGCCCGCTGGTGCGCGACCAGTTCGGCACCGATCAGCGTCCGGCGGCCTACCGGGCCGTACCGGACAGCACTACTGGCGTCGCCATGCCGGTCACCGCGGACTTGCCGCTGCCGCTGGAGGCCGAGGCCATGCGGGCCGCGTCGGCGGCGCGGCGGCCACGCCAGGCCGCCCGTGGCGGTGCGCCTGTAGCCCCGCCCGCAGCGCCGGTACCAGCGAGCCTTTCTGTGCCGCCGGTGGCCGCGGGCCAGCCGGTGCCGGCCGCCGGGGACCCGGACGCCGTGCCCGCGCCCGCGGACAAGACTGCGACCGCCCACGACGACGCAAGCCCCGCTACCCCTCCCCCGGCTTCGTCTCGGCAGCGCCGCGCGACTCGGCCGCGCAAGGCCACCGAGCGGCTGTTTGCCGACCTGGCCATGCTCGCCGGTATCCCGGCCGGCTCCTACGCCGTTGGCGAGGACGTCGACGGTGCCCTGTGCCTCATCCAGAACGAGCACGGGTTCGAGGTCTTCCACTCCGCCGGCGGCGGCAGGCACGAACTCCAGGTCTTCTCGACCGAGGAATCCGCCTGCTTCTACCTGTTCGGTGTCCTGGCCGCTGAGGCTGTCCGTAACGGCTCGCTGGCCCGCGTCCCCGCCCGACTAGGCGCCGGCCGACCCCAGGCCGGCTAACGCTACCATCCTAAATCGGATATAAGCCCCGCTGCGGCTCATCACCTGTGGCGGCGCATTCGGCCAGCACACCTGACCCTGCCTCGGTAATGTGGTGGCTTTTATGAGCTATGTCGGCAGCTTTCGGTCAGAGCAGGCAGCCGGTCGCGAACGGCTCAGAACGCGCGGTGGGGTTGCGGAACTTGACACGGATGGACAGCCCCGGCCGCTAGGGTGCAAAGTGCCGGCGGGGCTGACGGTCCCCCGCTCCCCAAGCAGCCCCGCCGGCACCTAGCTACCGCGGCCGGGCCAAGATGGTCCCCATGTCAGAGCCGACTCTCCCCCTCACTGGCGCCCAGTTCGACATCGCGGCCGGCGACTATCAGGCCACCGTGACCGAGCTCGGCGCTAGTCTCCGCGCATTCAGCCTGCGCGGTCAGCCGCTCGTCCGGACCTACGCCGCCGACGAGCTGCCGCTTGCGGGCTCCGGCCAGCTGCTCGCACCGTGGCCGAACAGGATCGACCACGGCCGGTATTCGTTCGGCGGCGTCAGCTACCAGCTCGACATCTCCGAGCCAGCGCGCAACAACGCCATTCACGGCCTGACCAGGTGGGCGAGCTGGCGGGTAACGGCGCAGACCGCCGACCACGTCGAGCTCGGCCTGGATCTGCTCGGGCGGCCGGGCTACCCGTTCTGCCTGGAACTGCGCGCCAGCTACCGGCTTAGCGCCGACAGTGGCCTGGAGGTGACCCTGACCGCGCGCAACTCCGGCAGCCGCACCGCTCCGTTCGGGACTGGCGCGCACCCGTACTTCGTGGCCAGCGGCGGGGAGGTCGACGAGTGCGAGCTCGAGCTGCCCGCGGCATGCTGGCAGCCGACCGACGACCGCGGCATCCCGGCGGGCGAGCCGCGGGACGCGACCGGCTCGGACTACGACTTCCGCACGAGCCGGACGATCGGCAGCACGGCACTGGATCACGCGTTCACCGGGCTAGCGACCGACGCCGACGGCCGAGCCTGGGCGCGACTCGCCGGGCCGGCCGCACAGATCGCGATCTGGCTCGGCCCCGGCTACCGCTGGCTCCAGGCCTTCACCGGCGATCCGCTCGGGCCGGAGGCCCGCCGCCGCGCCGTCGCGATCGAGCCGATGACGTGCCCGCCGAACGCTTTCGTCACCGGAACCGACCTCGCGACCGTCGAGCCGGGCGCCAGCGTCGCCTACCGCTGGGGCGTCAGTGCTACCACCAGTTAGTGCCACAACCAGTTAGGACGGGAACGGGGCCGCCGGTCCGAGCAGGCCATCCACGCGCGCCAGGTCCTCGGGCGTATCAATGTCGTCAGGCCGCCCGGTGTCGCCGCACTCGATCTGCGTGACGAGCTCCGGGTGCGCCCGCAGGAACGGCCGTGCCCCCACGTCGCCCGCGGCCAGCTGAGCCACTTCGGCCCAGTGCTCCCGGCTGATGAGCACCGGATTGCGCGGCCGGCCCTCGTAACAGGCCACCGCGACGGGAGCGCCTGCAACGTGCGCGGCGATCAGCCTGCGCACCGCCTCCGGCCCTACCAGCGGCTGGTCGGCCAGCGCAAGCACGGCCGCGGTGCACTCGCCCGGAACCGCCGCGAGTCCGATTGCCAGCGACGAGCCCATGCCGGTCTGCCAGCGCGGGTTGTGCACGCTGATCACGCCCGGCGGTGCGCCGTCGCTTGTGCCAGTCTCGAGCCCGGCCGCATCGGACCCGGCCGCCTCGAGCAGAGGCGCATCGAGAAGAGCCGCATCCAGCCGGGCCGCGCCCGTCACAACGATGACCGGGGTCGCGCCGCCAGCCTGCAGGAGCCCGATGCCTCGGCGCGCGAGTGACTGGCCGCGGATAACGACCAGGGCCTTGGGCTGGCCTAGCCTGCTCCCCTGGCCTGCGGCGAGCAGGATTCCGGCCACGTTCCCAGAAAAGGACGTCAAGCGGTGCGCTCTTCCACCAGGTCTGCTGACCCACGGTCACCCGGCAGCCGCCCGTGGTGGATCCGGCCGGAAGTCGCGGTCAGGGGCCGGCCACTGCCGCCCCAGCGCAACTGGATCAGCTCGGCCGCAATCGCGACCGCCGTCTCCTCGGGAGTGCGGGCGCCGAGGTCAAGCCCGATCGGCGACCGAAGCCGGGAGATCTCGGCGTCGGAGACGCCGGCCTCGCGGAGCCTTGCGACCCTGTCCTCGTGCGTCCGCCGGCTGCCCATCGCGCCGATGTAGGCGGCAGGGCGGCGCAGCGCTACTTCCAGCAGCGGCACGTCGAACTTCGGATCATGCGTCAACACGCAGATGACTGTGCGCTCGTCGGTGCTGATGCCGGACAGGTACCGGTGCGGCCAGTCCGTGATGACCTCGTCGGCGTCAGGGAACCGGGAGGCAGTCGCGAAGACCGGCCTGGCGTCGCACACCGTCACGCGGTACCCGAGGAATTTGCCCGCCTTGGCGACGGCCGCGGCGAAGTCGATCGCGCCAAACACAAGCATCCGCGGCGCCGGCGCGAAGGACTGCACGAAGACAGCCAGTTCGTCACGGCGGCGCTCGCCGTCCGGACCGTACCGGCGGACCCCGGTGAGTCCCTGCGCGAGCATCCCGCGCGCGTCGTCGTCGACCGCCTGATCGAGGCGATCACCGGCTCCCAGGGTGCCGTCCGACCGGTCGCCTTCCCAGATGATGCGCCGGGACCCGATCTCGCCAGGGCCCTCGATGATCGTCGCCACGGCGACCGGCGTGTCGGTGCGGACCGCTTCGGCGATCTCGCCCAGCGCGCTGAAGCGCTCATGGCTGGCGGGCTCGACGAAGATGTCGATGATCCCGCCGCAGGTGAGCCCTACCGCGAACGCGTCGTTGTCGCTGATTCCGTACCGCCGCAGCACTGGCTGCCCGGTCGCGGTGACCTCGGCGGCAAGCTCGTAGACGGCTCCTTCGACGCAGCCACCGGAGACGCTGCCGACGACTTCGCCGGTCGCCGACACCGCCATCGCGGCGCCAGGCTCGCGCGGCGCGCTACTGAATGTCTGAACGACGGTGGCTAGGCCAAACGTCTCGCTCGCGTCCCACCACTTCGTGATGGGATCAAGAATGTCGCGCACTGCCGGTCACCTCGTGGCATCTACGGGCCGTTTGAAGGGGTAACAATTCCGGCGTCGGCCGTGTTTCCTCAGCCTACGTGGGGCGCCGCTTGGGCGCGATCTGCGACGGTGCGGGCCTGCCGGCTGTGACGCTCAGCACATGCCCGGTCTGAGCCGTCAGGTTAGGGTAGCCTAAGCTGTCGTTTCACTTAGGTAAGCCTAAGCTACACCCTCACCGCTGAGACGCCTGGAGACCGAGCGAATGACCGCTGACGCCGACCGTGCCCAGACGATCGCGCAAGCTCGGGAAGCCGCCGCATGAGGCGAGAACGCGCCGCCCTGGCGGCCGTAGCGCTCCTAGCCACCGCCGTGCTGGCCGCCTGCGGGGGCGGCTCAGGATCTGGCGGCGGGACCACGATCACCCTGTACAGCGGGCAGCATGAGCAGACGGCGCAGAGCCTGGTGTCCAGCTTCGAGAAGCAGACTGGCATCAACGTGGTCGTTCGCACCGCCGACGAGACCCTGCTGGCCGACCAGATCGCGGCCGAGGGCACGCACTCCCCCGCCGACGTCTTCCTCACCGAGAACTCCCCGCCGCTGGAGAGCCTGCAGGCCAAGGGGCTGCTGGCCGCGCTCCAGCCGGCCACGCTGGCCAGCACTCCGAGCACGTTCAACTCGCCGCAAGGCGACTGGGTCGGCGTCTCGGCCAGAGTCAGCGTGCTGGTGTACAACCCGAGCCTCATTTCGGCCAGTCAGCTGCCGACACGGCTAAGCCAGCTCGCGAGTGCGCAGTACAAGGGCAAACTCGCGGTGGCGCCCGGCGAGACGGACTTCCAGCCCATCGTGACTGCCTACCAGCACGCCTACGGCACGGCGGCCACGGTGACCTGGCTGAAGAAGATTGGCGCCAACGCGGCTGGGCACATTTATCCCGATAATGAGACCGTCTCGAATCAGGTGAACCGCGGAGCGGCCGCATTCGGGATCATCAATCAGTACTACTGGTACCGCATGCGGGCCGAGATCGGGGCGGGCAACATGCACTCGAAGATCGCCTTCCTCGCCCCGCGCGATCCTGGCTACGTGCTCGATGTGTCGGGCGCCGCGGTGCTGAAGTCGAGCAAGCTCCAGGGTTCTGCGCAGAAGTTCGTCGCGTTCCTCGTCAGCAAGCAGGGCCAGGAGATCCTCGCCACGCCGGGTACCGGCGCGGGCCAGTCGCTCAGCTTCGAGTACCCGATCGTCTCCGGCGTGACGACGCGCGCCGGCGAGCCTCCGTTCAGCCAGTTGCAGCCGTACCCGATCACGGTCACCCAGCTCGGTGACGGCAGCACCGCGGTCGCGCTGATGCGCCAGGCAGGCCTGCTGTGAACCCCGGAGCGCTGATGCCCGGCTCCCTGACGCCCGGATCCCTGACGCCCGGCTCCCTGACGCCCGGCTCCCTGACGCCCGGCTCCCTGACACCCGGCTCCCTGACGCCCGGCTCGCTGACGCCCGGCTCGCTGACGCCCGGTGCAGCCCGGTGAACACCATCCAGGCGCCCCCCGCCCCACCGGTCGCGGCCGCCGTCCCGGCCAGGCGGGCCAGGCGGCCCATCGGGCTGCTCGTCAGCAGCACCGCCATCGCGGTGCTGCTGGCCGTTCCGCTGATCTTCCTGCTCATCGAGTCGCACCGGGCTGGCTTCGGAGTCGTGGCCAGCCAGATCTTCCGATCACTGACCGCATCGCTGCTCTGGAACACGATCCGGCTGACCGTCGTAGTGACGGTGCTATGCGCCATCATCGGCACGGCCACCGCCTGGCTGGTGGAGCGCACGGACCTGCCCGGCCGCCGCATCTGGGCGGTGCTGCTGGTCGTGCCGCTCGCCATCCCCGACTTCGTCGTCAGCTTCGGCTGGACCTCGCTGTTCGTGTGGATGCAGGGATTCCGCGGCGCCGTGATCGTGATGACCCTCGCGGTCTACCCGCTCGTGTACCTGCCGGTCGCGGCAAGCCTGCGGGCTGCCGACCCCGGCCAGGAGGAAGTGGCCCGCAGCCTTGGCGTCGGGCGGCTGCGCACCTTCGCCCGGATCACGCTCGGCCAGGCCAGGGGAGCCATTCTCGGCGGCTGCCTGCTCGTGACGCTGGTGCTGCTCGCCGAGTACGGCGCGTTCGAGATGCTCGCCTACCGGACCTTCACCACGGAGATCTTCACCAACCTGCAACTGCCGAACGAGGTGCCAGTCGCATCCGCGCTATCGCTCGTGCTGGTCGCCATCAGCCTGGTGGTCCTGGCCGGCGAAGGGTGGCTACGCCGCGGCGGCCGCGTGGCCAGGTCCGGCCCGATGGCACAGCGGGTCATGCCGCCGCTGCGGCTGCGGCCTGGCGCGAAGGCCACCGCACTTGCGGGCACTTCCCTGCTCGCGCTGGCCGCGCTCGGGCTGCCGATCGGCGCCAGCATCTACTGGATCGTGCGCGGTGGCGTGCCGTCGGTATCCGGCTCGGTTAGCGTCTCCATGCTGAGCGCCGCGCTGCACACCGCAGGCTACGGCCTGGGCGCGGCCGTCATCGACACGCTGCTCGCGCTGCCCGTCGCGGTGCTGGCGATCCGCCACACCGGGGCCGCGCCGCGCTTCCTGGAGCGCAGCACATTCCTGGTACTGGCGATGCCGGGCGTCGTGATCGCGCTCGCGCTGACCTACTTCACCGAGCAGTACGCCAACGGCCTCGGCTACCAGACAGCTCCGCTGCTCGTGCTGTGCTACGCGATCATGTTCTTCCCGCTCGCACTGGTCGGCGTCAAGGCCGCTATCGCACGCGCCCCGGCCAGCCTCGACGAGGTGGCCCGGTCTCTCGGCCAGCGCAAGCTCGCGGCGTTCAGCCGGGTCACGCTGCGGCTCGCGGCGCCCGGCCTGATAGCCGCCTTCTGCCTGGTATTCCTGGAGGTTGTGACTGAGCTGACGGCGACACTCCTGCTTCGGCCTACCGGCGTGGAGACCCTGGCCACCCAGTTCTGGCAGTACCAGACCAGCCTGTCCTACGCCCAGGCCGCGCCGTTCGCGCTCGTGATGATCGGCGTGGCCGCGCTGCCCACCATCGCGCTCGGTCGCTTCTTCAACCGCTCGGCGCAGGCGCGAGGATAGGAACATGAGGCAGCTCACGGTCACCGGCCTGCATAAGGCATTCGGGTTGCATCCAGTCCTGACCGGGCTGGATCTCCACGTGCCAGCCGGATCGTTCACCGCCATTCTCGGGCCGTCGGGCAGCGGCAAGACCACGCTGCTTCGCTTGCTCGCCGGATTCGAGCGGGCAGACGCCGGCTCGATCGCGATCGGTGACAGGGTCGTCGACGGGCCAGGTGCAGGCTACGTGCCACCGGAGCGCCGGCAGATCGGCTACGTACCGCAGGAAGGCGCGCTGTTCCCGCACCTGAGCATCGCCGCCAACGTTGGCTTCGGGCTCCCGGCGCGGCAGCGTCGCGGCCCGCGCACGGACGAGCTGCTGGCGGCCGTGGGCCTGACCGGGATGGGCGGCCGGTACCCGCATCAGCTGTCTGGCGGCCAGCAGCAGCGAGTCGCGCTGGCCAGGGCGCTGGCGATCAGGCCCGAGGTGGTCCTGCTGGACGAGCCGTTCGCCTCACTAGACGCGCACATGCGCGCCAGCGTGCGCGCCGACGTGCAGCGTATCTGCCGGGAGGCCGGCACGACGGCGATCCTGGTCACCCACGATCAGGACGAGGCGCTGTCCATGGCCGACCGGATCGCGGTACTGCGGGACGGCACGATCGTCCAGTACGCGGCGCCGCAGGATCTGTACACCCGGCCTGCAGATCCGGAGCTGGCCCGCTTCGTCGGCGACGCGAACCTGCTGGACGGGAAGCTAGCGGACTGGCCGGCCGCGGTAGCAGGCGGCGCCGGCGCCGTGGACACCATCCTTGGCCGGCTGCCGCTCGAGCCGGCTAGCGCGCTGGCCGCCAGCTCGGGCGAGGTCACCGTGCTGGTCCGGCCCGAGCAGCTGGAAATACTCGCTGACAGCCGCGCGTGCGCGGATGGTGCAGCCGGAGCGCAGCCAGACTGCCTGGCCGGCCACGTCGTCGCCTGCGAGTACTACGGTCACGACGCGGTCGTCCGGGTTCGGCCCGCTGGCGAGCCCGGCGGCCAGGAGGTCATCGTCCGCACTGCTGGCGGGCCGCAGCTGCCGGCGGGCACGCCGGTCTACATCCGCGCCCGCGGCGCCGTCATCGCCTGGACCCGCTAGTCAGCGCCTGCGGCCGCTAGGCGTCGCCTGCGCCCGCGAGGGATTCGCCTCGGCCCGCCTAACTGGCGTTGCTGTACACGCGGGCCGGCGTCACCAGCACGACGGCCCGGCGCTCGGCTGCCATGACCCGGTCGTATTCGCCCCAGTCGTCGTGCGTGCCGCCGGCCGCGGTGAAGACCTCCCGCCGCAGCAGCCGCAGCCGTTCCTGATCGAACCCAGGGGCCGGGTCGTCCGGGCCGATGATCCGCGCCCGGCCCTCGACCGCGGCCCACTGCCAGCCAGCTCGGAAGGTCACAGTGATCTGCGGCCTGGCGCGCAGGTTGCCGAGCTTGGCCTTGCCGTAGGTCACGAACCCCACAACGTCCGTCCCGGACTCCGGGTCGGCGAGGACGCCGGCGTTGACCACCGAGGACTGGATTGTTCCGTCGGCACGGGCGGTGGAGATTACCGCGAGGTACCGATCCCGGCTGCCGATCTCGGCAGCATCTGACAACGTCGCCATGCGCCCATACTCCCGCATGCGGCCATGTCCGCGCCGCGGGCGTCCCGTCGCCGGCCCATCGCCTGGCACACTACCGCAGTGAAGATTTCCATCGCGGATCTCGAGCACGCGGCGGCGCCAGGCTGGCGGGCACCCCACGAGGCCAGGCTAGGCGAGTGGCTGCTGCGGGCCGCGGGCGGTTTCACCGGCCGCGCGAACAGCGCGCTCGCAGCCGGCGACCCCGGCATGCCAGTGGCTGACGCCGTCGGTGCGGTCGGTCGCTGGTACGCCGCGCGCGGCCTGCGGGCCATGATCGCCGTGCCGTATCCCGCTGGTCAGCCGCGGCGCAGCGAGCTGGACCTGTTCCTCGCCGGTGTCGGCTGGACAGTGCGTGCGGACGCCGCAACCGTGATGACGGCCACGACTGCGGACGTCGCCCGCTTCGCCCGCGCCGCCGCGGTGTCGATCGACCCGGCCCCGGATGCCGCCTGGCTCGGCCAGTACCACTACCGCGGTCAGCAACTCCCGCCGATTGCCATCCGCCTGCTGACCTCCGCGCCGTGGCAGGCCTTCGCCTCGATCCGCGAGGGCGGCGAGACGCTCGCCATCGGCCGGGTGGCGGCGAGTGGCGACTGGGCAGGCCTGACCGCGATCGAGGTCGATCCGCGACACCGTCGCCGCGGCCTCGGCGCCGCGGTGACCACAGCCCTGGCTGCGTATGCCGCTGATCACGGGTTCCGGGGCCTTTATCTGCAGGTCAGCGACGGCAACGCCGCCGCCAGGTCCCTGTACGGCCAGCTAGGGTTCGCCGATCATCACGGCTACCACTACCGGGTCGCGCCTGCCTGACCTAGCAAGGCAAGGAGATCCCGCGTCATCGCGCCGGTGGCGACGCGGGCCGGTTTCTAGGCGCGCAGCGACCGGAGGACGATCGCTGTCTCCAGCGCCGCCACGACCGCGTCCCAGCCCTTGTCCTCAGCGCTGCCGTCTGCGCCGCTGCGGTCACGCGCTTGCTCGACGGTGTCGCAGGTCAGCACGCCGTTACCGACCGGCGTCCCGGCGTCCAGGGCAACCCTGGTCAGGCCGTAGGTGACGGCGTCGCAGACGTATTCGAAATGCGGGGTGCCGCCCCTGATCACCGCACCGAGGCACGCGACGGCGTCATGCCGGCGGGCCAGCGCCGCCGCCACGACAGGCAGTTCCACGGCACCAGGAACGCGGACTACGACCGGCGCGGGCACCCCGCACGCGCGGGCCGCAGCGATGGCACGGTCCACGAGCTGATCGGTGATCTCCGCGTGCCAGCGAGTGGCCGCGACGGCCAGGCTGAGCCCGGCGGCGTCGACTACCTGCCCGTCCGGGCGTCCGGTCCCGCTCACCGCGCGCCCGCGGCCGAGGCAGCCGGACCGGGGGTGAGCTCGGTGGCGACCGGGAGGTTATCGATCTGGTGACCCAGGCGGTCCCGCTTCGCCGTCAGGTAGCGCAGATTGTGCGCTGTGGGCAGGGATGGCAGCCCCACCCGGCCGCTCACCTCGAGCCCGTACCCGGCGAGTCCGTCCACCTTGGCCGGATTGTTGGTGAGCAGGCGGAGCGAGTGCACGCCAAGGTCGGTCAGCATCTGCGCGCCCGTGGAGTACTCACGGGCGTCCACCGGCAGGCCCAGCTCGGTATTGGCGTCGACCGTGTCGGCGCCGCCGTCCTGGAGCTGATAGGCACGCAGCTTGGACACCAGCCCGATCCCCCGGCCCTCATGCCCCCGCAGGTACAGCACCACACCGCGGCCCTCGGCCGCGATGGCCGCCATCGCCGCCTCCAGCTGCGTACCGCAGTCGCACCGGTGCGAGCCGAAAACATCACCGGTGAGGCACTCAGAGTGCATCCGGACCAGCACGTCCGGCCCGGGCGCCGTCAGGTCACCTAGGACGAGCGCCAGGTGCTCGGTGGAGTCGACAGTGTTGAGATAGCCGAGCGCGCGCCAGTCACCGAATTCGTTCGGCACCCGCGTCTCGACCATGCGGGTGACCACGCGCTCATGCTGCCGCCGGTAGGAGATCAGCTGCTCGATCGAGATCAGCGCCAGGCCATGCTCGTCGGCGAACTCACGCAGTCTTGGCAACCTGGCCATGGTGCCGTCGTCGTTGACGATCTCTGCCAGCACGCCGGCGGGGGTCAGCCCGGCGAGCCTAGCCAGGTCGACGGCGGCCTCGGTGTGCCCGCGGCGGCGCAGCACGCCGCCTGGTGCGTACCGGAGCGGGAACACGTGGCCAGGCCGCACGATCTCGTACGGCTCGGTGGCCGAGTCGACCAGCGTGCGGATGGTCTTCGCCCTGTCAGCGGCCGAGATACCGGTCGTGACGCCATCGCGGGCGTCCACGCTGATGGTGTACGCGGTCCGCATCCGCTCGGCGTTCTGACTGGTCATCAGCGGAAGCTGGAGCCGGTCCAGCATCTCGCCCGGCATCGGCACGCAGATCACGCCGCTGGTGTGCCGGATCATGAACGTCAGCAGGGCCGGAGTGGCCTTGCTCGCGGCGAAGATGATGTCGCCTTCGTTCTCCCGGTCGGCGTCGTCGACCACGACGACAGGCCGGCCAGCCGCGATGTCGGCGACCGCGCGCGCGACGTCGTCGAGCTGCGTGTTGTCACGCATCGCGTCACCGTGCCCGGTCACTGGAGCCTCCCCGCGAGCAGCCGCTCCACGTACTTGGCGATCATGTCGACCTCGATGTTGACGATCTCGCTCGGCCGCCGGCGGCCGAGCGTAGTGCGGGCCAGGGTCTCAGGGATCAGGCTCACCTCGAACCAGGCGCCGGCGGCGTCGTCGCCAAGCGCCGAGACCGTGAGGCTGATGCCGTCGACGGCCACCGACCCCTTCAGGACCACGTAGCGCGCCAGAGCGTCGGGAATCGAGATGCGCACCGTCTCGGAGGCGCCGGCGGGCCGGCGGGTCAGGATGGTCCCCGTGCCGTCGACGTGGCCCTGGACGATGTGGCCGCCAAGACGGCCGTCCGGCCGCATGGGCCGCTCCAGGTTGACGACGGCTCCCTCCCCAAGGGTGCCCAGGCTGGAATGATCCAGGGTCTCCCCCATCACATCCGCGCTGAATTCGCCGTCCTGAGTGCCGGTGACCGTGAGGCAAACGCCATTGATCGCAATTGAGTCGCCTCGACTGGCGCCTCCGGTGACGAGCGGCCCGCGCACCCTGATCCTGGCCGAGTCGCCAGTCAGGTCCATGCCGACGACCTCGCCGAGTTCTTCCACTATCCCGGTAAACACCGTGTCCTCCTCCGGAGCCGCTGACCTGCACGGGGCTCCGGGGGTGCGCTAAGAGCGCAAACGCAACGTCACTGCCACACCGGCCTTAACCAGCGCCAGCTACCGTCGCGCACGTGCTGCCTCCCATCCGGACTTTAACCGTCGGTCCCGGAATTCCACCGAGTCAGCCGGCCGATGGCTTCGGCCGGGTCGCGGACTATCACCGCCGGTTCGGAGTTTCACCGACCCCGGAGCACGCGTACTTGCGACAACTAGTGTGCCATGCCGCATATTCCGCGGCGAACCACCTGGCCGGCGACCGGCCACGGATTGCGTTCACCCAGGCGGGTCACGCTCGGCGCGGCGCCCCTCGGCGTGAGAGGACATCGACGGCCGCCGCCACGAGTAGCACGAGGGCAACCACGATGTTGATCGATTGGCTCGACACGCTTAGCAGGTAAAGGCCGTTGTAGATGCCGCCGATGACGAGGCCGCCCAGTACACCGTGGATGGTCTTGCCGCGGCCACCGAAGAGGCTGGTGCCACCGATGACCGCCGCGGCCACCGCCAGCAATACGTAGCCGTTGGCGGCTTTGATGATGTTGGTGGTCAGCGACACCTGCCACGAGGCAAACAGCACGCCGGCGATCCCAGAGGTCAGAGCGGCGAGCACGAAGCCCCAGATGCGGACCGCGGGAACTCTGACTCCGGCTCGCCGCGCCGCCTCGGGGTTGCCACCGATGGCATACACGTAGCGGCCGAAGCGGGTTCGCTGCAGCAGGACCGTCGAGGCTCCAAGCACGACAAGGACGATCGGAATGATGTAGGGAACCCCCTCGATCGTTCCGGAGTGGGCACGGTTGACGTTGCAGATGGCGACGACCACAATTCCCGCCACCGCCATAAGGACAATCTTCAGCGCGGTGAGGCTGCGCGGCGGAGCTTCCAGACCGTGGCGGCGCTTACGAGCCTCTCGCAGCCAGAGCCCCGTGCCGGTGCCTCCCACGAGCACGGCCAGCAAGATCCAGCCAACAAGCGGGTCGAAGTGCCCCCAGAAGATCTTGTAGAGCACGACCTCGTTGGTGTAATGGGAATTGCCGATGCCGACCAGCGTCCCGCCAAGGACAATGATCGCTACTCCCTCCAGGATCAGCAGCCCGCCCAGAGTGACGATGAACGAGGGCATCCGCAGCCGGGCTACAAGCCAACCCAGGATGGCGCCGAACGCAGAGCAAGCGAGCAACGCCACGATGATCGCTGCCCACCACGGCCAGTTCGCTCCGGTCGGCTGCACAAGCTCGGCGACCATGACGCTGCTAAGCGCCATGACCAAGCCGACGGAAAGGTCGATCTCCGCGAGAAGCAGGACGAAGATCTCGGCCATGGCCAAAAGCATGTATATGGTGCTCTGCTCGAACAGGTTGACCAGGTTCTGCGCCGACAGGAACGTCGAGTTCGCGATCTGGAAGCTGACAGCGACCACCACGATGCCCAGAACCACCGGCAGGACACCGCTGTCGCCACCGCGGACCCGGCCCCACCAGGCGCGCAGGTACTGGCCCAGCGACCGGGCGAGAAGCTCTGGTGGGACGCCGGGGTCCGCGGTCACGGGGATGTCAGTCACAGGTACGTCAGACACGCGTCACGCCTCCAGTCCCGCGCCGTGACAGCACGTCAACTAGCACTGCGCCGAGGAGTACGCCGCCCGGCAGGATGTATTCCAACGGCGTAGCCAGTTGGCCCAGGTTGAGAAGGGACACGCCATAGGCGATGCCGCCGATGAGGAGTCCGCCGAGAACACCGTGGATTGCCTTACCCCGACCGCCGAAAAGGCTGACCCCGCCGATGACGGCGGCAGCAACGCAGTACAGGACAACTTGACCCGGGTCTGCGGTATTGGTGCTGTACTCGCCGTAGAAAAAGGAACCGAGCAGGATGCCGCCGAGGCCGGCGGTCGCTGAGCACAACGCGAAGGCCCAGGTACGTATGCCGGCGAGGCTGACTCCGGCGCGGCGGGCCGCTTCGGGGTTGCCACCGATGGCGTAGACGTAGCGGCCGAAGCGGGTCCGCTGCAGCAGCAGTGTCAAGCCGCCAAGGAGGACAAGAACGATCGGGATCACCCACGGCACGCCCTCCACCTTCACCAGGGACGTTCCGCGGTTGCCGTTGCAGACCACCACCACAGCTACACCGACGAGCGCTACGAGGGCGATTCTGATTGCGGTCACGCCGGCGGGCGGGGCCACCAGGCCCTGGCGTCGCCTCGCGGCCGCACGCAGCCAGAGGGCCGCGCCGGCGGCGACGACCACCACCGCCAGGGCTACCCAGCCGACAACTGGCGCGATCAGCCCTTGGACCAGGTCGTAGATGACGCGCTGGTTGGACACCGAAGAATTGACACTCACGGTGCCGTCGGCCCCGCCGAGAGCGACGACGAGGACTCCCGAGAACAGCAGGAACCCGCCCAGGGTCACAACGAACGACGGAATCCTGAGCCGGGCAACGAGCGTCCCTTGCAGGGCGCCGATCACCCCGCAGCAAGCGAGCGCGGCGAGCGTTGCTGCCCACCACGGCCAGTCCGGCCCAGGGTGCTGGACGAGCTTGAAGGCAATCACCCCGCCGATCATCCCGACCGCGCCGACCGAAAGGTCGATCTCGCCTAGCAGCAGGACCACCGTCTCCGCCATCGCCAGCACCATGTACACGGTGCTCAGCCCGAAGATATAGACGAGGTTGCTCGGCCGCAGGAAGGCGTGCTCGGGGGTGATCACCTCGAAGACGATGGCGACCAGCACCATGGCGAAGACCACCGGCAAGACACCGCTGTTGCCACTGCGGACCTCGAGCGCCCAGGCCCGGACGTACTGGCCCAGCGACCGGGCGAGAAGCTCCGGCGGGACGTTGGCCGCGGCGACGTCATCGGCGGCGGTCGGGTCGACCACCACCGCCGCGTCCGCCGACCCGAGCGGGGGCTTGCTGGCGTCTGCCGTCATTGGGCTCTCCCGGTCCAGGCCATGGACTCAGCCCTCGCCACTGGCAGATCCGGCAGGCTCGACCGGCCGCCCGCTGGCGCTACCCGTGGTCATGTACTCCACCACGCTCTGCCGGTCGAAGTCCGCCGCAGGCCCTTGGGCTACCATCCGGCCCAGGTAGAGCACCGCGATCCGGTCCGCGACCTCGAAAACATCGTTCAGGTTGTGGGAGATCATCATGACCGCCAGCCCCTGGTCCCGGAGCCGTTCGACCAGGTCCAGCACAGTCCGGGTCTGCACCACCCCGAGCGCCGCGGTGGGCTCGTCCAGCAGCACCAGCTTGGAGTTCCACATCACCGCCTTGGCCACCGCGACCGCCTGCCGCTGACCTCCCGACAGCGAGGCCACCGGCTGTCGGATCGAGCGCACTGTGGTCACCCGAAGGGTGCTCAGGGTCTCGGCGGCCTGCTTCTCCATCGAGTCTTCATCGAGCAGGCGGCGACGCAGCCGCTCCCGGCCAAGGAACATGTTCTGGACGATGTCCAGGTTGTCAGCCAGCGCCAGATCCTGGTAGACGGTCTCGATCCCCAGCGCGGCGGCGTCCCGGGTGCTCCGAATGTGCACCGGTCGTCCCTCGAAGTAGATCTGGCCGTGATCCGGCTGGTGCACGCCGGCAATGCAGCGGGTGAGCACAGACTTCCCGGCACCGTTGTCCCCGCACAGGCCGGTCACCTGGCCCGCCGGCAGGTCCAGGTCCACTCCGTAGAGCGCTTGCACCGGGCCGAAGTGCTTGTCGATGCCACGCAGCTTGAGGAGGGGTTCCCCCCCGTCGCCGACGCGGCTCGCGCCGTCAGGGGCTTCGTTCGTCTCAGTCATCGTGAAGATCCGTCACTAGCCTTGCCTAGATTGGGCTCCCCCGGTCCGGGGTGGGCGTTACTTACTCCCCAGGTGCCGGGGCTGGCGGGCCCGCGTTCTTGGCGGGTCCGCCAGCCCCGGCTGGAGGAGCGTTCGATGAGAACCCCTGTCGAGGTTCTCTTATTCAGTTGATCACTGGATCCCAGCTGCGGCGCAGACGCTCGCACCCGCGATAGTGCAGATGGCCGAGGCGGTGTCGAAGCCGTCCTTGACCACTGTCGACTCCATATTGGACTGGTTCACCCAGACCGGGGTCAGCAGCGACGCCGGCTCGGTGATGGTTGAGTCGGCCGGGTCGGTGGTCGTCCCGTTCAGCAGAGCCGCAGGCGGCGTGTCGCCGGCCAGCAGGATCGTGGCC
Source organism: Streptosporangiaceae bacterium (assembly GCA_036496945.1). Taxonomy (GTDB): domain Bacteria; phylum Actinomycetota; class Actinomycetes; order Streptosporangiales; family Streptosporangiaceae; genus JAJYUU01. The sequence goes on along the minus strand of DASXKI010000473.1, from coordinate 13,642 downwards.
ATGGCAACGGCGTCCTGGGCCTCCTTGTAGACCGCCTTGTAGACAGAGCCGCACTGGTAGCCCTCAAGGATCCAGGCCATGCCCTGGGCCGTCGCATCCTGCCCGGTGGTCGGGATCTTCTTGGCCTTGACACCGTCCGCGACGAGGTCAGTGATCACCGCGTTGGCGAGCCCGTCATTGGCCTCGATCGTGGCGTTGATGTTCTTATGAGCGGTGAACTCCTGCTGGAAGATGGTGCCGCCCTTGGTGTTATCCCACCCAGGGGAGAAGTTCTCGCCAACTAGCGACATGCCCGCGCTGTTGGTAGCGCCAGCGTTGACCGTCTTGGCCGCCTGGCCCCAGACCACCTTGTTGTAACCCGAAGCAAAGGAGATCGCATTGGGGTCGGTGTCCTCGCCGCCATTCAGGACGAAGACCTGAGGCTTGGAGATCCCCCAGGACTGGACGCAGGAGTTGAAGCCCTGCCCGATCAGCTCACCCACCTGCTCGTTGTTGAAGCTGACGTAGTACGTCTTCGAGCCCTGGAAGGTGGCACGGTCATAACTGATCAGGGTGACGCCTTTAGACTCGGCAAGCTTGGCGATCGCCACGCCAGTCGGGCCGTCGAGCGGGGTCATGATGAGGACCTTGGCGCCCAGGTTGATGTCGGCGGTGGCATCGTTCAGCTCAGTCGCGTCGCTGCCCTGCGCGTTGTCGATCCGGTACTGCGCCTGGGTGTACCCGGCGTCCGCAAAGGCATCGTTCAGGTACGGCTGGTCGAAGTCCACCCACCGCACCGACGACGTGGTGTCGGGCAGGATCACTCCCACCTGCAGTGAGTTGGCGCCCTTTGTCGCGAAGTGGGTCAGCGGCTTGAGCTTAGACATCGTCGACGCGAGGTCGACAGTAAAGGAGCTGATGCCCAGCCCCTTGGGAATCGTGTTCGAGCCACTTGGCGCTCCCGACGATGACGTCGACGAGCCGCAGGCCGCAGCCGCCAGGCTGACAACCGCCGCCAGACTCACCCAGAACACTGGGCGAAGCGAGCGAGAGCGCCGACCTCCCTGACTTTTGTGCATCCCCAAACCCCTTACCTATCCTGAAGTCACAGAAAGAGCGGATGCGGGGAACCATACAGCACACATGTCCACCCGAAAGTCTCATCCTTATAACAGAAAGCGACCATAGGCCGCCTCGACCGCCCGACCCTGCGGACATACCGGTGTCGGCAGCCAAGCTACTATGAGATGCGGCGCCGCACTACTGCAGCGGAGATGCGAGTAGCGCGGCTGGATCGGACAACACAGCATCCATGGCGTGGAGGGCTGCACCGCGCGCAGCGGCGGTGAATCCTAGACCCGACACACCCAGGTCGGGGGTCGCAGCCCGGTGTCCCAGCATGCCCTTCATGAGCTCTCGTCGGGCCCGCGGCAGGATCCATTCTTCGAGCGCAACGAAGTAGCCACCGAGAATGATCACGCTGGGATCGAAAATGTTGCCGAGCATCGCGGCACCCACGCCGACATCTCTGCCCAGACGATCAATCGCGTCGAGCGCCTGCTGATTGCCCTCCCGACCTCGCCCAACGAGCGCTTCGAGCATCGTGCGGGGATGCGTTCCCGAGGGCGTGCTGATGCCCGCGGACCGCAGCACCGCCGACAGGCCGATGAGCGCCTCCCAGCATCCGCGCCGACCGCAGACGCATCGCGGACCGGCAGGGTCAACTCGTATGTGGCCGATCTCGCCGCCGAAGCCTCGACTGCCCAGCAGCGGTCGGCCCCCTGCGATGATTCCGCCGCCGATGCCGACCTCGCCGGTGACGTAAATGAGATCCGGGGTACCGGCCCATGCTCCGGTTCGGAACTCGGCCAGCGCTGCGAAGTTCGCATCGTTGCCAACTCGCACTGGGGCACCGTTCAAGTGGAGACCGTGACGCAGCGCCGCGCCGAATGAGTAGTCCCGCCACTCAAGGTTCGGCGCTTCGATAACGACTCCATCGCGGATGTCCACCAGTCCGGGAATTGCGGCTGCAACTCCGACAATGACTGGTTGGCGATCGTGCCGGCGATTATGGACATGCCGAATTGCGCGGTGGCAAATGTCGATCGCGGCACGAACGCTCCCGTCCGGGCCAGCGCTCACAGAGTCGAACGCGCACTCATCCCAGTGGACCTCACGCCCACCAAGATCTCTCACCAAGATCGCGATATAGTCCACGTTCACTTCGAGACCGATCGCAAGAACGTGTCGGCCGTCGATATCGAGCGGCGTACCCGGCCGCCCAACCCTCCGCAACGAGCTGATAGTGCCTTCCCGCACCAGGCCGAGTTCGATCAGCTCCGCGACAAGACGCGTCACCGTCCCACGGGTCAACCCCGTGCCAGTGGCGAGATCCGCGCGAGACAGACCGGGGGTCAGGGCCAGAAGCCGCAGGGTGAGCTCGAGGTTGTTGCGCCGAACGACCGTGTGGTCCGCGCGAGCGGGCAGGGTGTGGGTGCGGGTCTCCTCCACCCGCTCCTCCTTCATCTCGCCGTCGCGCAGCATCGTCTGCCATTCCGCATAACGTCTGAAGTTTTGTTCAGTTCGGAAGCTATGTCACGCCCGGACCAGTGGAGGAGAGAATGTCACAGGTGGCAGGGCGCCGCTGGTGGATGAGTCCCCGCCCGCCGATCTCACGCCGAGACTAATGCAGGCACGCCCAGCGGACGCCAGCCGCATCGCAGCCCTCGCACCCGCCGCGCGTGCGGCAGCCGGGTTGCCGGCTGACTGCCGCGCCAGGGCCGACGTTCAACAGGGCGATTCCGGCGATCTGAGAGGTCCAGATCGGCGTGCTGGAGCGGGAAGGGCCGGTACGCCGAGCCCCGTTGACTACCCGAGCGAAACATATGTAGTCTCTGGTGCACTTCAGTTTGTTGAGGACCTAAACAAACCCCGCCGCAACAAACCCGGCCGCAACAAACCCGGCCGCAACAAACACGGCGCTCTGCAGCACCTCCGAAGGAGATATACGCGATGGACTCTGCCCGCGGCGTGCGCAGCGCATGCGGCGACACGTCCCTAGCGACGGCATGCTGGCCCGGCAGGACGGGTACCCCGTGATCACTGTGATCGGCGAGGCAATGGTGAAGCTCGTGCCTGCACCTGGCTCCAGCCTGATGGAGGCATCACCGGGAGGCAGCGGCTTCACCACAGCGATCTCGGCCGCCCGGCTTGGCTACCCGACCGCGCTGATGGCTCGGCTATCCCGTGACTCGCTGGGGCAGTTCCTGCGAATGCACGCGGCGATGAACGGTCTCGACATCAGCGCCTCGCCCGAGGCCGACGAGCCGACCATGATTGCTGTCGTCTCCGACGATGCAGACGCGGACAGGCCGGACAGCCTCTATTTCCGCGATACAGCAAGCTGGCAGTGGAGCGCAGCAGAACTCGGCTGGATCCCTGCCAACACGACTGTCCTTAATCTGGACTTGCTCGACTGCTGCGTGCTGCCCGGATCTACCTGGGTACTCCGGGCCGCAGCGCGCCAGCGCCAGCGCGGCGCGATCGTTTCCCTCAACGTGACCGCGAAGCCTGCGGTGATGGGCTCGCCTACACGTGGTCAGATGCTGCTGGACCGGCCGGTTAAGGCAGCTGATCTGGTAACGACGAGCCTCGAGGAGATCTCATGGCTGTACCCAGGCCGCGGGCCGGAGGACGTAGCGCGGCTCTGGCTGGCCCAGGGACCCGAGCTCGTCGTGATTACTTGCGGCTCCGATGGTGTGATTGCCGTCAGGAAATCCGGGATCGCCCTGCACCGGGCAACGGGGCTGCTGCCCGCCTCGGTCGCTGAATTCGACGCCACATTCACCGGTGCTCTGCTTGGCGGGCTGCACGAGCTGGGCGGCGGCGGTGTCAGTATCAAGGCTCTCAGTATGAGTGAGCTTGCCTCGGTGCTGGACACGGCGACCGCTACAGCAAGCCGGAGCGATACGAGTTGTCTCAATCTCCCGACGGCATCAGCGCTCCGCTAATGGCTGCCTTAGCCGAACGCCGCAGTCCCGGCACGGGTCCGGGCGGAAGGAACGGCGTGCTGGCCTGCCTGACCGCTGAGCTATACCGAATGTTGGGAGGCGCCGGATGTTGGTTGCGGGGATAGATTCCTCGACACAGTCGACCAAGGTGGTGCTGTGCGACGCCGCGGACGGCACGGTGGTCGGTGCAGGCAGTGCGCCGCACCCGGCCGGCACCGAGGTTGACCCGCGGGCATGGTGGGACGCGCTGCAGAAGGCTGGCGACGGCCTGCTGAGCCGGGCCGCTGCCGTCGCGGTCGCGGGTCAGCAGCACGGGTCGGTGCTCCTGGACAGTGACGGATCGGTAATCCGTCCGGCCCTGCTATGGAACGACATGCGGTCAGCCGCGGCCGCTGAAGAACTCGTGGCAGAGTTCGGCGGGCCGCGGTGGTGGGCCGATACCACCGGGAGCGTGCCCACGGCATCGTTCACCGTCACCAAGCTGCGCTGGCTGGCGCAGCACGAGCCGGATAACGCCGCGCGGGTCGCCCGGGTGCTGCTGCCGCACGACTGGCTGACCATGCAGCTCGGCGCGTCCGAGCCGGTCACCGACCGCGGCGACGCGTCAGGGACGGGGTACCTCGCGACGGCGAAGGGCGAATGGCTGCCCGACGTGGCCGCTGCGGCGCTGGGCCACGAGCCGGCGCTGCCGCGGGTGGCGGCACCAAGCGAGGTGGTCGGGCACACGCGCAGTGGTGCCGTACTCGCGCCGGGTACCGGCGACAACATGGCGGCCGCGCTCGGCCTGGGACTGGAACCCGGCGAGGTGGCGGTATCTGTGGGGACGTCTGGCACGGCATTCGCGGTGACGGACAGCGCGGCTGCCGACCCCTCGGGCGCGGTGGCCGGGTTCGCCAGCGCGACCGGCAGCTTCCTGCCCCTGGTGTGCACGGTCAACGCGGGCCTGGTGCTGGCGGCCGCGGCCGCCATGACCGGAACGGATCTGGTCGGGCTGGCCGCGCGCGCACTGGCCGCCGAGTCGGGCGCGTCCGGCGTTACGTTGCTGCCCTACTTCGACGGAGAGCGGACGCCCAACCTGCCGCTGGCCACGGGCGTGATCACCGGACTGACGACCACGAACGGAACAGCGGAGAACCTTGCGCGGGCAGCGGTCGAGGGCGTGCTCTGCTCGCTGGCTGACGCGGTGGAGTTGCTCGGAGTCGAGCCGCGCCGGATTCTGCTCATCGGCGGCGGGGCGCGCTCGGAAGCCGTCTGCGCGCTCGCGCCGGGGATCTTCGGGGCGGATGTCGACGTGCCAGAGCCGCGGGAGTACGTCGCGCTCGGCGCCGCGAGGCAGGCCGCATGGGTACTGACCGGCGGGCCGCAGCCGCCAGACTGGCCGCGGCCGCCCGCACGGCGCTATTCCGGCGAGCCACAGCCACGCGTGCGGGAGCGTTTCGCGGCGTTGCGCACGGCGACGTCGTCCTGGGCCGGAGGCCTGCCAACTACCGGCGGATGAAAGGAACAATGACCATGACCGCAGACCGATACGCACCGACGCCCGCTGACCGCTTCTCGTTCGGCATATGGACGGTGGGGTGGCAGGGGGTCGACGTGTTCGGTCCCGCGGTGCGCCCGCCCATGTCGGCCGACCGGGCCGTCCGCAAGCTCGCCGAGCTGGGCGCCTACGGGGTCAACTTCCACGACAACGACGTCTTCGACTTCGACGCCAGCGCCACCGACCAGGACAAGCGGATCACTGACTTTAAACAGGCCCTCGCCGACACCGGCCTGGTCGTGACAACGGCCACTACCAACTTGTTCAGCCACCCGATCTTCAAGGAGGGTGCCTTCACCGCCAACGACCGGGAGGTCCGCCGGTTCGCGCTGGCGAAGGTAATGCGCAACCTCGACCTTGCCGCCGAGCTCGGGGCCAGCGTGTACGTGTGCTGGGGCGGCCGGGAAGGCGCGGAGTCGGGGGGCAGCAAGGACGTCCGTGCCGCGCTCGAACGGTACAAGGAAGCGTTCGACGTGCTGAGCCAGTACGTCATAGACCACGGATACTCGCTGCGGTTCGCGATCGAGCCCAAGCCGAACGAGCCGCGCGGCGACATCTTGCTCCCGACCGCAGGGCACGCCCTCGCGTTCATCACCGAGCTGGAGCACCCCGAGATGGTCGGCATCAACCCGGAGGTCGGCCACGAGGAGATGGCCGGGCTCAATTACGCGCATGCCATCAGTCAGGCGCTCTGGCACGGCAAGCTTTTCCATATCGACCTCAACGGCCAGAACGGCCCACGGTACGACCAGGACCTGCGGTTCGGGGCGGGCAACGCCCGCGGCGCTTTCTGGATCGTCGATGCGCTCGAGGCTGGCGGCTACGACGGCCCGGTGCATTTCGACTACAAGCCGCCGCGCACCGAAGACGACGGCGGCGTGTGGGACTCGGCGGCAGCGTGCATGCGCAACTACCTGATCCTGCGCGAGAAGGTCCGCGCGTTCCGGGCCGACCCGCAGGTGCAGGAGGCGTTGCAGGCCGCGCGCGTGGCCCAGCTCGCCGTCCCGACCCTGGCGCCAGGGGAGACCTGGCGCGACGTCGCCGGGTTCGTGCCCGATGTCGCGACGCTGGCGGAGCGAGGAATGGCCTTCGAGCGGCTCGACCAGCTCGCCCTCGAGCACCTCTACGGGGTCAGGTAACCACCCGCAGCGGAGGTTGGACGTCAGCGCAGCACAGAAGCGGACACGGCTGCTGACGCCGAGATCGATTTTCTGGACTAGCCCAGCGGCCAGGCACCCGGGCAAGGCGGGCAAGCCCGGGTGCTATCCGGCCGCGGAGCCCTCATCCCGGCGCGCCCTGGCCCGGCGCTTGCCTTCGTGCATCGCGGCCACCCTGGCTATCGGGATGCCATGTCCCTCGGCTACTAGGTCGGCTGGAAGTTGCTGTGGCGCGGGCAGGGCCGCCGCCCACGCGTCGTGCCCGGCCAGCAGGCTGACCGCAGTCTTGATGGTGAAGTCGCCAGGCCGGACGTCGGTGAGCTGATCCCAGCCGACCGGGAACGAAACCGGCGTCCCCGGCCGGATCCGCGGGCTGTACACCGCGACGACTGTGGCGCCGCCTGCCCTGGTCGGGTCCAGGAAGACCTTGCCCCCTCGGTCCTCCCTGACGAACGCCGTTGTCGCCAGCGCCGGATCCAGCCGCTCCGCCCTGGCCGCAATAGCCCTCGTCGCCGCGGCGGCGTCCGCGCTGGTCTGCCCCGGTACCAGCGGCACGAAGACATGCACGCCCTTGGCGCCGCTGGTCTTGACCGCGCCGGCCAGCCCCGCCGAGTCGAGCGCAGAGCGCACGAGCATGGCCGCCGCCACCGCGTTGCCGAAGTCCTCGCCTGATGGCGGGTCGATGTCGAGCACGACGAACTCCGGGCTGTCCCAGCTGCCGGCCAGCATCAGCGTGGGGTGATATTCGACGGCTCGCTGATTGGCGAACCACAGCAGCGTCTGGCGGTCATCGCACAGCGCGTACGCCACCTCGCGACGGGAGCTCTCGGCCCACACCGTGACAGTGCGCACGAAGTCTGGCGCGTACTTGGGCACGTTCTTCTGCATGAACGGCGCCTGGCCCGGGCGCACCCGTACGACCGACAGCGGCCGGCCTGCCAGCACCGGGATGAAGACGTCCCTGACCGCGTCCAGGTAATCGACGAGATCCCGCTTGGTGGCTCCAGCGCCGTCGAACAGTTCCTGGTCAAGGTTGGTGAGCCGAACGCCAGCCCGTTCCCCGTCCTGATCGTTGATGGCCGCCACCGGATCAGCCGCGATTGCCCGGCGAGCTCGCGGCGACGGCTAGGGCGCGCAGCGCCTTCACGGCGGCCGGGGGGTCGTCGGCGCCGTAGACCGCCGAGCCGGCCACGAACATGTCAGCTCCCGCCTCCGCGCAACGCCCGATCGTATCCTCGCTGACACCGCCGTCGACCTGGAGCCACACGTCGCCGCCGTAGGCGTTGATCAGCTCGCGCGCCCGGCGCAGCTTGGGCAGGACCAGGTCCAGGAACGGCTGGCCGCCGAAACCGGGCTCGACGGTCATCAGCAGCAGCATGTCGACCTCGGCCAGCAGGTCCGCGTCTGACAGCACCGGCGTGCCCGGATTGAACGCCAGGCCGGCTCGCGCTCCGGACGCCCGGATAGCCCGCAGCGTCCGGACCGGGGCCCTCGCGGCCTCCGCGTGAATGGTCACGCTCTGCGCCCCGGCCTCGGCATAGCCAGGCGCCCAGCGATCGGGATCCTCGATCATCAGGTGGCAGTCCAGCGGCAGCCGCGCGTGCCGCCGCAGCGCCTCCACCACGGGCAGCCCGATCGTGAGGTTCGGGACGAAGTGGCCGTCCATGACGTCGACATGCAGCCAGTCGGCCGCATCAGCAACCGCAGACGCTTCGTCGGCGAGCCTGGCAAAGTCGGACGCCAGCAGGCTCGGCGCAATCTGGACGTTCATCACGCCGATTCTAGGCCCGGCCATTGTGGCGAGGATGGCGCGGACTGTCAGAGCGGCCAGCTAAATTCGGACGCGCACGCAGTCATGGTGTCCAGGGAGGCAGTCGTTGAGTACCGCACGGAGCACGGCCGCGCCAGCCACGGGCGCATCAGCCACGGAGGCACCTGACCGGCTGCTCGACCGCGTCCGCAAGCTGCTGGCCAAGGCGGAGGCTGAGGGCGTGACGGTCGAGGAGGCCCAGGCTTTCACCGCCAAGGCGGCGGAGCTGATGGCCAAGTACGGCATCGACCGGGCCCTGCTCGCCGCGACGCGGCCGGAGACCGACAAGCCGGACAACCGGATCGTGGAGATCTACAACCCGTGGGCCAGGGTGCAGGCGCATCTGCTGTGCGGGCTGGCCGCCGCGCTCCGCTGCCAGTGCATCCTGCTGCCGGTCAGTGAGGGCCAGCGCGTGCACGTGTTCGGCTACGCCTCCGATATCGAGCGGGCCGACGTCCTGTACACCTCCGTGCTGGTCCAGATGTGGCACGGGCTGGTCGCCGCACAGGTCCCGGCCAGGGCCGATAACGTGCGCGCCTGGCGGCGCAGCTGGCTGCTCGGCTACACGGCGGCCGTCATCGCCAAGGTACGGGCCGCCGAGGAGCGTGCCGAGCGGGCAGCTACCGTCGCTGAGCCCGCGGGGGCCGGGTCGTCACGCACCGCGCTGGTGCTCGCTGATCGCTCGATGGTGATCCGGCAGACAGTGGCCCAGGCCTACCCGCTGACGAGGACAGCACGAATGACGTATACCGGCAGCGGCTACGGCGACGGGTACGCGCAGGGCAAGCGCGCCGACATCGGCGCCGGGCGCGTCGGGCACAAGCGCACCCGCGCGCTACCAGGCGCCGCGCGATAAGCGCCAGCGCGCTGTGGCTATGGCGTCATTCGTGATCACGGCGCCGTGGGGCCGGCCTGCCTGAGCAGGGCGAGAAAGATAGCGTCGGTGCCGTGCAAGTGCGGCCAGAACTGCGCGTAGCGGCCATCCGGCCCGACGCTGACACCCGGCACCTCGGTCAGCACCGCGGGCGCGTCGAGCACCTGGACGCCGGGCCGCGCTGCGAGTACATCGGCCACCACGTCCTGCGTCTCCGCCAGGTGCGGGGAGCAGGTCACGTACGCGACAACGCCACCCGGCCGCGCCGCGTCCAGCGCGCCTGACAGCAGGCTGCGCTGCAGACCGCCCAGCGCCTGCACGTCCGCGGGCGTACGCCGCCAGCGGGCTTCGGGCCGGCGGCGGAGCGCGCCCAGGCCAGAGCACGGCACGTCAGCGATCACGCGATCAAAACCGCCAGCGCGCCAGGCAGGCCTCGTGCCGTCGGCGACGACTACGCTCGCCGAGCCGGCCGGCGCCACGGCCGAGCGGACAAGCCGCGCACGGTGCTCGCGGATCTCGGCGGCCACCAGCCGGGCGCCAGTCCCGGCCGCCAGGCCAGCCAGCAGGCGCGCCTTGCCGCCAGGGCCGGCGCATACGTCCAGCCACCTGGCGTCGCTGCCATCAACTGCGACCCTTGTTAGCGCGATCGCGGCTAGCTGGCTAGCCTCGTCCTGAACCCCGGCCCTGCCCTCGGCGACCGCGCTGATCGCGGCCGGGTCCCCGTCAGCCAGGTAGGCGCCGAAGGGCGACCAGCGGGCCGGGGCGCAGCCGGCTGTCACCAGGTCCTGCCGGTCAGCCAGGCCGGGCACCACGCACAAGTGCACGGCGGGGCGCTCACTGCTTGCGGCGAGCGCCGTCTCGGTCTGCCGCATATCACCGCCAGGCGCCTCGCCGAGTGCCGCGGCGAACGCCTCGACGATCCAGCGCGGATGGCTGTAGCGGACCGCCAGGTAGCCAACAGGATCCGGCTCCCGGTCCGGCGCCGCGATATCGAGCCAGCCAGCCAGGTCCCTAGTGGCGACGCGTCGCAGCACGGCGTTCACGAAGCCTGCGGGCCGCTGGCCGGCCGCTTCCTTCACCAGGTCTACCGACGTGGCCACCGCCGCATGGGGCTGGATCCTGGTACCAAGCAGCTGATGGGTGCCCAGCCGCAGCACCTCGCGCACGGCAGGATCAAGTGTGTCGAGATTGCGATCGCAGCAGATGGCCAGCACGGCGTCGTAGGTGCCGCGACCGCGCAGCGTTCCGTAACTCAGCTCAGTCGCCAGTGCTGCGTCCCGGCCCGTGAGCTGACGCTGCGCGAGCAACTGCGGCAGCAGCAGGTTCGCGTAGGCGTCCCTGTCCTCGACAGCCAGCAGCACGTCGAGAGCGACGCGCCTGGCCGGATCCCTCGCCTGCCGCCCGGCACCGGGCGGCCTGCCAGCGCCGGGTTGCCTGCCAGCGCCGGGCTTGCGGCCAGCCCCGGGCTTGCGGCCAGCCCCAGGCTGCCTGCCGGCGCCGGGCAGCGGGCGGCTGCCGGAGCTCGAGCTGGCCGTGCTCGAGCCGGCCGTGCTCGAGCCGGCCGTGCTCGAGCCAGCCTGGCCCGCGTCCTCGGCCGGTTCGGACCGCTGGCTCAGGCTGGTGTGCCTGCTCTGTCCTGCGCCGCGGCGCGGTGTCCTAGCCACTTCGGCCGAGCACCGCCGGCTGGCCGTTCAGGTGCAGGCCGCGCACCCAGTCCGCGGCACGCGTCCGGCGCTTGCCGTCGGCTTGAACCTCACCGAGCTCGACGGGAGTCGTTCCAGTCCCGGCGAGGACGCGGTCCCGCTGCGCGCGCAGCTCACCGGGGGCGATCGGATGACCGCTGGCATCGCCGCCAGCCACGGTCACCGGCCACAGCTTGACCCGCACGCCGTCCAGCTGGCTCCAGGACCCGGGCTCGGGCGTGCAGGCGCGGATCTGCCGGTCGATAGCGACCGCGGGCTTGTGCCAGTCGACCTGCGCGTCTGCCGGGGTGATCTTGGGGGCGAGGCTCACGCCATCGGCTGGCTGCTCGCGGGCCTCCAGCTCACCGGCTTCGATGCCGTCCAGCGTCGCCACAAGCAGCTCAGCGCCCGCGATGCTCAGTCTCTCCAGCAGCTCCCCGGCGGTGTCGGCCGGGCGGATCGTCTCGGTCAGCACGCCGAACACCGGACCCGCGTCGAGAGCGCGGACGATCTGGAACGTCGTGGCGCCGGTGACGTCATCGCCGTGCAGGATCGCGTGCTGCACCGGCGCTGCCCCGCGCCAGGCTGGCAGCACCGAGAAGTGCAGGTTGACCCAGCCGCGGGCGGGGATGTCGAGCGCCACCTGCGGGATGAGCGCGCCGTACGCGGTCACCGGGCAGCAGTCGGGCGCGATCTCGCGGAGCCTAGCGAGGAACTCCGCACCGGAGAGCTGGGCCGGGCGCAGGATCTCGATCCCGGCCTCGGCTGCCCGCTCCGCGACCGGGCTCTGGCCGACCCTGAGGCCCCGGCCAGCCTTCGCGTCGGGCCGGGTGAGCACCGCGGCGACCTCGTGCCTGGACTTCAGCAGCGCATCCAGCGATGGCACTGCGGTGGCTGGCGTGCCGGCGAAGACCAGGCGCATGTTCTAGAAGGCCTTGCCGTGAGTGGCGTGCGGCGACACCCTGACCAGCGGAACCGGCTCGCCCCACCATTCGGACGCCCGGATCTCCTTCATGGCGAGCTTGCGCTGAGCGGGGTCGAGCCGGTCGATGAAGAGCACCCCGTCCAGATGATCGGTCTCGTGCTGTACGCAGCGGGCGAGCTGGCCGGTGCCTTCCACCGTGATCGGCTCGCCGTGCATGTCGAAGCCCGTGGCAACCGCGCCAAAGGACCGGCTCGTCGGGTACGCGAGACCGGGGAAGGACAGGCAGCCCTCGTCATCGACCTCGACCTCTGCGGACAGCGCAAGAGCGGGGTTGATGATGTGTCCGAGCACGTCATCGATGTAGTAGGTGAACACCCGCAGGCCGACGCCGATCTGCGGTGCGGCAAGGCCCACGCCCGGCGCATCCATCATCGTGTCGGTGAGGTCCTTGACTAGCTTGCGCAGCTCAGCGTCGAAGCTGGTCACCGGGTCTGCAGGCGTCCGCAGAACCGGATCACCAAACAAGCGGATCGGCCTGATACTCACTACATTCCTCCAGGCATGAGCGCCTTCTCCAGCAGCCCGAGGGAAAAGGCCGCAACCCGTCAAGTCTATGAAGCTCGCGGGCCTGCCCCGGCACCTGGCGACCGGGCCTTGAACGCAGCCTTGCGCGCCGCACGCGCCACCCCGGGATCTGGGTGATGCTCGCTGAGCGTGGTCAGCAGGTCGATGACGCCGGGGTGCCGGACTTGCCAGAGCCCCGCGACTATCTCCGCCTGGGCCTCGGGCGCTACCTCGGGCAGCAACTCGGCCACGACGTCGCGAGGGTCGGCTTCCTCCAGCAGGCCAGCGCCGAGGTCGACCAGCAGCCACGTGCGATCGGCCGGGCCCAGCTCGGCATCTTCGCCGTGCTCGTGCAGCCAGACCGCGGCGTGAGCACGGAGCAGTGGCTCAGCAAGCGCGGCCCGCACCTCCCCGGTAGCGGCCTTGCCAATCCGGTCCAGGACAGCGAAGGCCGCCCCGCGCAGACCGGGCGTCCCGGTTGCCGCGGCGGCGATGAGCTCTGCGGCCGCTTGCGCTTCGGACCTGCCGACGAGCCATTCATTGATCTTCGACTCGCCGTCATCGGCGTCGCAGCTGGCCAGCGTCATCAGCAGACCGACGGCTCCCTCTCGGTCGGCAGCGCCGAGGACGGGCACGTGCCAGCCCTGCGCGAGCAAGCGCCGGTGCACCCCCCAGACGCCCAGCGGCGACAGCACGACGGTCAGGCCGCCCGCGTGCTCCTCGGTCCCGAGTTCGACCACGCCGAGATCGGCCAGCGTCTCGAGTGCATGTGACAGGGCCGCCGCCTCGTCGGCGTCCGGTGCCGGTCCCCGCGCCCGCGCTGCGGCAGCCTGGGCGGCGCCCCACGGGTCGGCCATGCCGGCCAGGCGCGACTCCGAGGTGCGGGGGTCGGCCGTGTGCGCACCGGCTACGCCCGGATCGGTCGCCCAGGGATCGGTTGTGCCCGGATCGGTCGTGCCCGGATCGGTCGTGCCCCGATCGGCCGTGCGGGCATCGGTCACACCCGGATCGGTCACGCCCGGATCGGTCGTGCGGGCATCGGTCACACCCGGATCGGTCACACCCGGATCGGTCACACCCGGATCGGTCACGCCGGTGCCGGTG
>DASXKI010000472.1:0-6141 GCA_036496945.1 Streptosporangiaceae bacterium | reverse complement strand
TCGAGGTCATGCAGCGTGATCGCGTCGGTTGCCTCAGCGGCGCTGCGTGCCCCTATGAGCACGCTCGTGACCGCGGGATGAGTCAGCGGGAACTGGGCCGCAGCGGCGCGCAGCGGGATGCCGACTCGGTCGCAGACCGCTTCAAGCCGCCGGGCTCGCGCGATCAGTGAGTCCGGCGCCGCCTGGTAGTCGTACGTCGCACCGGGTCCCGGCGCGGCGAGCACGCCGGAATTGAAGACGCCGCCGGCCAGCACGGCAACACCGCGGTCCAGCGCGGCGGGCAGCAGCGTGTCCGCCGCGGAGTGATCGAGCAGGGTATAGCGGCCGGCTACCAGCACGACGTCGATGTCGGTCTCGGCGACGAAGCGAGCCAGCATGCCAGCCTGATTCATGCCGGCTCCGATGGCACGGACGACCCCCTCGGCCCGGAGTTTCTCCAGGGCCGGATAGGCCTCCTGCAGTGCCTGCTGCCCGTGGTCATCAGGATCGTGGATGAGCGCGATATCGATCCGGTCCAGCCCGAGGCGGCTCAGGCTGCTATCCAGGCTTCGCCGGACCCCGTCGGCGCTGAAGTCAACGACGCGGCTGTGCGCGGCGGGCACGGCGAAACCCTCAGTATCGCGCCCGTACGGTGGCGCCGCCGGGCTCAGGAGCCTGCCAACCTTGGTGGAGATCACGTAGTCGTCCCGGCGCCGGTGACGCAGTGCGTCACCGAGGCGCCGCTCCGACAGGCCCAGGCCGTAGTGCGGCGCGGTGTCGAAGGTCCGGATGCCGCCGTCCCACGCCGCGTCGACCGCGGCCCTCGCTGCCTCGTCGCTTACCTCGGTGAACAAGTTGCCGATCGCCGCGGCGCCGAACGACAGGTCGGTCACCTGAACGTCCGAGCGGCCGAGCCGGCGCAGCGGGAGCGACGTTGTCCTCATGCACGTGGCCGGATCCGGAGTCCGGCCATCCCGCCGTCGATCGCGAGCGCGGTACCAGTCACCGCCGCCGCGGCCGGGCTGGCCAGGTAGGCGATGCCGGCCGCGACCTCCTCGGCGCTGACAAGCCGGCCCATCGGCTGCCGGGCCTCGAGAGCGGCGCGCTCGGCCGCCGGATCCTCAGCCTGCGCGAGGAGCCGCCCGATCCAGGGTGTGTCGGCGGTACCGGGATTGACGCAGTTGACCCTGATGCCCTCAGGCAAGTGATCGGCAGCCATCGCAAGAGTCAGGGACAGCACCGCCCCTTTGGTTGCTGAGTACAGCGCTCGCTGCGGCAGGCCAGCGGTCGCCACGATGGAGCAGGTGTTGACGACCGCGGCGTGCGCCGACCGGCGCAGGTGGGGAAGTGCCGCACGGGTGACCCGGACGATGCCGACGACGTTCACGTCGAAGACGTGGTGCCATTGCTCGTCCGGGTTATCAGCCACGGTCCCGATAGCGCCGATTCCGGCGTTGTTGACGACGATGTCGATGCCGCCGAGCTGCTCGGCAGCTACGTCGATGGCATGCCGCACGGACTCGTCGTCAGTGACGTCGGCGTGCAGAGCCACGAACTCGGCGCCTGGGTCGAGGTCGAGGACGGCGACCCGAGCGCCTCGGCTGGCGAGCAGCCGGGCTGAGGCGAGCCCGATGCCGGACCCGCCGCCCGTCACGACGGCGGCCAGGCCGCTCAGCTCACGGGACGTTGTTGGCTCACTCGTCATGGTCAGCTCACATCCACCTGGTGCCGTCGGGGAACTGGTAGTCGCGCAGCGACTCGGGCCGAAGCGTAGCGGAGAACCCTGGTGCGGTCGGCGTGAGATACCGGCCGTCAGCGACACGCACCGGGTCGGTGAAATGCTCGTGCAGATGGTCAACGTATTCCAGGATGCGATCTGTCATCGTGCCCGAGACCGCGACGAAGTCGAACATTGCCAGGTGCTGGACCATTTCGCACAGGCCGACGCCGCCCGCGTGCGGGCACACGGGAATGCCGAATTTGGCGGCGAGCAGCAAGATGGCCAGATTCTCGTTGACCCCGGCGACGCGGCAGGCGTCGATCTGGACGAAGTCCAGCGCGCCCGCCTGCAGGAGCTGCTTGAAGACAACCCTGTTGGCGACGTGCTCGCCGGTGGCGATCTTGACGGGCAGCACGGCTTGCCTGATCGCGGCCAGCCCGAGGATCTCGTCCGGACTGGTGGGCTCCTCGACCCAGTACGGGTCGTACGGCGCGAGCGCCTCGATCGCTGAGATCGCCTGCGCGACACTCCAGCGCTGGTTCGCGTCCACGGCGATGCGCACGTTCGGGCCGACCGCCTCTCGCGCCAGTGCCAGCCGGCGGGCGTCGGCGTCCACGTTCCCGCCAACTTTGAGCTTGATCTGGGTGAAGCCGTCGGCGACGGCCTGCCTGGACAGCTGGGTCAGCTTCGCGTCGGAGTAACCGATCCAGCCGGGCGTCGTGGTGTAGGCAGGGTAGCCCTGGCGCTCCAGCTCGGCGATCCGGCCATCGCGGCCCGGCCAGGCGGCGCGGAGCAGGTCCAGCGCCTCGTCCGGGGTGAGCGCGTCCTCGATGTAGCGGAAGTCGATGAGAGCGACAATCTGCTCGGGACTCATCTCCGCCAGTAGCCGCCACACCGGTTTGCCTGCGAGCTTTGCGGCCAGGTCCCAGGCGGCGTTCACGACGGCGCCGATGGCCATGTGCATGACGCCCTTCTCCGGCCCGAGCCACCGCAACTGGCTGTCATGGATCAGGCCGGCGCTGAAACCGCCCAGGTCGCTGACGAGGTCCTCGACGTCCTGGCCGATCACGTGGGGCCGGAGCGCCTCGATCGCCGCGACCACAACGTCGTTGCCCCGGCCGATGGTGAAGCAGAGGGCGTGCCCGTCTGGCCCGTCGGAGTCTGTACGCAAGACCGCGTACGCCGCCGAGTAGTCGGGATCGGGGTTCATCGCGTCCGATCCGTGCTGCTCAAGAGACGTCGGGAAGCGCACATCGAAGCAGTCGAGCGCGACGACCCGCGGCTTACGCTGGCTCACTGACGGTCCCTTCGTGACTCATGGATATCTAGGTTGGCTCGTGGGCCGATGTTGATATTGGACAGCGATCCGATGCCGGGCACGTCGATGCTGTCGGGCAGGCTATCGGCTGGCGCGTCGCGGAAGGTCGGCTCGAAGCCGAAGAGTCCCGAGACGACCGCCTCCGCGGTCGCGACGCCGGCGATGGAGTCCCGGTTCGACACGCCATCCTCGGCGACGCGCACCCACTGGCCGCGGCTATCGGCCACGATCTCCATAGCCTGGCCCCAGAGCCCGCCTGACGCGGACTCGTGTACGACGCTGAGCAGCTTCGCGGCGAGGTCCGTCCGGCCCAGCTTGGCCAGGCCGTGCGCGGTGACACCCGGCCATGCGCAGAACGCCCCGGCGGCGCCGTGGTCGGGCCGGTTCGACACCGGCGCCACCGGGTCGTCCGGCGCCAGCGCCCGCATCCAGGTGGACGCCAGCAGCTTCTCCGACACGAATCGGACTGCCTCGGACCGCTGCGCCGCGCTGAGGTCGGCGTGCAGGTGCGCGGCCACCAGTCCGAAGTCCAGGCAGTGGCCAATGGACTCGGTGAAGGCGGGATGCCTGATCTGCCAGCGCCCGTGTGGCAGTGACAACCCGGTGACCGCCTGGGCCAGCGTAGCTGCCTCGGCCTCGGCCGCCGCCGCCGCCTCCGCGCGTCCCAGCGTCCTGAGCAGGCCCGCGAAGGAGCGCGTCATGCCGGCGTAGGCCGCGTTGAACGAGGCCACCACATTGACGTAGTTGGGCACGCATTCGAGCAGGGTCCATGGGTCAGCGCCGAAGTCGGCGAGGATGCCGCCGGTCGCCGCGGTCTGCCTGGCCCTCCAGCCAAAGGCCAGGCGCTCCAGGTGCGCGAGCACGGTGCGGGATCCGGCTTGCTCGTCGAGGAACGCGACGTCGCCCGTGACGCAGATGTAGTGCTCGACGAGTCTGAACAGCGCGTAATCGTTCGAGGCGTAATGGTTGCCGAGCGGGCCGCCGTTTCTGACGTCGAGCCCGAACGACGCGTCATAGGGGCTGCTCAGTGCTCGGTGCAGCCAGGACCGCAGGCCAGTCGGCTCGAGCAGCGCGTAGAGCCGGCTCCACTCGGTGTGATCCCAGAAAAAGGTGGTCGTGGGACCGAGCCGCGGCCCTCCGGTCAGGAAGATCGGTTCGGACGCACTGACACGGGTGTTGCGCATGTAGAGGGCGAGGAGCGCGGCCATGTAGTAGGACTTCGCGAGGCCCGCATCCGGGGTCCGGAGGGTGGGCAGGTGGCCGCTGAAATGCCGGTTGCCCGGAGTGAACATGCTGTGCCACAAGTCCCGGTAGCCGGCCTCGGAGCTGGCGAACGTGCCGCCGAAATCGTGCGCGGCTCGGGCTGCCGCGGCGGCGACGTCCAGCGCGTCACTTCCGTAGGCGCACACCACTCCGATCGTGACGCTCTGGTGAGCGTCGAGGCTGAGCGCCCAGGTCGCTCGTGCACCCGTACCGGCGTCCTCAAGCACGGCGGGAACGGGGTCGAATCCGTAACTGGCGCGTGCAGGCGAGCAGTTGTCCGCGATGGAGACCAGCGCGTCGTCCGACAGGGATTTCCACCGGGGCGACGCCGACCAGTGGCTTGTCGCGGCAACCTCCACGCCGTCCAGGGACATCGCGACACGATCGGCATCGAGTGCGATCGCGACGTTGTACCAGCGGCCGGCGACGACGTCACTCCTCGAGCATTCCTTCTCACCGGAGATTCCGAACCACAGCCGCCCGGCGTCCACGCCGAGCTGCAGGGAGTCCGGGTGATTGCCGTGGGTGAGCACGACGCCGCCATGGTCGAGTGCGTCGACGCGCAGTTCGAGCTCGATGACCTGGCCCGCCCGCAGTTCGAAGGTCCCCAGGGTTACCTCGCTGGCGCGATGCAGCGCGATCTCGGCGGAGGCCAGCAGGATGGGCTTGTCGGTGCCGGCGTCGCGGCAGTGGATGTTACGCACCGTGGCTGCCGCGGCGTCGCGGTAGGGATACACGGTGTCCTGGCTGACATGGCGGGGAAGCTCGTAGGCCAGCGACATCGGCTCGGTGTCGGCGTCGCGCTGAATTCCTGGCAGCCGGGGCCTGCCCAGGCGCAGCCTGCGGGGGCCGGGCCCCAGCAGGTAGGCATGCCCTCGTTCGGTTGTGACCGAGGCGCGGATCCGCTCAAGCGTCATGAAGTCGTGGTGGTTGCCCGCCGTCCACGGGACGTCATACAGCCAGCCCCACCCGGTGTCGGTGTGCGCGACCATCGCGAACAGATCCTGGGAGACTGAGCAGTCCAGCGGTTCGTCGCTGTTGTTCGTGACCTCGATCTGCCAGAGCAGCAGGTCCTGCTCGAGCATCATCCGGGTGTCGGTGCGCACCGACATGCCGGCGCGGGAGTGCTCACGCTGGACGCCCCAGGGCTTCCAGCGGAATCGCTGCGCAGGCAGCGTGACCCCGTCGACCCGCAGGACCCCGGTGTGGTATCCGAACGAGTACGGTGGCGCGGCCAGCCACGACAGCGAGCTGAGGTCGGAATTGACGTGGCCCTGGCCCCACTGGTTACGCAGTGAGGGCAGATGCGCCAGATCAGCGGCGTCGACCCAGCTCCCCGCTACCTCGTCTAGGTCCGGCACCCCGGCCGGTGCCCGATTACCTGCTGCATCGTCGCCGGATTCAGCCTCAGCCGTCATCTGGTTGATCCAGCGGTGAGGCCGGCCCGGAACTGCTTTTGCGCGAGCAGATAGCCGGTGACCGGGATGAGCGCGGCGAGGAACATGAATCCGAACTGGAGCCCGTAGTCCGGCTGGACCTGGTTGCTGACCGAGTCGTACAGGCCGACCGTGACGGTCTGGCCGGTGATCGGGCCGATGATCAGCAGCGGGTTGAGGAAGTCGTTCCAGATCCACAGCGACAGGAAGATGCCGACCGTGGCGGTGGCCGGCCGGACGAGCGGCATGACGATCTTCCACCAGATCCGCAGGCCGGTGGCGCCGTCGATACGGGCCGCCTGGATGACCTCCGCGGGTATCGAGCGCATGAAGCCGACGTAGACGAAGACGGCGAAGGAGAGGTACCCGCCGCCGAGGTTGGACAAGATCAGGCCCGGATAGGTGTGGTCGAGCCCGATCAGCGT
>DASXKI010000471.1:0-7604 GCA_036496945.1 Streptosporangiaceae bacterium | reverse complement strand
CACACCTGCCGAAGCGTCGGGCGCAGCACGATCGCGACGATCCGCGCGGCCGACAGGATGGCCAGCGGCTGACCGGGGCCGGCGTCAAGCCGCCCGCAGTCCGCGATGACGTCGGCCTCCTGGGCTGTCAGCGTCGCGGCGACGGCAGGCCACGCCGACGAAAGGCCCGCTGCCTGACGCGGATCGGTCAGGCCTGGCAGCACCATCCTGGTCCGCTCAGCGTCTAACGGGATCAGCTGCGAACCGAGGGAACCGGCGGCGGCCCGACCATCGCGGCCGGCCTCCATTGCGTGCTCCACTAGACCCTGGCTGGCAGGCACGCGGCCGGTCAGCAGGCCGGCCAGGACGTCGCCGCCGCTCGGATCGCACTCCGCCACGATCACCGGCGACGGCCAGGCCAGCGCCAGGGCCAGGGCAGCCGTCGTCACGCCCGGGGAGCCGCCGGCGGATATCAGCGCATAGATCTCTCCCACTGCCTAACCCCGCTTCGTCACGATCAGGGCGAACTGCCCGGTGGAGACCTGGCTGGCGACCGCGGCAGCGTTGGCGTCGCTCACCAGCAGGTCGACGACGTCGAATCCGTCCTGATCAGGGACGATGTTAACGGCCTCGACGACGGCGGCCACCGGTGCGCTGAGCGACGGCGCGCTGACCGACGAGCCGCCCTGACCCTGCTGTCCCGTCGTCGCGACGATCAGCACGTGATCGCCTGGCACCAGCCCGCTGACTGGCAGCGTGTAAGGCTTGGCCGGAGCTGCTACCAACTCCTGTCCGGGCGCGGGGGGCTGCGAGGCGGTCAGGTCCGACGGCGCGAGCAGGGTTGCCGGGCGCAGCGCTACCGCCGCGATCTGGCCGCTGACCTGACCAATCTGCGCAGCCGGGATGACCTGGACACCACGCCCCACGTTGACGGTCGTACTCGCCAGGTCGGCCGAGATGATCACCGAGCCGGCCGGGACCGACCGCGTCACCATGACGACGGGCACCTGATGGTCAGCTCGCTGATAGACAGCCGCGAAGACCACGACGCCGGCCCCGGCCATCGCCACGGCGAGCGCGATCATCGCAGGCCGACGCCGACGAGGCAGCCCGCGTAGATGACCCGCCTCCGCGGCCAGGCCGCCACGGCCCGTCCCGTCTGGTGCGATATCAGGCTCAGGAAAATAAGCGGTCCCGATTCCTGCCGGCTGGTGGGTGCTCACGGGCCAGTCACCAGGGCCTCCCCTTGCGCGACC
Source organism: Streptosporangiaceae bacterium (assembly GCA_036496945.1). Lineage (GTDB taxonomy): Bacteria > Actinomycetota > Actinomycetes > Streptosporangiales > Streptosporangiaceae > JAJYUU01. The sequence goes on along the minus strand of DASXKI010000471.1, from coordinate 6,369 downwards.
GGAACGGCGAAGCCGACCGGGACCGAGAGCGCGGCATCGAGGACCCCGCCGGCCCCGCCCGAGCCCGTCCAGGTGACCCGCCAGGTCACGGTGACCGACGCCTGGTAGGCGTCGCCGGGCTGGCCCATCGACGGCTCGCGGTAGGTGTAGGAGCAGTCCGTATGCTGCGCCGCCGCCGGCTTGTGCGGGTTGTAGGCCACCCCCGGCCCGGTGCAGCTGACCGGCCTAATACCGGGGCCGGGCTGGAAGGTCAGGCCGACCGGCGTCGCAGTGACGACGGCCCACACCTGGCCAGCAGTTACCGTCACGGTCCTGGCGTGCCAGTTGTCAGCCGGTATCCAGTACCACTCGGGCAGGCCAACGAGCCCGTCGTGCCCGCGCGGCGGAGCCGTGCTCGGCCCCAGATGGGGAACTTGAAGCTGGCCCACGGCGGTGAGCAGCAGCTGCTGCGGCGCGATCGCCGGAGCACCAGTCGCGTTGCTGACCAGGACGGCCTGCGGGGCCGCGTCAATCGCGCCGCCCAGGCAGTCCACTATGGCCCAGCTCTCCCCTTGCGGCGGTGGCCAAGACAGCCCGAGATTCTCCGCCTGGGCTTTGCCAAGCATGAACGTCGTGCAGGAGCTGCCCACTGTCGCAACGCCGCCGCCGGATCCGCTGCTACCGCTGCTCGCCGAGCCGGAGGAGCACGGCACCGGTATGACAGTGCCGTCCACATAGGGATTGCACCCCCCGGTCCCGCCGCCGCTCGCCGCGACCGGTGCCGCCCCGATGGCAGCTAGGCCAACCGCCAGCCCGAGCACGGTCAGCACGCTCAGCAATGGCCGTGCCGCAGGCGTCACGGCGTGCACGGGACGTCCTCGACCAGCTGGAACTCCACCAGCCAGCGATCGTGGACCAGCTCGAGGCGGGTGACGAGGTCGACGCGCGGCACGCCGGCAGAGCCCGGCACGATCTGGCCGGTCGCCGTCTTGACCAGGCTCATGCCGCTGGTGTCGTCGCAGTCGTGGACGAACGCATGACGGCCTGCGACCGTCACGCTCGACACGTGCACGATGTCGTGGCCGTAGAAGCTCTCGCCCCGCGCCCAGATCGCGCCCATGGCCTGGACGAGGCCGCCGATCCGGCCCGGCACGAGGTACTGCCCCAGCAGCTGGCGCGCGGTGGATTTGCTTTTGGACTTGTCGGCCTGGCCGAGCGCTGCCGTGTAGCCGGCAAGCGCAGCGATTACCTGCTGCCGCGGCGTCAGGGCGGTTGGCTGGCTCACTGCGGCGGGTTGCGCCGTCGGCTTGGCCGGCAGGTGCACCTGCGCAGCGGCCCCTGCACACGCGGTCAGCGCCGGCAACAAGCCGGCGGTGGCCAGAATAAGCGGCCCGCGCCTTCGCAGCGCGGTCGGCTCGGGTCGGTGTGATGTCATTCAGGACTCCACGGGTTCGGGCTGGCCCGGTAGTGTCCGCTGAGCGGTTCTGGCGCTTCAGTCGGCGATCTGCACCGTAGGGCCGATTCGTGAGCGGCCGGTTAGCAATGCGTTAGCGCTCAGGTCAGGCCCAAATCCTCCGGCACGCGCAGGTACGCTCCACCTCCTCCGAAGAGCAGAAACGTGAGCTGCCGGAAGGCTGGCTGGTCTAGTCGCCCGATGCCGACGGCTGCGCGACGGCGTGAAAACCGGCCAGCGGCGCCATCCGGTAGTAGCCAGTCTCCGCGTTCGGAACGATGAGGCTCGAGTCAGTGAGGGCTTGGGCGACCGCCGGTGCCCCGGCGGCGGCCGCCAGCACCAGCGAGTCCGGCAGGTCGCGCAGCCCGGCCCTGGCGAGCGTGCGCAGCGCCTTGCGCGAGCGCGGATCCAGTGCCCGCCACGCGGTATCCAGCCGTCCGCTGACCGACAGGTCGCCGATCGACAACTCGCCCAGCAACCTGTCCGCGTCAGACATGGCAGCAGCCAGGGCAGAAAGCCGCAGCGCCGGATTCGCAGCAAGGCGCGCGCCGGCGATACGCACCGCGAGCGGCAGGCCTGCGCACGCCGCCGCGATCGCGGCGGCGGCGGCGGGCTCGGCTTCGATCCGCCGCGAGCCCGCGATCTTGGCCAGGAGGACGACAGCCTCGTCGGCACTAAGGCCGGTCAGGCTCAGGCTGCATGCCCCCTCCAAGTCCGCCAGCCGCGAGCCACTCGTAACCACGACGACCGAGCCCGCCGTGCCGGGCAGAAGCGGGCGGACCTGGGCGGCTGATACCGCATCGTCGGCCAGCAGGAGGACACGGCGGCCAGCCAGCACTGAGCGGTACAAGGCGGCGCGCTCCGACAGTCCGGCCGGAATCCTGACCGACGGCACACCGAGTGATCGCAGCAGCTCGCCCAGGACGTCCACCGAGGCCCGTATCTGCCCGATGCCCCCGAGACCTGCGTAGAGCTGGCCGTCAGGAAACTCCGCGCTCGCCAGGTGCGCGGCCTTGACCGCCAGTGCTGTCTTGCCGACCCCCGGCGGTCCGGTGATGACGGTCACGGCCAGGCTCGCCGCCGGCATCCGCCGGGCGAGCGCTTCGATAGCAGCGACACGCCCGGTGAAGTCGGGCGGCGGTGCAGGTAGCTGGCAGATGGGCGACCAAGCTGGCCGCACGTCGCCTGGCGCGGCCACGGGGCGCGGCCGGAACATCAGAGCTGGGCTGTCGGCCAGCATCTGCCGAAGCAGCGCCCGGGCTTCCGGTCCCGGGTCCTGGCCGAATTCGCGCGAGGTTAGGTCACGCAGCCGGGTGTAAGTCGCGAGTGCCGCCGACTTCTGGCCGCACCGGTAAAGCGCGAGCATCAACTGCACGTGCGGATGCTCAGCCAGCGGGTCCGCGGCAATGACCGCCCGGATCTCCGCGAGCACCTCGTGATGCTGCCCGAGTGCGAGCCGGGCGTCGATCAGCCACTCGCGGACGTCACGCCGCTGCTCGAGCAGCGCGTTCGCAGCCAGGTGCATGACAGGTGTGTCCGGCAGATCGATCAGCGGCGGATCGCGCCACAAGCCGCATGCCTGCGCGAGCAGGCGAGCTGCGTCCTCGGCACTGCCGCTGTCCAGCGCGGCACGGCCAGCAGCCGCCAGGTCGCGGAAGTCGGCGATGTCAACCTCGCCGGGCTCGATCAGGATCTGGTATCCCGATGGGTGCGTCATCAGGCGATCGTGACCAGCCAGCGCCCGCCGTAGATCACGCATGCGCACGCGCAGCGCCGTCTCCGCGTCCCCCGGCGGCTCGTCACCCCACAATGCGTCGATCAGGAGTGCCCTCGTCGGCGGCTGCCGCGCGTACAGAAGCAGTACTGCCAGCGTGCTGCGCTGTGAAGGCCGTGCGAGCGCCAGCACCGTGCCATCATCAGCCTCAGCTGATAACGGTCCGAGAACGCTGAATCGCATAGCTGCTCCGTGCGCCTAGAGAGGCAGATGGTGATGTCGCCTCGGCAATTGCGCAAGAACCATACTTCGGTGCCGCCGGTCGCTTAGCGGTATTCGCGCCTGTCCGCGAGACCGTGAAATGTCGCAGGCCTGGCGGGCTGGTGCAGCGCCGCGCCACGTGTCGGCTGCTATTTATGCAGGTCACCGCTCGTATCGCGGCGAAACGCAGCGCTGTGGATTCGGCGCCCAAGGCTGGCACCCAAGATTCGTCGAATGCGACGGGCCCTCTGCTGGGAATCGTGAGTAACGCCTTCGCAACGCGCCTGCAACTGGCAGACCGCTTCGGCTGCTGGTAACCGGCGTGGCTGCTACTCGGCGCATTCGGCGGGCAGTTCAGCTAGCCAGAGAGAGCGTCATCGCGACAGCACCGCGGCGAAGAGGTCGCCCGCGTCCGCAACGCGTGCTAGCACGTCGTCTGCGGTGAAGACCAGATCCGCCGCCCGCTTGCAGGCGGTGACCTCGTCCCAGCTGACGGGCGTGGACACGGTCGGCTGCGGTCGAGCACGCAGCGAGTAGGGCGCAACGGTCGTCTTCGCCGCATTGTTCTGGCTCCAGTCGATGAGCACCTTGCCCGGCCGCAGCGCCTTGGTCATACGCGACACGACCAGCCGGGGCTGCTCCTGCTCCAGCCGCTCGGCGAGACCCTTGGCGAGGTCGCTGGTCTCCTGTGACGTCATGCCGGTGACGGCCGCGTACAGCTGGAGTCCCTTGCCGCCAGAGGTCTTCGCTACTGGCGCGAAGCCCAGCTCCGCCAGCAGCGGACGCAGCAACAGCGCGACCTCACAGCACTCCACGATGGTCGCGGGCGCGCCCGGGTCCAGATCGAAGACCAGAACGTCAGGCTCGCCGACATGCGGATACCGCCACATCGGCGTGTGCAGCTCCAGCGCCGCGAGGTTGGCCGCCCAGATCAGCGTCGGCAGGTCGCCGCCGAGAATGTAGTCAATGGTCGCTCTCGACTTGGTCGATCCGGGCGAGGCGATCTTGACGGTCGGTACCCAGTCGGGCCGGTGCGCCGGGGCGTTCTTCTGAAAGAAAAACTCGCCATCCACGCCCTCGGGATAGCGCTTGATCGTCACCGGGCGCGACGCGACGTGCGGCAGCATGACGGGCGCGACGTGCAGGTAGTAGTCGATCACCTGCGCCTTGGTGAAGCCGGCTGCCGGATACAGGACCTTGTCGAGGTTGGACAGCGTCAGCGTGCGTCCGCCGACCTCGGCTTGCACCTTGCGCCTATCAGGGCTCACGAATGACCTCCGCCGGATCCTTGTCGTTACGCAGTCCCTTGTACGCGGGCGCGCGCAGCCGCCCGGACTTCGTCCAGTCGGCAAACGCCACCTCGGCCACGAGCTCAGGCTCGACCCACCGCGCGAAGCGGGAATCCTCAGGCGGAATCGTCCCCGCGAACGGCGAGGTATCCCGGCCCAGTGACGCCAGCCGCTCTCCCAGCATCCGCAGCGTCTGCTGCGTGAACCCGGTGCCGACGTGCCCGCTGTAGAGCAGTGCGCCGTCGTCATCGTGTACGCCGACCAGCAGCGAGCCGATCCAGCCGGCCCGGCCGCCCTCGCCCGGCTTCCAGCCGCCGATCACGACCTCCTGGCGCCGCACGTTCTTAATCTTGCGCCACGATGTCGTCCGCCGGCCCGGCTCATACCGCGATCCGAGCCTCTTGGCCATGACACCCTCGAGGTGCTGCTGTCGTGACACAGCCTGGATATCAGCGCCGGACTCGCCTATGAACGCCGGCGGCACCTGCCAGCGACCGCCATCAAGGCCAAGATTGTCGAGCAGTTCCCTGCGTCGCGTGTACGGCTCGTCCAGCAAGGGCCGGCCGCTTAGCCACAGCAAATCGAAGGCGAGGTAGCTGACAGGGACCTGCGCCGCCAGTACCTTTGCCTGCGCCGAGGTGCTGATGTTCATTCGCTGCTGGAGCGCCTCGAAGTCAGGCCAGGACCCGCCGCCGAACGCGACGATCTCACCGTCGAGCACTGCCTCAACGGCCCCGACCGCCGTCGCGAGGCCAGCCAGCTCGGGGTAGACGAAGGTGATGTCGCGAGCCGTCCGCGAGGTCAGCCGGACCTGTCCGCCCGAGATGAAGGCGAGAGCACGCAGCCCGTCCCACTTCATCTCGTACGCCCACCCGGCGTCATCGGCCGGCAGCGTGCCCGACGTGGCCAGCATCGGCAGGAGCCTGGCGGGCGGCTCGAGGCGGCCTTGGTCGGCGTTCACCCAACGATCATTACCCGACCGCGCGGCGGCTAGGCGGGCGCCCCGCCGGCCGCAACCTGTCCGGCCGACCCGACTGCCATCCCTGCTTCCTGACCGGCCGACGGGACCGCCCGGCCTGATCCGGCCTCACCCCGGCCGCGTGGCCAGGCCGCTCACCCGCTGAGTCAGCCCATGGTCTTGGCGCCGTCGATGGATTCCCTGATGATGTCCGCGTGCCCGGCGTGCTGCGAAGTCTCCGCGATCAGATGCAGCAGGACACGGCGCGCCGACCAGCGCGCGCCCGGCTCGTACCAGGGTGCCTCCGGTAGCGGCTGAGTCGCATCGAGATCTGGCAGCGTGGCCAGCAGTTCGTCGGTCTGGGTCGCCACTGCCGCATAGTCGTCAAGCAGGCCAGCCAGCGTCTCGCCTTCCAGCATCCGGAAGCCGTCCTGCCAGTCCTGCACACGTCCGTCGTCGTCGTCCCAGCTGCCCATGGCAGCCGGGCCTTCGACGATGAACCTGGCCCAGTTGCGCTCGACGCCTGTGACGTGCTTGATGATCCCGCCCAGGCACAGCTCGCTGACCGTGGTCCGCCGAGCCGCCTGCTCGTCCGTGATGTCTCTGGTCGTGAACCGCAGGAAGTTCCGATTCCTGGCAAGCGTCTGCGCCAGGTCGGCCCGCTCGCCAGTCAGTGTCTGATCCGCAGTGCCCATCGCCAGACCTCCGCACCTAA
>DASXKI010000470.1:0-10814 GCA_036496945.1 Streptosporangiaceae bacterium | reverse complement strand
CGCCGCGTATCCCCGCCGCAGCAGGTCTTCGTTCGGATGCGCCATATGTCTGCCCCCCGGCTAGCGGCCCCGCCGTCCAAGCGCGGCCTGCTAGACAACCGTAACTCGGCGTGTTCGCGGCCAGTGTGTATGCCGGCACTGTGTTTGCAACCACTGTGTTTGCAACCACCGGGCGCCGGGGTTTGCAACCACCGGGCGCCGGGGTTTGCAACCACCGGGCGCCGGGGCGTGCGGGTTCCGAGACGGCGGCTGGTTAGCCGTCAGCGGCCGGCTCTAGCTGGCGGTCAGCAGCCGCCTGGCATCATCGACGTCCACGTGCATCTGCGCGACTAGCTCGTCCACGGACCCGAACTTCAGCGTCGCCCGAAGCCTCGACGCAAAGTCGACCGCCATGTGGGCGCCGTAAAGATCCAGGTCATCGCGGTCGAGCGCGTACGCCTCGACGGTCCGTTCCCGGCCGTCAAAGGTCGGATTCGTACCGACCGAGATCGCGGCCGGCCACCGCTCCAGCTCCGAGCCGTCGGTGTCCAGCCGCGCCAGCCAGCCCGCGTAAACTCCGTCGGCCGGGATCGCCGTATGCGGCAGCGTCTCCAGGTTGGCCGTGGGGAACCCGAGGGCACGCCCGCGCTGATGCCCGCGGACGACGACTCCCTCGACGCGGTGCGGCCTGCCGAGGTCATGCGCGGCACCAGCCACGTCGCCGACGGCCAGCATGGCACGGATCCCGGACGAGGAGATCGTGACGCCGTTCTCGGTCAGCAGTGGCACGCCCTCGGCGGAAGTCGTACTTCTCGCCAAGCTCTGCGAGCAGTTCCACGTCGCCGGCCGCCTTGTGGCCGAACCGGAAGTTCTCCCCTACCACGACCCTGGCCGCGTGCAGCCGGTCGACCAGCACGGCACGGACGAACTCGTCCGGCCCAAGCCGGGAGAAGTCCAGCGTGAACGGGATCACGCAGACGGCCGCGACGCCGAGTCCGGCAAGCAGCTCCGACCGGCGCCGTGCCGTGCACAGGAAGGGCGGGTGCGTGCCGGGCCTGACGACCTCGTCGGGGTGCGGGTCGAACGTGACAACGACCACGGGCAGGCCCAGCTCAGCGGCGGACTCGACGGCTCGGGCCACGATCCGCTGATGGCCGCGGTGCACGCCATCGAACACGCCGATGGTGACGACCGAGCGGCCGAAGTCGTCGGGAACGTCAAGCGGGCCGACCCAGCGCTGCATATCAACAGCCTGCCACGGCGACACCTGCGCAGCCACGTCAGGACCCGCCGACCGGGTCGGTGGCGAGACCGGTAACGAACACGGCCAGCGAACGCGCCTGGCCCTCCTCGTCGGTCAGCAGCGCGATCAGCGAGCCATCCGGGGCGAACGCCGCCACGGGCACCGCGCCGGTGCCTGTGGCCTCCAGCTTGGCGCCGTGCCCGAGCGCACGCGCCTGCGCCTCGGTCAGGTCCCGGCGCGGGAACGCCGCAGCGGCAGCCGTCGCCAGCGGCAGCACATCGAGCCCGCGTCCCCCGTCGGCGCCCAGTGCTTCCGCTTGGGCCAGCTCGTCGAGCGTGCGCGCCTGGCTCGCCAGGTAGGGGCCGACGCGGGTGCGGCGCAGCGCGGTCAGGTGCCCGCCGACGCCAAGCGCCGCGCCCAGGTCGCGGGCCAGCGCCCGGATGTAGGTGCCGCTGGAGCACGTTACTCGCGCGTCGACGTCCAGCAGGTCGCCGGACGGACGGATCGCGTCCACGGTGAACTCGCGCACTGTTACTGTCCTGGCAGCCAGCTCCGGCGCCTCGCCCGCGCGGGCCAGCTTGTACGCTCGCTGGCCACCGACCTTGATCGCGCTGACGCCAGGCGGGACCTGACTGATTTGGCCGGTCAGTGCTGCGATGGCGCGCAGCAGCTCAGCTTCGCCGATATCACGGACGGGAACGTGGCCGATGATCTCGCCCTCAGCGTCGTCGGTATCGGTCGTCTGGCCGAGCCGGATCGTCGCGGCGTACTCCTTCTCCGTCAGCGCGAGGTAGCCGAGCAGCCGCGTGGCCTTCTCCACGCCGAGCACGAGTACGCCTGTCGCCATCGGGTCGAGCGTGCCAGCGTGACCGACGCGCTTCGTACCGGCCAGCTTGCGGACCTTCGCCACCACGTCGTGGGACGTCCAGCCTGCGGGCTTGTCGACTATCAGTAGTCCACTAGTCGCTGTCATTTCTGTCGGTCCAGAAGCCCCTGGATGGCGGCAATGGCCGCACCCGCGCCGCCGGAAGCGGAGAAACCGGCGGCTCGCGCGTGGCCACCCCCGCCCAGTGCGGTGCAGACGGCACCAACATCAACCTTCGATTTTGATCTCATCGACGCTTGCCAGGTGCCGGCGTCGTCTTCCTTGAGCACCACGGCTACCTCGGCTTCGTCGGTGCGCCTGATGACGTCGATGACGGATTCCGCAGCGTCTAGCGGCAGACCTGAGGCCGCGCGGTCAGATCTCGTAACAGTCGTCCAGACCATGCCTAGCCCGGCAGCTACATCGGGTTCGAGGACGGCTCGCTCGAGGGCGGCGGCTAGCAGCATGAGGTAGCTGAAAGGCGCGCGGTCGTAGAGTTCGCGGGCGACCGCGCCGGAGTCGATCCCGGTCGCCAGGAGGCGCGCGGCTAGCTCGTGCACGCGGGGCGTGGTGGCCGAGAACTTGAACGAGCCAGTGTCGGTGGATAGGCCCGCGTACAGGCCGGTGGCGATCGGCTCGGTGAGCGGGATGGCGAGGCGGTCGATCAGCTCGGCGGCCAGGACGGCCGTCGCGGCCGCGGCCGGGTCCACGAGGTTGATGGTGCCGAAACCGATGTTGGACGCATGGTGGTCGAGCACGACGAGCTCGCCGGCCCCGGCCGCCGGCCCGGCTAGCGCGCCCAGCCTGTCGATGCTGGCAGCGTCGAAGGACAGCATGACCTCGGGCCGGGCTGGATAGCCGCCCGGCGGGCTCAGCAGCTCAACGCCGGGCAGGAAGCGCAAGATCGCGGGTACCTCGAACGGCTCGTCACCGAAGGAGGCAATAACCGCTGCGCCGCCCGGCCGCGTGCTCAGCGCCTGCAGCACCGCGAGCATCGAGCCGAGCGCGTCTGCGTCCGGCCGGACGTGGCAGGCCAGGCAGACCTGGCTAGCGCCGTCGATAGCCTTGACGGCGCGCGCCCACTCAGCGTCACTGCTCGTCATCGAGGTCGTCGTCGTCCTCGGTGTCGTCGTCACTGTCGTCGTCGGTGTCGTCGCCCGACGTCCGGTAGGGATCGGGGTCGCCCGCCGGCACCGCGTCAACGCGGGCCGCGGCCACCTGGGCGTCCGCGGCTCTCGCCTTAGCTACCAGGTCCTCGATGGTCCGCGCGGTATCCGGGATCGTGTCCTGGGTGAAACTGATCGACGGGGTGTGCTTGAGACCGGTCTGCTTGCCCACCTCGGACCTGATCAGCCCTGTCGCGCTGGCCAGGGCTGCCTTGGTGCCGGCCACTTCGTCGTCCGAGCCGTAGACCGTGTAAAAGACCGTCGCCTCGCGCAGGTCACCGGTGACCCTGGCCTCGGTCACCGTCACGAAGCCGAGCCTCGGGTCCTTGATCCGCCGCTCCAGCATCTCCGCGACTATCACGGCGATTCGGTCGCCGAGCTTGCGAGCCCGGGCCTGGTTCATCGGCCTACTCACCTTCTGGCGTCAGCAGCTGCTGCCTGGCGGCCAGCAGCTCGATCTCAGGGCGCCCCGCAACGAGGCGCTCGCATGCGTCTAGCACTTCCCTGGCATGCGCCGCGGTCGAACTGACCACGGCGATGCCGATCTCTGCCCGGCGGTGCAGGTCCAGGTGACCCGTCTCGCCGACGGCGATACCGGGGAACCGGCGATGCACCTCCGCGACGAGGGGCCTGACCACTGAACGCTTCTGCTTCAGCGACCTTATGTCGCCGAGCAGCACGTCCAGGGTCAGTGCCCCTACGTACACGCCAGCCCCGGTGTCAGCCGCGAACCGGTCAGGCCCGCGGCTTCTCGCGCATCTCGAACGTCTCGATCACGTCGCCGACCTTGACGTCGCTGTAGCCGAGGCCGATGCCGCACTCGAAGCCTTCCCTGACCTCGGTCGCATCGTCCTTGAACCGGCGCAGCGAATCGACGTTGAGGTTGTCCGAGACGACGATGCCGTCGCGAACCAGGCGGGCCTTGCTGTTGCGGGTGATCGTCCCGGAGCGGACGATGCAGCCTGCCACGTTGCCGATCCGCGGGACCCGGAAGACCTCGCGAACCTCCGCGGTGCCGAGCTGGGCCTCCTCGAAGATCGGCTTGAGCAGGCCCTTGAGCGCGGCCTCGACTTCCTCGATCGCCTGGTAGATGACCGAGTAGTAGCGGATGTCCACGCCTTCGCGCTGTGCCAGCTCGCCGGCCCGGCCGGCAGGCCGGACGTTGAAGCCGATGATCACGGCATCGGAGGCCATCGCCAGGTTGACGTCGTCCTGGGTGATCGCGCCAACGCCGCGGCCAATGACCCGCAGCAGGACTTCCTCGCCGACATCCAGCTGGAGCAGCGCGTCTTCCAGCGCTTCCACCGAGCCGGACACGTCGCCCTTGATGATCAGCAGCAGTTCCTCGCGCTCACCGGACTTCAGCGCGGACTCCAGGTCCTCCAGCGTGACCCGCGGCCGCCGCTGGGCGAACATGGCGCTGCGCTCTCTGGCCTCGCGCCGCTCGGCGATCTGCCGCGCCACCCGGTCGTCGTCGACGACCAGGAAGCTGTCGCCAGCGCCGGGCACCGCAGTCAGGCCGAGCACCTGGACGGGACGGGACGGCGGTGCGTCAGGCACCTGGTCACCGTTCTCGTCCAGCATGGCCCGCACCCGGCCGAACGCCTCGCCGCAGACGATCGAGTCGCCGACCTTGAGCGTGCCGCGCTGAACTAGGACCGTAGCCACCGGGCCGCGGCCCTTGTCCAGGTGCGCCTCGATGGCGACGCCCTGACCCTGCTGCTGCGGGTTCGCCCGCAGGTCAAGCTCTGCGTCGGCGGTCAGGATGACCGCCTCGAGCAGGGCCTCGATGCCGGTGCCATTCCTGGCCGACACGTCGACGAACAGCGCCTGGCCGCCGAACTCCTCGGCCACCAGGCCGTACTCGGTCAGCTGGGCCCTGACCCGCTGCGGGTCGGCACCCTCCTTGTCGACCTTGTTGACCGCTACGACGATCGGCACGCCGGCCGCCTGGGCGTGGTTCAGCGCCTCGGTGGTCTGCGGCTTCACGCCGTCGTCGGCGGCCACGACCAGGATCACCAGGTCGGTGGTCTCCGCCCCGCGGGCACGCATAGCGGTGAACGCCTCGTGGCCGGGCGTGTCGATGAAGGTGATCTTGCGCTCGTTTCCGTCCACCACGGTGTCGACCTGGTAGGCGCCGATGTGCTGGGTAATGCCGCCAGCCTCGTGCGCGACCAGGTTGGTGTGCCGGATGGCGTCCAGGAGCTTGGTCTTGCCGTGGTCGACGTGACCCATCACGGTCACGACCGGCGGCCGCGCCACCAGGTCGGCGTCCTCGCCCTCGTCCTCACCGAACTCGATGTCGAACGACTCCAGCAGCTCCCGGTCCTCTTCCTCCGGGGAGACCACCTGGACGTTGTAGCTCAGCTCGGCGCCGAGCAACTGCAGCGTCTCGTCGTTGACCGACTGGGTCGCGGTCACCATCTCACCGAGGTGGAACATCACCTGGACGAGCGCCGCCGGGTTGACGCCGATCTTGTCAGCGAAGTCGCTCAGCGAGGCACCGCGCGACAGCCTGATGACCTGGCCGTTGCCGCGGGGGATCGACACGCCGCCGATCGCCGGCGCCTGCATGTTGTCGAACTCCTGGCGCCGCTGCTTCTTCGACTTCCGGCCACGTGACGGACGGCCGCCGGGCCGTCCGAACGCGCCCGCGGTGCCGCTGCGACCGCGACCGCCGGGGCCTGGGCGTGCCGGGGCCATCCCCGGCCTGGCGCCACCGGCGCCTGCGCCCGCACCGCCGCCGCGCGGACCGCCCGGGCCGCCGCCTGGACCACCACGGCCGCCGCCCGGACGCGGGCCTGCGCCGGGACCAGCCGATCCGCCGTATCCGCCGCCGCGCGGGCCGCCGGCTCCGCCGCCAGGGCCGCCCTGGCCGAAGCCGCGGCCGCCGACCGGCCGTGGCGGCATGCTGCTGGGACTCGGCCGCGGACCGCCGGGCCGTGGGCCACCTGGCCGGGCGGCGTCACCGGGACTGGGACGGCCGGCCGGACGCGGGCCAGCCGGACGCGGGCCGCCAGGCGTCGGTGCGCCGCCATGCGTAGGTGCGCCGCCGGGCGCGGCAGCGCCGGGCGTCGCCCCTGGTGCCGCTGGGGCGCCTGGCTGCGGCGCGCGCGGGGTCGCGCCCATGCCGGTCGCGGTCGAGCTGAACGGGTTGTTGCCAGGACGCGGTCCTGGCCGCGGCGAGTGCCGCTGACCGGGCGCGGGCGGTGCCGTTGGGCGCGGCCCGGCAGCAGCCGGACGCGGCACCGAGGGCCGCGGCGATTCGCCCGGCCCCGCTGCGGACGGCCCCGCATCAGACGGCCCGGCGGCCGACGGCTCAGCGGCCGATGGCTCGTAGGTCGGCGCCGGCCGGGACTCCGTCGGCGGCACCTGCGGGCCGACGCTCTGATCCTGCGGGAAGGGCACCGTGATCGCCGGACCCGGCCGCTGGGCTGGCGGCGCCGGCGACGTTACTGCCTCGATGCTGGCTGGCGTGCTGGCCTCAGCTGGCGCCGGGGCCGGCTCAGCCGGGGCCGCGGTCGCCGCGCCGCGACCGTTCGCGGCGTGCCTGGCAGGCGCCTTGGCGCCCGCACCATTCGCTGCCTTGGCCGTCTGGCCTGCAAATTCGTCTTTGAGCCTGCGGACTACCGGCGCCTCGATTGTCGAGGACGCCGACCGAACAAACTCACCCATCTCCTGGAGCTTGGCCATGACGGCCTTGCTCTCTACCCCGAACTCCTTCGCGAGTTCGTAAACCCGGACCTTCGCCACTGCGCTCCCTCTACTCGGCCCGGATTACCGGGCCTGTCAGCCAGCCGGGGCAGCGCGTGCTCCGTCCGGCGTCAGCTTGTGCTGTTCATCGCCGCATGCTCATCGGGCGCTCATTGCAAGTCAGCCTTCTTTCGTCCGGTGCCTCCGGCAGTCGGCACCGCCATCATGCGCACCCAGCTATCCCGCTACTCGCCGGATAGGTACTCCGCGACCTTCCCGACCGGCAAAACCGCCGGCAGGCGAAGGGCCCGCGGAAACGCCTTGCGGCGCTGGGCTCTGTCCAAGCATGCCAGGCTTCGATGCAGGTACGCACCTCGGCCAGGCAGTCGCATGGCAACATCAGGAACTATCTCGTCTCCTGCCGCTACCACGCGCATCAAATCGGCCTTGGCCGCACGCTCTCCGCACCCGATGCAAGTTCGGACTCCTGCGGCCTGCCTGCCGTCCAGCTTACAGTGCCTTTGCGCCAGCGCCACCGGCCGTTGTGCCCGCGCCGCCAGCTGGCTCGCCGGCCTCAGGCGGCCCGGCCTCCGGCGGCCCCGTCTCAGGCAGCCCCGTCTCAGGCAGCCCGGCCTCGGGTGCTGGCGATGCGACCACGGGACCGGCATCGCCCGTGTCCGGCCTGATATCGATCCGCCAGCCAGTAAGCCGGGCGGCAAGCCGGGCATTCTGCCCTTCCTTGCCGATCGCGAGCGATAGCTGGTAGTCGGGCACGATCACCTGGGCCACGCGGGCCTGGAGGTCCACCACGTGCACGCGGGAGACCCTCGCCGGCGACAGCGCGTGGGCCACGAACTCGGCCGGATCTGGCGAGTAGTCGACGATGTCGATCTTTTCGCCGTGCAACTCCGCCATGACGTTGCGGACCCGGCTGCCCATCGGGCCAATGCACGCCCCCTTGGCGTTGACGCCCTGCTGGTGCGAGATCACCGCGATCTTGCTCCGGTGGCCTGCCTCGCGCGCGATGGCCGCGATCTCGACAGCTCCGGAGGCAATCTCTGGTACTTCCATCGCGAACAGCTTCTTGACCAGGTTCGGATGCGTCCTGGACAGCGTGACCGACGGACCGCGGTAGCCCTTGCGGACGTGCAGCACGTAGCAGCGCAGCCGCTCGCCGTGCACGTAGCGCTCCCCCGGCACCTGCTCGGTGGGCGGCAGTATCGCCTCGAACTTGCCGAGGTCAACCAGGACGGCACGCGGATCCCTGCCCTGCTGGATCACCCCGGCCACCACGTCGCCCTCGCGGCCGGCGTACTCACCGAAGGTCAGCTCGTCCTCGGCATCGCGCAAGCGCTGGAGGATGACCTGGCGCGCCGTGGTCGCCGCGATCCTTCCGAAACCCTCCGGAGTGTCGTCATATTCCCGGCCGGGCTCGCCGTCGACCCCGGCCTCGCGCGCCCAGACAGTCACGTGACCGCTGGTGCGGTTCACCTCGACCCTGGCAACGGAGGCCGCGCCGTCGGTCTTGTGATACGCGACGAGCAGCGCGTCCTCGATGGCCTTGATCGCCAGGTCGAGCGAGATGTCCTTCTCCGCCTCCAGGCTCTTCAGGACGCTCAGGTCAATGTCCACCTAGTCCTCCTCGACCAGTTCATCATCGCCCGGCTCGTCGTCGTCGAGGTCGTCCTTGCTCAGATCATCGAAATGACCGAACTCGACCTGGACACGGCCGGGTCCTAGCTCGGCGTAGCCGAACTCCCGAGTCGTCCCATCGTGCTCCAGGGTCACGCCAGCGTCACTCGAGCCGATAATGCGGCCCTCGGCGGTAGCGACCCCGTTCCCGTCCTGGGTAGTAGCGTCGCCGACCTGCAGCGGCGCGACAACCAGCCGCCCGATCGCGCGGCGCCAATGGCGCGGCTGGGTCAGCGGCCGGTCGACGCCAGGCGACGACACCTCCAGGGTGTACGACTGCTCGCCCATCTCCGGCGCGCTGTCGAGCCTGCTCGAGAACTCGCGGCTGGCGAGCGCGATGTCGTCGAGGCTGACGCCGCCATCGGCGTCGACGACTATGCGAAGTAGCCGGCGGTGGCCGGCGGCGGTGACCTTGATGCCTTCCAGGTCCATGTCCAGGGCGTGCACCACCGGCTCCAGCAGGCGCGTCAGCTGCTCGGCGTCGGGCGCGGGGCCGTACTGGGCAGTCCGCGGCTCCGTTCCCCGGCTGCCGGCCTTGCCCTGGCCGCCCTTGGACTGGCCGGTCTTACCCTGGCCGGGCTTGCCCTGACTGTCGCGCCTGGCCTGGCCAGGCTTGGCCTGGGGATGCGAACCGCGACGGGAGCCACCGTGCATGACGACCTCCTCGCCCGCGACCTGTGCTGTTATACGCGCTGTGCGTATGCACCGCGCCGTCATCTAGCCTATCTGGGACGCGGCCCCATAGTTCCGGGCCTGGCGGTTCGGGTCCGCATGAGATGCTGACGCGCAGTGAACCAGAGCGAAAACGTGGGGCAGAAGTGCTGGAGGAGCCGGGGGTGGTGTCAGCGGCGGCACCCGCCCATGTCGCGCGCGGCGCTGGCGTCAGCCGCCGGACGCTGCTCGCCGCGTCGGCCGCCGCACTGCCACTGCTGCTGACAGCCTGCAAGGGCGTTCAGGCACTCGGCACGCCGCCACCGCCGGCGCCCGACATCGTGGCGCTGCGGACCGCGATCTCGGCCGAACAGGTGATGGTGGCCAGGTACGCCGCCGTGCTCAAGCCGTACAGCGCCGGCGGCACGACCTCGACCCAGTATCCCGACCTGGTCATCGTCACCGCGGTTAAGGCCGTCTACGCCGAGCATGTTGCGCACCTGGCGCAGCTGAAGTCGCGGCTGGTCGAATCGCCCGGGAGCGCGCCGTCGCCGAGTCCATCGGCGAGCCCGTCACAGACGGCCCCGGTGACCGGCGCCATCGCGGCCGAGCTCACTACGCTTGAGCAGGCCGAGCAAGCGGCATCTGACCGGCTTCTCGGGCAGCTCGGGGGGCTGCCACCGACGCTGGCCCAGCTGTTCGCGAGCATCGCCGCGTCCGAGGCTACGCATGTCCCGTACCTGCAGTCAGTAAGGCCGGGCCGGTGACTCGCGCGTCGCGGCAGGCGGACGCCGCAAGGCAGGCGGGCGCTGGCGGGCAGGTCGTCGCGGTGCTTCAGGCCGCCCTGGCTGCAGAGCAAGCGGCCAGCTATGGCTACGGCGTCGTGGGGGCACACCTGCCGCAGCGCTCGGAAAGGCAGGGCGACGCGGCGACCGACTGGATCGCGCATCTGCGTGCCGGCGATCAGCTCACGCAGCTCATCAGCGCGCGCGGCGCCACGCCGGTGCCGGCCGCGGTCGCTTATGAGCTGCCGTTCCCGGTCAGCTCGGCCGGGCAGGCTCAGGCGCTCGCAGCCACCCTGGAGGATCGGGTGACTCAGGCGTATCTCGGCCTGGTCGCGCTGCCAGAGCCGAGCCTGCGGAGCTTCGGGGCCGGGCAAGTCAGAGCGAGCGCACTGCGCGCCGAGGCATGGCGCGGATCTACTCAGGCGTTCCCCGGCCTGCCAGCCAGCAGTCTGCGCCGCTAGCGGGGCGCCAAACTCATCAGGACGTAGGATCCGTCGGCAAATTAGCGACAAATGCTACGTGCTGATGAGTTGCCGGGTAAAAAGCGGTCCGCAGCGGTATCAGGTGGCCGCGAGAACGCGCCGGATCATCGCAGCGGCGCCCTCGATATCTTCGCCAGCGGCGATGCGCTCGGCCCAGGACCACCAGAACCACCACAGTCCGTCCTGGCCACGACCGGCGTAGACGTCCTCCGCCAGGGCCGCCGCTAACGGGTTCACGACGTGCAGGCTCGGCACCCG
>DASXKI010000469.1:0-3503 GCA_036496945.1 Streptosporangiaceae bacterium | reverse complement strand
GTCGCGTCGGTCCGCGGCTCCGGTACCGCAGGCTGGTGATCGCCCAGGACGACCTCCAGCGCGCTGACCGTCGCCGCCGCGTCGTCCGTCCGGCGCCCCGCCGCCGTGTCGTCCGCCCGGCGCTTGGCCAGTGCGTCGGCGACAAGTCCGCGGACGAATGCCGCCTTGGCCGATCCGGATTGCAGCGGGGCGTTTTCGAGCACATGCAGTCCGGGGGCAAGTTTCGCGACCTCGGCCTCGGAGCCGCCCGAGATACCGATCGAGAACAATGCCTCGCGGTCCCCGACAAGCATCCAGCACGGGTTGTACACCGCCGGGTCCAGCTCGGCGCGTACGCCTGCGACGGCCTCCGTGGCGCTCCGGTACGCCGCGAAGGCCAGGGGCAGCTCACCGCGCGAGCGCTTGGTCGGGTCCCGGCCGTCGGCCGATGGCTGATTGGTCAGGCCCGCGACCACACCGTGCTCGTTCACTGCCAGCCACGTCCCGCCGGCCAGCTCGTCCCGGCCGCCGAGTATCCGCGGCCCGTGCTCGCGGAGCACCGTCATCGGCACGGCTGGCCGGTCAAGCCGCTCGTCCCTGTTCGCCGCGACGATCAGCGGCGCATCAGGAGCGACCTGGAACATCGCGATGAGGAGGCACACGCTCTGACGCTAGCCCAGTCAGTCACCCGAGTGAGGCAGCACAGTCAGTCACGCGAGTCAGTCAGCCCGGTCAGGTCGATACTGTCGGGCCGGGCCGGGCCGGTCGGGCCAGGCTGGGCCGGTCAGGCCAGGAGGTACCGCACCCGCCAGGTGCACAGTCCGCCGAGCCCGGCGGCCGCCACGAGTAGGATCACCGTTTCGTACCACTGAAGTGGCCAGAAGTCGCTGGCAGGCAGGTAGCTCACCACTTGCCGCAGACGCCGGCTCAGTATCCAGTGGTCGCAGCCCGGCGATCCGAGCGAGCTGGTCTGGCACGCGGCTACCTCAGGCAGTACGAAGACCCGGCCGGCCGGCGTGAACGTCTGGTTGGTGACGATCCACGCGCCGGGCAGGCTGACGGGCGTACCCGGCTGACTGACTGGGATGATCATCTGGCCTTCATGCGTGATGATCGCGTCGCCCAGGGCGGCGGCGGTGACCGGCGCGCTTGCGGCGTGTGGCGTTAGCAGGCGGGGCCTGCCCAGGGCGGGCCACAGGAACGCCAGCGCTATGACGACGGCCAGCGTGACGGCCATGGCCGGGACGGTTCGGTGGATGACCACGCCCGCAGTGACGCCGAGGGCAAAGGCCAGCGCGGCCCAGCCGACCGGCGCGACGCCCCGGTCGGCGAACATCCACGGTGAGAGCCTGCTCAGCTGCGTCATGGTGGCAGGGAATCCGCCAGCCTTGTCGATCGGACTGACCCACCAGGTGAACGCCAGGCTCAGCAGTCCGGCGGTGGCCATCGTGGCCAGGCCCAGCACCCCGATCTTGACGGCCATCCAGCGCGTCCGCGTGACCCCCTGGTTCCAGGTCAGCTTGTAGCTGCCTGACTCCAGCTCGCGCGTCACCATCGGCGCGCCCCAGAAGGCGCCGATGAGCGCCGGAAGCGCGATCAGCAGGCCGAACCCGATGAAGAACAGGACCGGGACGGCCGCGTCCAGCTTCGCCTCGGCCAGGAACCGGCTGGCCAGCTGCGGGCAGCCGTCGTGGGAGTGACAGGCGGGCAGGCCGCTTGCCGCATACAGGCGGGCTAGGTGCGGACCCGTCGCGAGGAAGAGCCCGGCCAGCACCACGATGACGGCCGCGGCGCCGATGGCCTGCCAGCGGAACTGGCGCCAGGCGAGCCAGGTCATCGGGTTGCCTCCTGTGCGGCTCGCTCGGGGCCTGCTGCTGGCCTGCTCCGGCTCATGTAGCCGAGGACCAGGTCTTCCAGGCTGGCCCTGCTGACCGCCCGGGCCGGGTCAATCACTGGTGCGACGGCGCAGACCAGCGTGGTGGTCTGGCCGAGGCTCCTGCTCGTGCTGATCACCTCGCCGTCTGGCTGGCCCGCGCCGGGGGCGCCCGGCCACGCGTCGGCGCCCGGATCGGCGCTGGTCAGCAGGAAGTGGGTTGCGAGCAGGTTTTCGACAGTGTCGGCCACCTGGACGCGCGAGTCGACAAGCACGATCAAGTAGTCGCACACTCGTTCGAGGTCGGACACCAGGTGCGAGGAAAGCACGACCGACATCGCGCGCTCGGCAGTGGTCTCGGCCAGCGTCCGGAGGAACTCGTTGCGGGCCAGGGGATCGAGGCTGGCCACCGGCTCGTCCAGGATCAGTAGCTCGGGTCGCTTGGCGATGGCCATCGTCAGGGCAAGCTGGGCGCGCTGCCCACCCGACAGGCTGCCTGCCTTCTGGCTTCGGTCTAGGTGCAGGTGGCCGATCCTGCTGTTAGCCAGCCCGCCGTCCCAGCCGGCGTTCATCCTCGCCCCGAGGCGCAGGTGGTCCCCCACCGACAGCGCGGCAATCAGCGGCGTGTCCTGGGCTACGTAGCCGACCTTGCGCAGCTGGTCTGGCCCGCTAGCAGGCGTACTCCCGAGGACCTGGATGCTTCCCGCCGTCGGCCGCAGCATGCCGGTGGCCAGGTTCAGCAGGGTCGTCTTGCCTGCGCCGTTGGGCCCGACCAGGCCTGTCACTCGTCCGGCCGGGATGGCGACGGTGCAGTCCGCCAACGCCCAGCGCCGCCCGTACCGCTTGCCCAGCCCGCGGGCAGCGATAGCGGCGGTCACGACCGGCCGACCGAGGCTTGTGGCTGGCTGCATGGCGTGGCCAGACGGCTGGTGCGGGTTCTCATGGTGCTCCTTGCCTGATCCGGTGCGGTTGCGCGACGGCCGAGGTCGGCGGCGTCAGCGGTTACGCTAGGTGACCGGTCCCGGCTGCGATAGACGCCTGAGAGGCGTCTATCGGGTGTACCTAGGTACACCAGGGGTCCGGTGCTCAGCGTCACTGCGGATCTGGCCGGCCGCCAGGCAGACTGGACGGGCAGCGAGCCAGCGAAGGAGCGAGCGCGATGAGCGGCAGCGCGACCAACGACAACGCGACCAGCGGGGTTGCGACGAGCGGCAGTCCATGAGCGTGACGAGCGGCGGCGCGGCCAGCGACAATGTGACCAGCGACAGCGCTACGAGCGGCGGTGTGACCAGCCGCAGCGCGATGACGCGGCGGGAATGGAAGAGCGGCGGTCGCTGGGCATGGTCGCGCGCGCGGGATGGTGTCGTCGCCGTTGGCCGCTGCCTGGTGCTGTGCGCGCTAACCCTTGCCGGGATCGGGCCGCCGCTCGCCGGTGCCGTAGTCGTGTTCCTGCTCGCCGACACGGTACGGAACCTGACCGGTGAACGCGGGCAGGGGCTATATCTGACTGGCCACGGCCTGCTTCCCTTGCTCCTGATCGCTAGCAGTGTGCTGTGCCTGCGGCTGCTCACCGGGCTGACCAGACGCCTTGCCGGCCAGTGGAGCGGCGCGGCGATAGGCAGCCCGTACCGGCCGCTCCCCCACGCGGCAG
>DASXKI010000468.1:0-13483 GCA_036496945.1 Streptosporangiaceae bacterium | reverse complement strand
GCATCTCGACATCGCCGGCGTCGGCCACCTTGAGCTCAACCAGCGGGTCTACACCGAGCGCGAGGTGCGGCCTCGATCCGTCGTGCGGCAGATAGTCGGTGAACCTGATCGCCTGAGGACCGAAGCGGGCGCCCGGCCGGTGCGACGTGCCACCGTCAAACGGCGCGCCGATGATCATGATGTCCGTGCCAGTCCAGGATCGCGGGTCTGCCAGATCGGCGCGCGCCACGCCGAGGAACGTAGCGTCGGGGCCGTACATGCCGCCTAGTCGGGTCATCTGATCTTCCTCCCTCAAGCCCACGGTATCGGGCTTGGGCCGGCCAGGCTTGAAACCGAGGCAGCCACAGGGAAACGGCTGCCTCGGCCCCGAGCCTGCCCAGCCCGCTCGGCCGACATCGTTCATCACTCAGCCGGGAGCACGAAGGCAGCTGGAAAGGTACGTGTGACAACCTGTGCGTGCAGCTCACTACTTACGGACGGAGCACGGGTTGGCGCAGGTGGTTGATGATCTAGTGTTTGCGGATGGGCGTCGGCTGGAGCTCGAGGGGGTCTTTAATCTCCGGGATGTCGGGGGGTACCCGGTTGTGGGTGGGGGCGCTGTACGGTGGCGGACTTTGTTGCGGTCGGACGCGCTGCACCGGCTGGACGCGGTTGGCGGCGCTGTCCTCGCAGGGCTCGAGCTGCGTACCGTCTTGGATTTGCGGACGCAGCTGGAAGTCGATCATGCGCCGAGCGCGCTGGATGGGCTCGCCGTCAGGCCGACGCACATCTCGATCCTCACCGGCGACTTGCAGGCGCTGCCACTCGAGCTGGACGCGATCTACCGGTACATGATCGATGAGTGCGGCGACACCATTGCCACGGCGATCAAGGTGCTATCGGCCGCCGATGCCTTCCCCGCGCTCGTGCACTGCAGCGCCGGCAAGGACCGGACCGGCGTCGTCGTCGCCCTGATCCTGGCCGTGCTCGGCGTCCCGGATGAGGTGATAGCCGCCGACTACGGGCTCAGCGGTAGCTACCTGGATGCCGAGCGGACACCCGCCATCGGGCACCTCCGGGCGAGCACCGGCCTCGGCGATGACCTCACTAAGCCGCTGCTCAGCAGCCCGCCCGCACTGATACTCGACATGCTGGCCAGGGTCAGGGCGGCTGCCGGCACGGTCGACGCGTACCTGCTGGAGCACGGCCTGAATCGAGCTGACCTGGCGCGGTTGCGCTCGGCGCTGCTGGTCTGAGGTGTCATCCGGACGCGGGCGCCGCTAACGTCTGGTCATGGCTTTCGACGACCTGGATCGGCGCATCGTGGCGGCTCTTGTCGATGACGCGCGGGCAACCTACGCCGAGGTCGGCTCGATCGTGGGACTGTCTGCGCCCGCGGTCAAGCGCCGGGTGGACCGGCTGCTGGCATCGGGCGCCATCACCGGGTTTGCCGCGCAGGTCGACCCGACCGCCCTCGGATGGACGACCGAAGCCTATGTCGAGCTGTTTTGCCGCGGACGGACCTCGCCGGGCGACATCGGGGCTGCGGTGGCCAAGCACCCGGAGGTCATCGACGCGTGCACCGTCACGGGAGAGGCCGACGCGCTGCTGCATATCAGGGCCGCGGACGTCCGACATTTTGAGCAGGTAGTCGAGCGAATCGGGGCTGAGTCCTTCGTCGTCCGGACACGCAGTGTGATCGTCTTGTCCAGACTCGTGCACCGGCCGGATTTGCTGCCACCGGGATCCGGGGCTTGATGCCGATTTCAGCCGGCTTAGCATGGATATCTGCCGAGTGGCGGTTCTGGTCGGCCTCATGAGCTACAGTCATGGCCATGACCGAGCGTCACGATGACCTAGCGGGCAACGGTCGGCAGCTGAGTACCGGCGAGTTTCGAGCTGCGCCGGACATCTCGGCGAGCACCGCGCAGTTCCGCGCGTTCGCCGAAGACCAGGCCGAGCCCGCCAGAGTATGGGATGGGGCGGCGCCAGACCGCAGCCGGGCGAGAATCGCCATCCTCGTCGCAGGCGTGATCGTGGTGCTGGCTATCATCGCGATTCTGACCGCCACTCTGGGCTAGGCGAGGGCTAGGCGGGCGAGGCCCGCACCGCAATCCGCCTGCCGTCGCGCTGTGCTGCGCGGCGGCATGTTTGTATTGGCAGTTGTGACAGTCGGGTCAGATACCGCAGTGGCGGCCCAACCACCCGGTGGCGGATCGGAGCCGGACGAGGAAAGCCACAAGCTGACCGCTCTGGAGGGCCTGGCCGCGCTCTCCCTGGACGCCCTGTCCTCGGTCGCGTACGGGCCGCAGGCCATCATCATCGTGCTGGCCACGGCCGGGGCCGCGGCGCTGCATTACACCCTCCCGGTCACGCTCGCGATCGTGCTGCTGCTGGCCGTACTGGTGATCTCCTACCGCCAGGTGATCGAGGCCTTCCCGAACGGTGGCGGCGCATACGCGGTAGCGAAGGCACACCTCGGCGTCAAGCCAAGCCTGGTCGCCGCGGCATCGCTGGTGGTCGACTACATCCTCAACGCCGCCGTCGGAGTGTCCGCAGGTGTCGAGGCACTGACGTCCGGGTTCCCTGCCTTGTACAAGGACCGCGTGTTCTTGTGCCTGCTGGTACTCGGGGCGATCACTGCGGCCAACCTCTGGGGCGTGGCCGAGTCGGCCCGCCTGTTCATCGCTCCCACGATCATCTTCATCGTCGCGATCTTCGCCGTCATCATCGGCGGCCTGGTGCGCCCGCATCCGCTGCCGTTCCCGGCGGGGTCAGCGTCCTCGACCACGATGACCGTCGGCCTCTTGCTCCTGCTGAAAGCATTCGCCTCCGGCAGCGTTGCGCTCACCGGAGTAGAGGCGATCGCGAACGCGGTACCCGAGTTCCGGCAGCCGCGAGCGCGGCGGGCGCAGCACACTGAGGTCGGGCTCGGAGTGATCCTGGGGCTGATGCTGATCGGCATCGCCCTGGTCACCGATAAGTTCAAGGCCGCGCCGTCCGCTACCGTGACCACGCTGGCCCAGCTCACTCAGGGGGCGCTCGGGCACAACTTCGCCTTTTACGGGGTCCAGCTAATCACCACGGTGCTGCTGGCGCTGGCCGCCAATACCTCGTTCGGCGGGCTGCCGGTGCTGGCGTCGCTGCTGGCGACGGACAACTACCTGCCGCACCTGTTTTTCCTGCGGGCGCAGCGACAGGTGCACAGGTACGGCGTGGTGGTGCTGGCCATTTTCGCCGCCATTCTGCTGGTCGTCACGCGTGGTAACACCCAGGCTCTGACACCGCTGTTCGCCATCGGAGTCTTCGTCGGCTTCACCCTGTCGCAGGTCGGGATGGTGCGCCACTGGCGGGAGCAGCGCGGATCGGGCTGGCAGGGCCGGGTCGTGATCAACGGGGTCGGCGCTGTCTTCACGCTCGCCGCACTGGCGATCGAGCTCCTCAGCAAGTTCACGCAGGGCGCCTGGCTGGTCGTGCTCGTGATCCCGCTGCTCGTGCTCGTGTTCGGCCGGGTGCACACCATCTACCAGCGCATCGGCGCCGCCCTCGGAATCGGGCAGGTGCCGCCGCCGCCCGAGCGAAAGAGCGCTCTGGTCGTCGTCCCGGTCGGCTCTATGTCCAGGCTGGTGCAGGCCGGCATCTCCACTGCCCTGTCAATCGGGGACGAGGTGATCGCGGTGACCGTCTGCTACGACGAGGCCGAGGACCATGAGGCCGACCTGCGCCTGCGCCAGCAGTGGGAGCAGTGGCACCCGGACGTGCCGCTCGTGACACTGCACAGCCGGCAGCGATCGCTCGGTCAGCCGATCGTCGACTACCTTCGGGGCCTGGAGCAGGACGAGCGCCACGATCAGCTCGTTGTGCTCATCCCCGAGGTGCAGGAAGCTCACCCGTGGCAGCGAGTCCTGCACAACCAGCGCGGCTTCGTGCTCGAGCAGGCGATCCAGCGCGGCACGCAGGACGTGGTGATCTGCCGGCTGCGATACCAGCTGTCCACGGTGGCCGGGAGCGGCTCAGCTGATGACGGCGGCGCTTCCGCACTGATTGGCCCGGAACTCCCGCGGCTTGACCCGCCGCCCGGTCAGCGGCGGCCGAAATAGCGGCTAGGTGTCATGACGGCGGCTTGCGGCCGTCAATTGCTGTCCGTATCGGGCTGGTACCGGTAGCCCATGCCTGGCTCGGTCAAGAGCCAGCGCGGCCGGGCTGGATCCGGCTCCAGCTTGCGCCTCAGCTGCGCCATGTACAGGCGGAGATTCCCGCTGGCGTCGGCGTAGCCGGGTCCCCACACCTCGGCGAGCAGGTGCTGCTGGCTGAGCAGCTTGCCGGGGTTACGGAGCAGCACCTCCAGCAGATGCCATTCCGTGGGAGTCAGGCGGATGTCCCCGTTCCCTGGCTGATCTTTTTCTGTCTGCTCGGAACTGCGCATGACTCGCTTGGCGGCCAGGTCGACCACAACGTCGCCGAGGCGGACTTGCGGCATGTCGCCGTCAGCGCCTGCTCGCCTGCTGACGGCCCGCATCCGCGCTAGTAGCTCGTCCATGCCGAAGGGCTTGGTGACATAGTCATCTGCGCCGGCGTCCAGCGCGTCGACCTTGTCGGTACTGTCGGCGCGGCCGGACAGCACGATGATCGGCGCCGCGGTCCAGCCGCGCAGGCCGTGGATCACGTCCACGCCGTCCAGGTCCGGCAGGCCCAGGTCCAGGATCACCAGGTCAGGCGGATGCCGGGCGGCAATCTCCAGCGCCTCGCCGCCGCTGCCCGCGGTGTGCACGTCGTACTGGCGTACACGCAGGTTGATCCGGAGAGCCCGGAGTATCTGCGGCTCGTCGTCGACGACCAGGACCGTTGTCACGGGACCAGCGTGTCATGCGGTGTCGTCATGCCGCGGTATCAGGGCGCGGCGGTGGTGGCATCGCGCTCCTGGCTGCCTGGCACCAGGTCGGCCGGGCCCGGCACGGCGGGCAGCGACAGCGCCATCGTGAGCCCGCCACCGGGAGTGTCCTCCGGCTCGAGCGTGCCGCCCATGGCTTCGGTGAGGCCACGCGACAGCGCCAGGCCGAGACCCACGCCGGTGGTGTTGTCGGTGTCGCCGAGCCGCTGGAACGGCACGAACATCTGGTCCCTGTGCTCTTCCGGGATGCCAGGACCACGGTCGACGACGCGCAGCTCCACTCGATCCCGCAGCATGCTGCCGGTTAGCGCAGGCGGCGTGCCCGGCGGGGAGTACCGCAGTGCGTTGGCGATGAGGTTGGCGATGACGCGCTCCAGGATGCCCGGGTCCACGGCGACCTCGGGCAGGTCATCGGGGATGTTGACGGCCACGATCCGGGCGGCCGGGCCTAGGTCGTCAAGTGACCGCGCCACGATCTCCGACAGGTCAGCAGGACGCGGGAACACTGCCAGCGCCCCCGCCTGGAGCCTGCTCATGTCGAGCAGGTTGTCGACCAGGTGGGCCAGCTTGTCAAGGGACTCATCGGCGGTGGCCAGCAGCTCGTCGTGGTCCTCAGCGTCCCACTCGATATCGCTTGAGCGCAGGCTAGTAACAGCGGCCTTGGCCGAGGCGAGCGGGGTACGCAGGTCGTGGCTAACCGCTGCGAGCAGCGCGGTCCGGACGCGGTCAGCCTCCGCTATTGGCCTGGCTGCTTCGGCGGCCGCCGTCAGCCGGCCCTGCTCCAGCGCGGCCGCGGCATACGCGGCGAAGGCCCCGAGTACCCGGCGATCGGTGGCGGGCAGCGGCCTGCCGCGCAGGGCGAGGACCAGGTTGTCGCCGACCGGTATCTCGGCGTCCGCGTCTTCCGGTCGGCTGACCGGGTGCTCGCCGGAGACGCCGGCCGGCACCCAGGTGTGGAACTGGCGCTCCAGCAGCGTCACCGACTCCATCCCGAACGCCTCCCGCACCCGGTCGAGCACGGCGGGCAGCGCCCCCTGGCCGCGCAGCACGCTGCCCGCCGTGGTGGCGAGCAGCTCGGACTCCGCACCAGATCGTGCGGCCTGCTTGGTCCGCCGGGCGGCCGTATCCACGACCGAGCTGACCGCGAGCCCGACCGCCACGAAAATGACCAGCGCGAAGGCGTTGTTGACGTCGGCGATGGTGAACCGATATATCGGCGGCGTGAAGTAGTAATTCAGCAACAGCGAGCTCGCCACCGCGGCGATTAGCGCTGGGATGAACCCGCCGACGAGTGCTACGCCGATCACGCCGGCTAGGAAGATCAAGACGTCGCTGGTGAGGTTGATGCTGCCGCGTATGTTCGCCAGCGCCAGGGTGAGCAGCGGCGGCAAAGCTACCGCCAGTGCGTAGCCGGCCAGCTGCCGCTGGCGGTTCAGGCCGCCGCGTGCCCGGGGCAAAGTCCGGCCGCGGCCGACATAGGAGTGCGTGACCATGTGGACGTCGATGTCGCCCGACTCGCGCATCGTGCGCGTGCTGACGCCGGGCCCGGTCAGCAGCGAGGCGAGCCAGCCGCGCCGGCTGACCCCGAGCACCAGCTGGGTGGCGTTCTCCGCCCTGGCGAAGGTCAGCAGGGCGTCGGGCACGTTGTCGCCGACTACCTGGTGGTAACTGCCGCCGAGTGACTCGATCAGCCGCCGCTGGTTGGCGAGTTTCGCCGGGTCGGCGCCGGCCAGGCCGTCCGAGGTCGTGACGTGCACGGCGAGCAAGTCGCCACCCGATGACCGGGCGGCGATCCTGGCAGCCCGCCGGATCAGCGTGTCGCCTTCCGGGCCGCCGGTCAGCGCGACGACGACGCGCTCCCTGGCCTCCCAGGTGGCGTGGATGTCGTGCGCCTCGCGGTAGCGCTGCAGGCCCTCGTCGACCTTGTCGGCCAGCCACAGCAGCGCCAGCTCGCGCAGTGCGGACAGGTTGCCGATCCGGAAATAGTTGGTGAGCGCCGCGTCGATCTTCTCGGCCTTGTAGATGTTGCCGTGGGCCATCCGGCGGCGCAGCGCCTCGGGTGTCATGTCGACGAGCTCGACCTGGTCGGCTGCCCGGACGACGGCATCGGGCACCGTCTCCCGCTGCGGGACGCCGGTGATCTTTTCCACGACGTCGTTCAGCGACTCCAGGTGCTGGATGTTCATCGCCGAGATGACGTCGATGCCAGCGTCAAGCAGTTCGGCGATGTCCTGCCAGCGCTTCTCGTTGCGTGAGCCGGGCACATTGGTGTGCGCGAACTCGTCGACGAGCGCGACCTCGGGGTGCCGGGCCAGGACCGCGTCCAGGTCCATCTCCTCGAAAGTGGTGCCGCGGTAGGGCAGCGTGGCGCGCGGGATGACTTCCAGGTCGCCGATCTGCTCGGTGGTGTGCTGGCGGCCATGGGCCTCGACATAGGCCACGACCACGTCGGTGCCGCGCTCGCGGCGGCGATGGCCCTCGTTGAGCAGGGCGAAGGTCTTGCCGACGCCCGCCGCGGCGCCGAGGTAGATGCGCAGCTGGCCGCGGCTGCCTGGTGGCACGGTCGCACGGATGTCCGCGAGGCCTTCAGAACTCATGACATAACCCCTGCTCCGAGCGTCTCACGGGGCATACCGATAGCCCATACCGGGTTCGGTCAGCAAGTGCCGCGGGCGCGGCGGATCGTCCTCGAGCTTGCGGCGCAGCCGCGCCATGTGAAACCGCAGGTAATGAGTGCTGTTTTCGGCACCCGGCCCCCACAGCTCGGAGAGCAGCCGGCTAGCTGGGACCAGCTGGCCCGCTGACCGCAGCAGCACCTCCAGCATCCGCCACTCGGTCCTGGTCAGGTGCACAGGCTCTACCTGGCGGTCGCCGCCGTCGCCGGGCGGCTTGCGGACTATCGTGTGGCTCGCCAGGTCCACCTCGCAGCTGCCGATTCGGTACACCATGCTGGTCGGGCCGTGGAAGTCTCGCCGCAGCGCGGCGCGCAGGCGAGCCATGAGCTCCTCCATCGCGAACGGCTTGGTCACGTAGTCGTCAGCGCCCGCGTCCAAGGCGCCGATCTTGTCGTCCGACCCGGCCCGGCCCGACAGGACGATCACCGGGACAGCGGACCAGCCGCGCAGCTCGCGTATCACCTCGGTGCCATCCAGGTCCGGCAGGCCCAGGTCGAGGAGCACGGCGTCGGGGGGCCGCCGTGCTGCCTCGACCAGGGCGTCCTGGCCGGCCACCGAGGTTGTCACCTCGTAACCGCGGGCGCGGAGGTTGATCTGAAGCGCACGCAGGAGGGCCGGCTCATCCTCGACTATGAGGATGCGCCCAGTATCAGACTGGGTACTTTGCATCGAGCGCCCGGTTCAGCAGCAGTACGTTGACGACTGGCTGGCCGAGGAACCCGATCGTGCGGCCCGTCGTGTTCTGCCCGACCAGGGCCCGCACCTGAGCCGGGCTGATGTGCCGCGCGGTCGCAATCCGGTCCACCTGGATGGCGGCGTCGGCCTGCGAGATGTCGGGGTCCAGGCCGGAGCCAGACGCCGTGACAGCGTCGGACGGGATCTTCGAGATCGGCACGTGATCGAACGCGGAGATCGCCTTCTGGCGCTGCTTGATCAGGGCTATGTAGGTCGGGTTGTTCGGACCGAAGTTCGACGCCGCCGAGGACGTCGGGTCGCAGCCGAAGTCTCCCTTGGGCGCCATCGACGGGATGGCAGCTGACGGGCGCGGCTGGAAGTACTGCACCAGCGGGTTGCCCTTGGCATCGACGAACTCCTGGCACAGCAGGCTGGAGCCGATGATCCGGCCGTGGAAGCTGATCAGCGAGCCGTTAGCCGGGCCGCTGAACGCCACCTGAGACAGCCCCACAAGCGCCAGCGGGTAGATGATCCCGGTGATGATGGTGAAGACCACTAGGACGCGCAGCCCCACCAGGTGCTGCCGGACGAACGAGGGTAGACGGTTCATTGTCAGATCACCGGAATCCTGGGATGAACTGGATGATGAGGTCGATGATTTTGATGCCGGCGAACGGGATGATCAGTCCGCCGAGGCCGTAGATCCACAGGTTCCTGCGGAGCATGGCTGACGCCGACGATGGCTTGTACCTGACACCACGTAGCGCCAGCGGGATCAGTGCCACGATGATCAGCGCGTTGAAGATGATCGCCGAGGTGATCGCCGACTGTGGACTGTGCAGGTTCAGGATGTTCAGATGCCTCAGCGCCGGGATCACGGCCGAGAACATGGCCGGGATGATCGCGAAGTACTTCGCCACGTCGTTCGTGATGGAGAACGTCGTCAGCGCACCGCGAGTGATAAGCAGCTGCTTCCCGATTTCCACGATCTCGATGAGCTTGGTCGGGTTGGAGTCCAGGTCCACCATGTTCCCGGCCTCCTTAGCGGCCGAAGTACCGGTGTTCATGGCAACGCCGACGTCGGCCTGGGCCAGGGCCGGGGCATCGTTAGTGCCGTCCCCGGTCATCGCGACCAGCTTGCCGCCTTCCTGCTCCTTCCTGATCAGCGCCATCTTCATTTCCGGCGTCGCCTCGGCGAGGAAGTCATCCACGCCGGACTCGTCCGCGATCGCCTTGGCGGTCAGCGGGTTGTCGCCGGTGATCATGACCGTCCGGATGCCCATCCTGCGCATCTCGGCGAACCGCTCGGCGATGCCTTCCTTGACGATGTCCTTGAGGTAGACGACGCCAAGAGCGCGGGCAGATCCGTTGGCCTTCTCGGCTACCACCAGCGGTGTGCCGCCGACGGCGGAGATCCCGTCGACCATGCCGCCTAGCTCGTGCGGCGGTGTGCCGCCGTTGTCCCTGACCCACTGGGCCACGGAGGATGCCGCGCCCTTTCGGATCTCGTGGCCGTTAGCCAGGTCGATGCCGCTCATCCTGGTCTGGGCCGTGAACTCGACGAAGTCCGCGCCCTGCAGCTCGCCTTCGGCGCGCTCGCGCAGCCCGTACTTGTCCTTAGCGAGCACCACGATGGAGCGGCCTTCCGGCGTGTAGTCGGCCATGCTCGACAGCTGCGCCGCGTCGGCGAGGTCCGGTGCGGTCACGCCGTCAACTGGCATGAACTGGGTGGCCTGCCGGTTGCCGATGGTGATGGTGCCGGTCTTGTCCAGCAGCAGCGTGTTGACGTCGCCAGCCGCTTCGACGGCACGCCCGGACATGGCCAGCACGTTGCGCTGGACCAGCCGGTCCATGCCGGCGATGCCGATCGCCGACAGCAGCGCGCCGATCGTTGTCGGGATCAGCGCGACCAGCAGGGCGACGAGGACCACCAGACTCTGCGGTGCGCCCGAGTAGAACGCCATCGGCTGCAGCGTGATGACGGCCAGCATGAAGATGATCGTCAGCGACGACAGCAGGATGTTCAGCGCGATTTCGTTCGGCGTCTTCTGCCGCTTGGCGCCCTCGACCAGCGCGATCATCCGGTCGATGAAGGTCTCGCCCGGCTTGGACGTGATCTTCACGACGATCCGGTCGGACAGCACCTTGGTGCCGCCGGTGACCGCGGACCGGTCACCGCCAGACTCCCGGATGACTGGCGCCGACTCGCCGGTGATGGCCGACTCGTCGACGGAGGCCACTCCCTCGACGACGTCACCGTCGCCCGGGATGATCTCGCCGGCCTCCGCGACCACGAAGTCGCCGAGGGTGAGCTGGGTGCCAGGAACCGGCTCTTCCCGCAGCTCCTTCTGGCCTGGCTGCCAGCCGACCAGCCGGCGGGCGACGGTCTCCCGCTTGGTCTTGCGCAGCGTCTCCGCCTGGGCCTTGCCGCGGCCTTCGGCCACTGCCTCCGCCATGTTGGCGAACACCACGGTCAGCCACAACCAGACCACGATCGTCCAGTTGAAGACGGACGGCTTGGTGATCGCCGTGTACAGCGTCAGCACCGCGCCAACTTCGACCACGAACATGACCGGGTTCTTGATCTGGACCCGCGGGTCCAGCTTCTTGAGTGCATCCGGCAGCGAGCGCCAGAGCATCGCGGGATCGAGCAGCCCGCCGCCGATGCGGCCCTTGGCCGCGTCGGCCTTGCTGCCCTTACCGGCAGGGACGCCCGGCTTAGTTGCTATTGCCATCTCAGTGCAGTCCTTCTGCGAACGGGCCCAGGGCGAGTGCGGGGAAGTAAGTCAGGCCGACGAGGATGAGGATGACGCCGATGAGCATGCCGACGAACAGGGGCGTCCTGGTGTCCAGCGTGCCCACGCTCGCGGGCACCGGCTTTTGTCTGGCCAGCGATCCGGCCAGGCCGAGGGCGAAGATCTCCGGTGCGAACCTGCCGACCAGCATCACGATGCCGCCGAGCGTCTGGTACCACATCGCGGCCGTACCGAGGCCCGCGAAGGCGGAGCCGTTGTTATTGGCCATCGAGGTGAACGCGTAGACGATCTCGGTCAGGCCGTGCGGGCCTGGGTTGAAGATCGCTCTCTGTCCGGTCTGGGTGCCGATCGACAACCCTGACGCGGTCAGGATCAGCACCGGCAACGTCAGGAAGTACAGCGCCGCGTACTTCATCTCAGTCGGCCGGATCTTCTTGCCCAGGTACTCGGGCGTCCGGCCCACCATCAGCCCGCCGACGAACACGGTAACGATGGCCAGAATGAGGATGCCGTACATGCCGGCGCCGATGCCGCCAGGAACGATCTCACCGAGCGCGATGTCGAAGAGCGCGATACCGCCACCGAACGGTGTCAGCGAATCATGGAAGCAGTTCACTGCGCCTGTCGATGTCACGGTTGTCGAGGACGCGAACAACGAGCAGCCGGACGTGCCGAACCTCGTTTCCACGCCTTCGGTGGCGCCGTGCGCGAGCTTCGCGGCGGTAGCACCGCCGATGCCGTAGTGCGACTCGAAGAAGGCGATGCCACCGACGGCGAGCAGCCAGATAATGGCCATGACGGCGACCAGCGCGTAGCCCTGCCGGTTGTCCTTGACCATCTTGCCGAATGCGCGCGGCGTGGCGAACGGGATGACCAGCAGGCTGAAGATCTCCAGCAGGTTCGTCCACGGGTTGGGGTTCTCGAACGGGTGCGCGGAGTTGGTGTTGAAGAACCCGCCGCCGTTGTTGCCCAGGTTCTTAATGGCTTCCATCGAGCCCACCGGGCCGCCAGGGATCGTCTGCTTCCCGCCGGACAAGGTCGTGTACGTCGCGTACGCGTGGAAGTTCTCGATCGCCCCGTTGGCGATGAGGATGATGGCGATGACGACCGCGATCGGGATCAGCAGCCGGAACGAGGCGCGGGTCACGTCTACCCAGAAGTTGCCGAGCTTGTCGGTCCTGGACCTGATGAAGCCCCGGATCATGGCGATCGCGACGGCCAGGCCGACTGCGGCCGACATGAACTGCTGCACCGTCAGGCCGGTCATCTGGACCAGGTAGCCCATGGTGGACTCGCCGGCGTAGTTCTGCCAGTTGGTGTTCGTGACGAACGACGTGGCGGTGTTCCAGGCCGTGTCGGGCGGCACGTTGGCCATGTGCTCGTTCAGCAGCAGATAGTGCTGCAAGCGCTGCAGGCCATACAGGAACAGCACGCTGACCGCGGAGAAGGCCAGGATGCTGCGGACGTAGACGCTCCACTTCTGGTCGGCCTTGGAGTCGACGCCGATCAGCTTGTAGACGAAGCGCTCGATCTTCCAGTCCTTCTCGGAGGTGAAGATGTGCGCCATGTAGTTGCCGAGCGGCACGTAGCACACGGCAAGGGCGGCGACAAGCAGGACGGCCTGAAGCCAGCCTGCGGCTGCGCTACTCATCAGAACCTCTCAGGAAGCACGAGTGCCACGAATAGGTACACGGTCAGCAGGAAGCCACCGATCAGGCCGATCCAGTTCTCAGCGCTCAAAGTGCTCAACTCCCTTGACGATGAGCCAGAGCACGCCGAAGACGATGATCGTGAGCCCGATATAAAGCACGTCGTACATGGAGTCCTCCAGCGGACGCCTAGGCTATGCAGAGGTAACGCCCAATAAAACCGCGCTGAATCGGGCAAACAGACAGCCCAAACAGGACCTATGCAGCTCCGGCCGGATTCCTAACAGAACCCATGCGGCCCGTCAGCGGGTACGGCTCTGGACGCCAAAAGCGGGGCTGCTGAAGCAGCCCCGCTCAGGTAGTACCCGTGCCAGGTGTTTTGCTACCGGGCGTCGTGCACCCGGCCGATGATCGCCGCAGCTCAGGGCGGCGGCTGACTCAGGCGGCCATGTCGGCCAGGATCTCGCCGAACCTGGTCATGGCAGCGCTGATCCACGGCAGCTCCAGCGGATCATCTGCCATCAGCGCCTGCTCTCGCTGCTCATCAGTGTCGCCGTAGAGCAGGCCGGTCGCGAGGCGCAGCCGCAGCGACGACGCACTCTCGCCGAAGGCGCTGCCGGGCAGCGTCCCGGCGCCGTACCGGTTGAGCAGGAGGGCGGCCAGGTCGGCTCCGGTGCTGACGCCGAACTTGCCGCGCAGGTGGTCGCGCCACGGATCGAAGTCCGGATACAGGTAGAACGCTGCCTGCGGCGGCGCGACATCGAGTCCCGCGTCCGCGCACAGGCGGGCCGTAGCCCGGCAGACCGCTGCGTGCAGGTACCGGCTGCGGGATACTCGCTCGGTCAGGTCGGCGGGCTC
>DASXKI010000467.1:0-9271 GCA_036496945.1 Streptosporangiaceae bacterium | reverse complement strand
GCACGATGGTCAGCACCGGCCCGGACCGGGCGGCTCAGCTCGCGGCGTGGCTCTCGGCCGCGCCAGTAATCCTCGGCTCGCGTTGGTAGCGGCCCGCCGTCGCGGACTCCTGACCAGGTCACATGATCCGCTGCGCCGCAGACCCTGAGCACGGCGCGCGGCGGGTACAGGAACGATGGGCAATGACCCCACTCGATGGCTCACCTTCGGGATGACGCTGGCGATGAGCCAGCGGATTCTGGCCGAGGTCGGCCGCCCACTTCCGGAGGTCGCTGACATGGGAGTTCGCATCTTGGGATCGCTCAAGTTGCGCACTAAGCACGGCCAGCAGGGTCGGCTGACGGTCCGTTTGGGCGTCGGTAGAAGGCAGCGCCGTGGTCGCTTCACTTAAGCTGGCGCGGTGCCGGTTTCGTGCGGGTCAGCCAGGCCTACGGTCTCCGAGGTCTGAAGCGATGGCTGGGTCAGCGGACCCCACTTGGGGCCGGCGGTCGCAAGGGCCCTTGCGGCTGCTGCACGAGGCGGACTGGGCCTGGCGGCAAAATGGCCCCACCCGCCGGGCAGTGCGGGCGTTCGGCGTGCGAGCTGAGGAACTGCGCCGGATGCCGACCGGCGCGCACACCTGGACCGATGGCCACCTGTTCCTGAAGCCCGTTGGATGCATTCCCGAGCACGCCTGGGTATGCGACGTGTACGCGAACTGGACTGCCACCCACGTGCGCGTCCCCGAGCCGGTGATGCCGCACGGCCCAGGCGAGACTGGCTGGTCGTCGGACGGCTGGGGTGCGCAACAGCTCATCCAGGGACGTGACACAGAGCCGGGTGAGCTCAGAAGGATCAAGGAGGCCAGCGACGCATTCCACGAGGTCGTTCGTGATCTTCCCAGGCCCGACTTCATGGACGACCGCGACGACCCCTTCGCCTTTGGCGACCGCCTGGCCTGGGACGGTATTGAGCCTGAGGGCGATGACGAGACCCTGGCGCTGATCGAACGGCTGCGGGAGCACCTGGCCCCGGTCTCCGAGCAGCCGCAGGTGATTCACGGGGACATCCTGCCCAACGTGATGCTTCTCGACGAAGACGTGCCCGCTGTCATCGACTGGCCGCCGTACTTCCGTCCGGCCGCCATGGCGAATACCATCGCCGCCACCGATGCAGTGACATTCCGCGCGGCGCCGCTATCGCTACTGGACGACTGGTCATCAGGTGAGGACTGGAACCAGCTGCTCGTTCGCGCTTTGCTGTACCGGCTCGGGCCAACGGGCATATTCGCCGTCCGGAACCGGCTCATGGGCATTCTGGTCACCCACGTTAAACGCGTGGCGCCCGTCGTTGACGCTGTCGTCTCCCGCCAGGAGTACTCGATCAGGCGGTAGCCCATCTGTCAGTTCCACCGACAACATCGAGACACAGACCAGCCGCTTGGGTGCGCACTAAGCCGGCCCAACTCGGGTTGAGTTGCGCAGCGGCGACTGTGCGCCCAGTTGCGCGCCGTAGACCAGCCCGGCGTTCCGGGAACGTCGCAGTGCCGAGACTGCCCGAAGACCGCAGTTTGCCGGGATCGCCAATCCGCCGAGAACAGCTCAGCGGCCTAGCCTGCGTGCTGGACGAGAGCACGCGTGAGCTCCCCGCCAGCGCGACTAGGCTCAAGCCCGCCATGGATGTGGGTGCCGGCCCATGGCATGTCGTCCCGGCGCGGGCCATGATTGTGATCAGGTGAACACGAACCTGCCCGCAGCCTGGCTCCGGACGTTCACGCGTAACTTATATGTGGGCCGCGCGGGCGCCCGGGGGCCCGCCTCTGACGTTTCATGGGAGAGGAAACGGCAAGTGGAGAATGAGAATACGAACGAATTCTGGGCGAATGTTAGCGTGATTGCTGTAGCTCCAGTGGCGATTGCCGCTGGATTCGCCAAAGGCGTCTATGACGCGTCGACTGATCACGGGGCTTTCAATGAAGGTTTCAATGCGGCAGCAAGTCCTATTATGAAAGCGGCCAAGGACTTCGGCGCCGAGCATGGGACAACTATGACGAAAGGGGTGATTGGTGGTGCCGCTGGCACACTCGGCGCCACCATCGTGCGCGAGGCGTTCAAGCTGCTGAGACGTTAACAAGTTCGTGCGGCTGGCGCCTCACAGAAGTGACAGATCCGCGTCCGGCTAACGAGCGCTCGATCCGACGCTCAGGCACCCAGGCCAGCAGGGACGGGGGGTGCCAACCACGTCGGACTCGGCGCGCCGCTATCCCAGATGCACGTACTCGTAGTCGAACGGCTTGCCGTTGATGCCGTTGCGGGGCGGCGCGATCCAGGCGGCGATCTTGCCGCGCTCGTGCACGGGCTGCATCAGCGACCGGACGTGCGTCTTGTCGACGTCCGTCGGCAGCCACTGTCCCTGCTGCGCTGCCCACTCGTCAGCCGACAGGATCTCGCCATCGGGGCTGACCTCGATCCCTGTGAACGCGCCGACCTTGCGGTTGAAGGCGATGTGCGGGAGCTTGAGGCGCTGCGATAGGCCGGCCTCGGCCAGGATCTTGTTCCACCGGTTCACGCCGATCTGGCAGTCGGTGATGTACTCCCGGCGCAGGTCGGTGTTGAGGCCGGTCAACGCGGACACCTCGGTCTGCCCGATGCTCTGCTGGCTTGTCCCGGCATCGACAAGCGCGTCGACCAGGTAAGCGTCGTCGGTCAGCTTGTGGTCGTCGCGACGCCGGTCCTCCGACCAGCGGCCCTTGAGCCCCGCGGTGTAGTAGTTGGCCACGTTGGTCGAGGTCTCGCCGCCAAACAGGTCCAGCGACACCGAGTAGTGGAAGTTCAGGTACTTCTGGATCACAAGCAACGGGATGGCGCCACGCGCGGCGACCTCGTCGGTGTCGTGCTCCACCATGAGCTGCGCGGTTCGCTCTACCACGCGGTCGACCCCGGTGGTGCCGACCATCATGTGGTGCGCTTCCTCCTTGAGCATGAACTCGCACGTCCGCGACAGCGGGTCGAACGCCGACTCCTTCAGCGTGCCCAGCTGGTACTTGCCGTCCCGGTCTGTGAAGTAGGTGAACATGAAGAACGACAGCCAGTCCGGCGTCTCCTCGTTGAACGCCCCGAGGATCCGCGGCGAGTCAGCGCTGCCAGAATTGCGGTGCAGCAGTTCCTCGGCTTCCTCGCGCCCATCGCGGCCGAAGTAGGCGTGCAGCAGGTACACCATCGCCCACAGGTGCCTGCCCTCCTCGACATTCACCTGGAACAGGTTGCGCAGGTCATACAGGCTCGGCGCAGTCGCGCCGAGATTGCGCTGCTGCTCGACCGACGCGGGCTCGGTGTCGCCCTGGATCACGATCAGTCGCCGCAGCTCCGACCGGTACTCCCCCGGCACCTGCTGCCAGGCCGGCTCGCCCATGTGCTGGCCGAACCCGATGCGGCGACCGGGGTCGCGCTCGGCCAGGAAGATGCCCCACCGGTAGTCCCGCATCGGAACATGACCGAAATGCGCCCAGCCCTCGCGGCCGACGTTGACCGCCGTGCGCAGGTACACGTCCTGCGTCGGCAGCGTCGGCCCCATCGATTCCCACCAGTTCAGGAAATTAGGCTGCCAGGATTCCAGGGCTCGCTGTAGCCGGCGGTCCTCACGCAGGTCGACGTTGTTGGGGATCTTCTCGGTGTAGTCGGCACCCGTGCCGCCAGACGCGGTGGTCATCGCTCAGACTCGCCTCCTGTCAAATTCTGCCCGCTGGCCGGTGCCGTACCTGCGCAGCGCCCCGTCCGGGCCCGCGGCGTTCGGGCGGTTGAAGATCCAGTTCTGCCAGGCAGTCAGCCGGCCGAAGATCTTGGTCTCCATCGTCTCCGGGCCGGCAAAGCGGTAGTTCGCCTCCAGCCCGGTCAGTGCGTCCGGGCTGAAGCTGGCACGTTCCTCCATCGCCAGCCGGATCTCGTCCGCCCAGTCGATGTCATCTGGGGCGAACGTCACCAGGCCAAGTTCCTCGGCGGCCGCAGCGTCTAGCGCCTGGCCGGCGTGCGCCGTGACGGCCGCCAGCCCTGCATGGTCGCCGAGGAACCGGGTCTCCAGCCGGCTCAGGCTGTTGCCCATCGGCAGTGCGCCGAGGTTGGGAGCTCCGATCATGATCACGGCGGGAACGGGGTCTGCAGTCCGGCTCCCGTCGCCAGCCGCGCCGCTGCCTGCGCTGGTGGGGCCGTCTCCGCTGGCGGGGCCGTCTTCGAATACGCCCGACAGCATGAACGACCGGTCCGCGGCCAGCGCCAGCTCCAGCAGCAAACCGGCGAAGCAGCTGCCCGGCTCGATCAGGGCGATCAGGCTCCTGCTGGTCACATCCAGCCGCTTCAGGGTGCGCTTGTAGTAGTGCACGATCTCGTTCGCGAGCCAGTCGCCGGAGTTGCCGAGCAGCAGGTCGTCGTAGCCGAGCACGCGGTCCGGGTCGCCGACGGTGCGCAGGACCCAGGTGCCGAGCTCTGGCTCGTTCGTACGCAGGTCGAGGATCACATCGTCGAGCTCGCGGGTCATCGCCAGCGGCCAGCTGCCGGCACCCTGCTCGCGCAGGCCCGCGGCGTCGGCCGGCGCGGCAGCATCGGGGCCCTGCACAGTGATCTCTGCAGTGCCCGCATCGCGATCCAGGCGCGCGGTCACGAAGCGGTAGGCGATCGCGTCCGCATTCCTGACCTTGGCCAGCGGCGTCAGCGCCACCCCGCGTTCGCTGGCATTTGCGACGGGCTCGCCCGGCTTGCGTGAGCGTCCGGCAAGCTCGGCAGCCCGTGCCGCAACCGCGTCCTGCCACGATGGCCGCGGCACGACCTCGTCGACGAGCCGCCATTGCACGGCCTTGCGGCCGCCGACGCCCTCAGCCCTGGTGGCGAACCAGTCGGCGAGGTCGCGCCGGACATGCCGCTTGTCGGTGACTCGCGTCAGCCCGCCCGTGCCGGGCAGCACGCCAAGCAGCGGCAGCTCCGGCAGCGACACGACTGACGAGCGGTCGTCGACCAGCATGATGTGGTCGCAGGCCAGTGCCAGCTCGTAGCCGCCACCCGACGCCGTCCCGTTCAGCGCCGCCAGCCAGGTCTGGCCCGAATGCGCGGTCGCGTCCTCGATCCCGTTGCGGGTTTCGTTGGTGAACTTGCAGAAGTTGACCTTCCACGAGTGGGAGGCACTCGCGAGCATCTTGATGTTCGCCCCGGCGCAGAAGATCTTGTCCCGGCCGCTGGTTAGTACCACGGCGCGGACCTCGGGATGCTCGAACCGCAGCCGCTGCACCGCGTCATAGAGCTCGATGTCCACGCCGAGGTCGTAGGAGTTCAGCTTCAGCTCATATCCCGGCTGCAGGCCGCCATCCTCGTCGACCGCCAAGGCCAGCGTCGCGACCTGGTCGTCGACGGCGAGCTGCCAGTGCCGGTAGCGCGCTGGATCCACCCGGAACTCGACACGCGCCTGATCGCTCATCACCGTCACGCCGTCAGTCTATTCTCTACAGTAAATTACGTCTACGTCACTCGGACGTAGAGTATTGCCATGACCCAGAGGGCGATGTCCGTCCCAGCCAGGACAATTGCGCGGGCAGCCGATGCGGACCAGCCAGACCGCCCCGGTGGCGCCCCGGTAGCCGCCATGTCCCGTCGGCACGCCGCGGGGTCGTCGAGCGCCCGCGGCCTGATTTTCACGATCCTCGGCGAGTACGTGCTCCCCGACGGCGGCTGGGCATGGACCTCGGCGTTGATCGAGACGATGAGTCGCCTTGGCGTGGAGGAGAAGGCCACCCGGCAGGCGCTTATGCGCACCGCCGCCGACGGCTGGCTGGTGCCGGAGCGGGTGGGACGGCGGGCGAGGTGGCGGCTCACGCCGAGCGCCGTCGGCCTGCTGACGGAGGGGTCCGAGCGCATCTACGGCTTCGGCGCGCACCGGGATGGCTGGGACGGCACCTGGCTGCTGGTGCTGGCTCGGACTCCGGAAGCAGAGCGCCCGGCCAGGCACGTGCTTCGCAGCCGCCTCACGTGGGCGGGCTTGGGGAGCCCGGCGCCTGGCGTCTGGATCAGCACGCACGCCGGGCGGCTAGGCGAGGTCGAGGACGCGCTGGCGGAGGCGGGCCTGTCTGGCGAAGCGCAGATCTTCCGTGGCACTCACGCCAATGGTCAGCTGCCTGTGCTGGTCAGCCAGGCCTGGGACCTGGCCGCGGTCTCGCAGCTATACGACGACTTCATCGCGACGTATGAGACGACCAGCCCGGCCGACCCGCTCGCGCGCATGATCGGGCTCGTGCACGCCTGGCGGGGCTTCCCCTGGACTGACCCCGACTTGCCCAGGGACCTCCTGCCGCCACACTGGCGCCGGCCGCGCGCTGCTGCAATCTTCCGGCGCCGACATTCGCAGTGGTCGCCCGCGGCGATCGCCGCGTGGCAGCACCTGGCCGCCCAGGATGGCCGCAGCGGCAGCTAGCCGTCTGCCTGCGAGTGGTTCATGACCTCGTGTCCGATTCCAGGTAGCGGTAGCTCCGACCTGCGGCCTTGTTCTCCGACGGGCAGCTGAGTGACCAAGACATAGGCTGGTTATAATGTCTTATCGTGACTTCGGACATTCCTTCCGATCTGTTCACGCGGTCCGGAAGATCTGCTCGGCAGCGGGGCCGCCGTTCGGTGGTGCGGCTATCGCTGGCAGCGGTGGTCTGCCTGGCCGTCGCAGTGGCAGCCGGGACCGCGGCGCACGCCGAGCTTGTCCGCAAGCCGACCGCTGCTCAGCGGGCGGCTGCCGTAACGGCGGCTGTGGCGGCTCGTTGGAGCAGCTGGCCAGCCGGACGCATCTTCCCGTCGACCCTGGGCTACTCCACCAGCCTGCTGACCACCGAGACCGCAAGTAGGGTGGCGATCGGTCCGCAGTCCGGCTGCACGAGCGCCATTGATCCGGTACTTGCCGGGCTGGCGGCCCGCGACCAGTGCCGAGCCGCCCTCCGCGCCACCTACCTGGACCAGCTGCAAGGCGTGCTCTACACGGTGGGCGTGCTGGCGTTCCCCAGCGCCCGCTACGCCGCCGCGTTCACCGCCGGGCTGCCCGCCCTCGGCGCGGCGACTGTCCCGCTACGCGCGCTCGCGCTGCCCGGTACGGCCAGTTCGCGGTTCAGCGCCACGGCGCGGCAGGCCGCGACGGTGCATCACGACGGCCCGTTCGTCGTCCTGACGGTGGCCGGATACGCCGACGGCCAGCCGGCCGGAGCTGGGCAGCAGCGGCGCCTGTCGGTCTTCGCGCCCGCCGCGCAGCTAGCCGGCGAGGTGATAGGCCCGCTGGCGCGCCCGGTGGCGGTCACCTGCGCGAGCCCGGTGTGGTCATGCTGATCGCGGCCGCCGTGCGCCGCGCGGCAATTGTCGGCCTGCTGGCAGTGGCACCGCTTGCCGCCTGCGTCGGCGGCGCGTCGGCGCAGAACATCCGGCAGCAGGTGCGAACGGACGACCTGGGCGCACTGCGCCAGATCGACCTGCCCGCGGCCTGGACGCAGAGCAAAGGCAGCGGCGTGACCGTCGCGGTCCTGGACACCGGGGTGCGGGCGGCTGCCCCCGACCTGATCGGCCAGGTCACCGCCGGCCCTGACTTCACGGCCGGCGCCAATCCGCCCGGTTACGTGCCGCCGCACCTGCACGGGACCTACATCGGCTCCATCATCGCGGGCCACGGCAGCGGACCCGGCAGAGCACAGGGCATGATCGGGGTGGCCCCGAAGGCGAGGATCCTCTCGATCCGTGTGATCCTGGACGACCAGGAGCCTGGCTTCTTCGTGTACAACGAGAACGCCAGGTACGACGACGCGATCGCCAGCGGCATCAGGTACGCGGTACGGCACGGTGCCGGTGTCATCAACATGTCGCTGGGCAGTGTCGATGCCACCAGGAGTGTCCGGCTCGCGCTGGCCTATGCCATCGCCCGCAACGTGGTGGTGGTCGCTTCGGCCGGTAACGGCGGTACCAACGGGCACGGTTACACCGCGTACTCGTATCCGGCATCTTTCACCGGCGTGATCTCCGTTGCCGCGGTCACAGCGAGCGGGAAGCGGGCCTCCTTCTCCGACCGGAACTCATCGGTCGTGGTTTCCGCTCCGGGCGTCAATATCGTGGGTGATGGGCCAGGCGGCTCATACCTGGTCGGCAGCGGGACCAGCCCGGCGTCCGCGTTCGTCGCGGGCGTCGCCGCGCTCATCAGGTCGAAGTATCCGCACCTGACGCCCGTCCAGGTGATGCAAGCGATCGTGACGTCGACCCGGCGGCGGCCGACCGGCGGCTACCGTCCCAGTGTGGGCTTCGGCGAGGTGGACGCGGCGGCAGCGCTCAGGGTGGCCGCCGGGCTGGCAACCGGGTCAGCGCACCAGGCGGGACTGGCCGCGACAGCTCATTTCGGCGGCGGGCCTGGCGGCCCGATCGCCGTCGTCCCTCGCGATCATGTTCTCATCGAGGCCACCACAGCTCTGGCGGCCGCGGGAGCGGTCTTGTTTGCCGTGGTCGTCCTGATGCTGATCATCGCCATCCGGCGGCAGCGCCGGGAGCCTTTCCCGCCCGGCTCCCCGTCGTCGGCGCCACCGGCTCCGGCGTGGCCGGAGCGGCCGCCGGTCTCGCCAGCTGAGCGGGCCGGCTCCTAGCCCGTCGCGCCAGACTGACCACTGATCACGACATCGCAGAGGAACCCTGATGACTGATCCCACCGAGCGAGCGTCGGCCATGCGGGATGCGGGTTCGTCAGGTGCTCCGGCACCGTTCGAGTCCGCACCGTTCGACTCCGCACCGTTCGACTCCGCACCGCTCGAGTTCGCAACGCTGGAGTCCGCACCGTTCGAGTCCGCACCGCCGGCCCATGCGGGCAGACCAGCGCCCCGACGGCGACGGCGACAGCGGCGGCGCGGCGGCCTCGTGGCCGTTGTCGCGCTCATCGTCGTCGGCCTGGCGGGAGTGCTCGGCGGCGGCGCCGCGCTGGGCAAGGAACTCACTCGCAAGGCCACGAAGGCCGAGCAGGCGGCGGCGCTCGCGGCCGAGATCGCGTCGCGCTGGCAGCGCCTGCCTGCCGGGAAGATCTTTCCCGAGACGATCAGCTACCTCAACGCACAAGGTGACACCGCGACGGCGGCGCTGGCCGTCATCGCGCCTCGGACGTCCTGCCAGCAGGCGCTCGAGCCGGGCGCGTTCCAGAAGGTGCACACGGTTGGCTGTACGGCGATGCTCCGGGCGACCTACGTAGATGCGGCCGGGACGCTGGCCGCGACTGTCGGCGTCGCAGTGATGTCATCGGCGGCAGGCCTGGCGGG
>DASXKI010000466.1:0-16589 GCA_036496945.1 Streptosporangiaceae bacterium | reverse complement strand
ACGATCCGCCACAGCACGGTGAGCCGGCGTGCACCGTCAACCCTCGCAGCCTCCTCGTACTCGATCGGCAGCGTCCGGAAGAACTGGCGCAGGAAGAAGATGCCGAAGGCCGTCGCCGCGTTCGGCAGGATCAGCGCGCCGATGTGATCGATGCCGACCTGCGATAGCACGTGCACGCCCAGCCACTTGGTGATGAGGTACTGCGGAATCATCGTGACCTGGAACGGGACCATGAGGGTGGTCATGATCAGCACGAACAGCAGCCCGCGGCCGAAGAACCGGTAGCGGGCAAAGGCGTAACCAGCCAGGGAGCACATCACCAGATTGCCGACGACCGTGAGGACCGCGACCACGGCGCTGTTGAGGAAGAACCGGCCGAACGGCGCTGCCTGCAGCGCCTGCGGGTAGTTGCCGAAGTCGAGGTGGTGCGGAATCAGGATCGGCGGGAAGTGCAGCGCCTCAGCAGGCGTCTCCAGCGACGTGATCAGCAGCCAGACGAACGGGAAGATCAGGATGATCGTCGCCGGGATCAGGACCAGGTGCCAGGGGCTGAACGGGAGCCTGCGGCGGCGGGCAGGCACGACGACGCCAGATGGCGCGACACCAGCGGAGGCAACGGCGGGAGCGGTCATGGCTAGGACCTGTAGTGGA
This sequence comes from Streptosporangiaceae bacterium, assembly GCA_036496945.1. Classification (GTDB taxonomy): domain Bacteria; phylum Actinomycetota; class Actinomycetes; order Streptosporangiales; family Streptosporangiaceae; genus JAJYUU01. The sequence continues at coordinate 15,938 of DASXKI010000466.1, read as the reverse complement.
CGAGCCGGCGGCCCACCCGGAACTGGACGGCGGTGACCAGCAGGATGATCACGAACAGGAAGTAGGCGATGGCGGAGGCGTACCCGAAGTTAAAGTTCGCCCCGCCGAAGGCCTGCTGGTAGAGGTAGTAGACCAGCACTGTGGTCGAGTTCAGCGGCCCGCCTTGCGTGCTCAGGTAGACCTCGTCGAACAGTTGAAGGGCGTTGATGGTGAGCCACACCACCAGGAACAGCGACGCCGGGCTCAGCAGCGGCAGCGTGATCCGGCGGAAGGTCGACCACCGGCCGGCCCCGTCGATCGCGGCCGCCTCGGTCAGGACCCGCGGGACACCCTGGAGCGCGGCCAGGTAGATCACCACGGCGAAACCGGTCCAGCCCCAGATCGTCATGAGGACGACCACGTACAGTGCCTGCGACGGCGAGCTGAGGAACTGCTGCGGCGGGATGCCGACGAGGCTGAACAGGTAGTTCACGACGCCGTACGACGGATCGAACAGCCAGATGAAGACGATCGCCTCGCTGATCGTGGAGATGGCCATCGTTGCGTACGCCGCGGTCCGGTAGACCGAGATGAACCGGATCTTGCGGTTCATCGCGACGGCGAGGAACAGCCCCACCAGCATCGTGCCGGGCACGAACAGGGCCGTGTAGACGATCGTGTGCTCGATCGCCTGCCCGATGACCGGGTCGTGCAGCATCTGCCGGTAGTTGGCGAGGCCGACGAAGGGCTTGTCGGGCGAGAACAGGTTGTTGCGCTGGAACGACATGATCGCCGACCAGACGATAGGCACCACTCCGAACAGCGCGATGATCGCGACGCCAGGAGTGACGAACGCCCAGGCAGCTGCCTGCTCGCCTGCCCGGAGCCGGGACCTCCCCGGCCCGTGCCGGTTGACCGGCCCGCGCCGAAGCGCTGGCGGACGCCGGAGCGCTGGGCGACGCCGGAGCGCTGCCCGGCCTGCGGATGTTCTGGCTGCCATGTCAGGAGCCCTAGCCACCGGCCAGGGCCTGGTTCACCTGCTGTGCTGCGCTGGCCAGGGCGGCCTGCGGCTGGCTCTTGTTCAGCAGCACGGACACGATCATCTGGCCGAGGATGGTGGAGATCTTCGGGTAAGTCGGCAGCTGCGGCCTGGCCTGCCTGACGTTGCCGAGGCTGGTGACGAAGGTGTCGACACCGGGCAGGGCCTGGTCCATCTTCGCCAGGAAGCCTGGCGAGTTCTCGACCGACTGGCGGATCGGCAGGTCGCCGGTCGCCAGGGAGAAATAGGTCGCCTGCGGCGTGGCCGTCATCCAGATCAGGAACTGCTCGGCCGCAGCCACGCGCTTGGCGCCGTTGTTGAAGATCACCCAGTTGTCGGGCCCGGAGATCGTCTGGTGGCCGCCGGCTGTCCCCGGGAACGACGGCATGATCTGCACGCCGTACTTCACGGCCGGGAAGCCGGACAGGTCCCATGGCCCCGTGACCAGCATGCCGATCTTGCCGGAGTTGAACAGGTTGGCGTACTCGGAGTCCGTCGGATCCAGGTACATCGACTTATCCGTGATCGCCATGGTACGGAGCGTGTTGAGTGACTCAAGCCCGGCCGGGGAGTCGAACGCTGCCTTGGTGTTCGACGCGTTCAGGATCTGGCCGCCTGCCTCCCAGAGCAGCGACTCCCAGTGCCAGACCGTGTCCTCACTGCCGGGCGTCACGTACGCCGTACCGAACTGCTTCTTGGCCGGGATCGTGAGCTTCTGTGCGTCGGCCGTGAACTGACTCCACGTCCAGCCCGGGCCCGGCGGCTGTAGGCCCGCGGCCGCGAACAGGGCCTTGTTGTAGACGACGGCGAGGTTGTCGACGAGCGCGGGGATGCCGATGACCTTGCCGTGCACCGTGGCCACGTCACGCTCGCCAACCCAGAAGTCGCTCCAGTTGACGCCGGGCCGCTGAACTACCTTGGTGAGGTCGACCACCTGCGGGATCTGCTCGACATTGGGCGCCCAGGAGCCGTAGACGTAGGCGATGTCGGGCTGGCTGCCTCCGTTCACCGCGGTCAGCAACTTCGGCAGCGAGTTGTCGTTGTTGACGAAATAGCTGGTGACCTTCTCGGTCGGGTGAGCATGGTTCCACGTGTTCAGCAGGTGGGTGAACGCCTTCGCCTCAGCGCCGGTGTAGCCCTCCCAGATCTGGAGGCCACCGCTGCCGCTGCCGCTGCTGCCCGAGCCACAGGCGGCAAGCCCGAACGCGGCGAGCGCGGATGCCACGGCGATGCCAAGCCAACGAGTTCTCATGGCGACCTCATTGCGACGAGTCTTGCGCGATTCCTGCGAGTTTCAGACATCATCGCGCCGCCTTGAGGGCACGTGTCAACCCCCTTATGCGGTTCTCTTGGGGTATGACCGCACAAATCGGCGAACTGCAGTGCGCAATGTTGCTCGAAGCGGCATCGAATGGAGCAACCTGGTGCAACACTGTCCAGCGTGATCACCGTGGCATTCATCGGCGCCGGCAGCGTCGAGTTCACCCGTAACGTCGTCACCGATCTGTGCAGCTACCCCGAGCTCGCCGGAGACATGACGCTCGCGCTGCACGATATCAGCGCCGACCGGCTGGCGTTCGCGGCGGCGCTGACCCGCCAGATCGTCGCGCAGACCGGCGCCGGGGCTGTGGTGCGAGCATCGCAGGACCGAGGTGAGGTGCTGACCGGCGCGGACTACGTGATCAACGAGGTCCAGGTCGGCGGGTACGACGCGACCAGGGCCGACTTCGACATCCCGGCCCGGTACGGCGTCCGCCAGACGATCGGCGACACGCTCGGCATCGGCGGGATCTTCCGCGGCCTGCGCACGATCCCGGTGGTGACGGGCATCGCCACCGACATGCTCGCGCACTGCCCGGATGCCTGCCTGCTCAACTACTCCAACCCGATGGCAATGCTGCCGTGGGCGGTGTACGCGGGCACTGGATTTCAGAACGTCTACGGGCTCTGCCACTCGGTCCGCGACACGCATGCGTTCCTGGCCGGTCTGGTCGGTGCCGACCCAGCTACGGTCGACTTCACCACGGCCGGCTTCAATCACCAGGCATTCGTGCTCCGGTTCGAGCAGGCGGGCGAGTCCCTGTATCCGCGGCTGACCGAGGTGATCGACGCCTCGCCGGAGCTACAGCGGCGGGTCCGGGTAGAGATCTTCCGGCGATTCGGCTACTTCCCCACCGAGTCAAGCGAGCACTCGGCCGAGTACGTGCCCTGGTTCATGCGCCACGCTGACCAGGTCGAGCAGTACCGCATCTTCGTCGGCGACTACCTGGCCCGCTCGCAGGAGAATCTCGCCGAGCTGGACTCACTCCAGCGTCAGCTGTCGGCGGGCGCCGACCTGGACCTGACGCCAACGGACGAGCTCGCGTCGCAGTTCATCCACTCGGTGGAAACGGGCGCCGAGCGCGAGATCTACGTCAACGTCCGCAACGACGGGCTGATCGCCAACCTGCCGCCGGACTGCTGCGTGGAGGTGCCGTGTGACGTTTCCTTCGGCGCCGCCAAGCCGCGGCAAGTCGGCGCGCTGCCCGTCCAGCTCGCCGCGCTGAACCGCACCTTCCTCAACGTGGTCGAGCTGACGGTCGCCGCCGCACTGGGCGGCAGCCGCGACCACGTCTACCAGGCCGCGCTCCTGGATCCCAACACCGCCGCCACGCTCACCACCAGCCAGACGGTTGCCATGTGCGACGAGCTCCTGGCCGCGCATTCCCGCCTGATGCCGGCCGGCCTGCGGTAACGGGCTTCCGTACTGAGCCAGTGCCGACCTAAGGCGGCACCTGCCCGGAGGCGCGCCCCGGCCCTCAGCCCGGCGTGCTCTCGACCACGCCGCGGGCTATCGCGGTCGCAAGCTGGGCGTGGTCGCGCTCGTTCTGGACGGCGTACCGGCTGGCGAATCGGCCGATCGCGGTGGTGAATCCAGGACCCTTCCCGATGTAGGCGTCGATGACGACCGGATCCCCGGTGCGGGCGTGCGCCCTCGCGAGGGTCTCACCGCAGGCGGTGGCGAACTCGGCAAGGATAGGGGCGATCAGCTCGGTGGTCGGGATGATCTTCATGTCGCGGAACTGGCGTACGTAGTACTCGTTGCCGCGCAGGGATCCCCAGCCGACGAAGATGTCCGTCGCGCTCTGCACTTGCCGCTTACCGTTGATCACCCGTTCGCCGTGGCTGCTGTGCTGGCTGGCCTTGGTGTGCGCCTCGTAGACCGATGGTCCAGCCTGCTTGACCTGGAGGAACAGCGGGTCGGCGCCGGACCGCCCTTCGAACAGCATCAGGTAGACCCGCATGCCGACGCTGCCCACGCCCACGACCTGGCGCACGGTGTCGACTTCGGTGAACCGGTCGAACAGGGCCCGCCGGTCCTCCTGGAGCGTCAGCCGGTACTCGGCCAGGAGGTGGTCGACGAGTTCGGCCTGCTCCTTGTCGCTGATCGTCACCCGGAGCGGAGGCTCCTCGGTGATCCGGGGCCGCCCGCGCGCCATCGTCGTCAGCTTCGCGAACGCTCCGCGACTCGTGCGGCGCGCGCGCTGCTTCTCGATGTGGATAGACAGGCGCCCGCGGTCAGCCGGCTCGAAGTAACGCATCAGGCGCTCGACGCGCACGCCGTCGTACCAGATGTCGAGCTCGGGCATCAGCGCGTACTTGCGCATGCGCTTGCGGTAGGCCTCGACGCCTGCCGTCACCGCGGCGGCCGCCCTGGCCGAGCTGATCCGGTTCTCCCGTGCCGCTACCACCAGGCTCGCGGCGAAGCGCTTGACGTCCCACTCGAACGGCCCGGGCAGTGTTTCGTCGAAGTCGCGCAGGTCGAACGACAGGTTCCGCTCGGGTGTGGCCCACAGGCCGAAGTTCAGAACGTGCGCGTCGCCGCACAGTTGCACGATGAGCCCGCTGTCGGGCTGGGAGGCAAGATCGCCCGCCATGACGGCAGCAGCGCCGCGATAGTAGTTCCACGGCGAGACCGCCATGCGGTGATGGCGGATGGGAATCAGCCCGGGGACCCTGATCTGGTCCTGGGCCAGGATCGTTCCTAGCGCGTCGTGTCCCCGGTCGGCCTCCGTCCAGTCGCCGAGGCGACCCCGCCGCGCTCGCCGCCGGGCAGCCCGCCCTGATGCTCGCCTCTCGTCGCTCGTCGCGGCCAGGTCGGGCAGGGCGCGCTCGCTGCTACTCGCCGTCATAGGCCGAACACTCTACGCGAGCACCGGGGGAGGGCACTTGACGGTGCCCGCGGGGCGCTAACTCACGGCGCGAAACCGCTCCGAGGCGTTTCCGCGGAAACGTCTCGCCATCTGCCCGCCCGGCTACTGGCGCCAGGCCGGACAGATGACCACGTGGCGCGCCAGGCCCAGGCGCCCTTACAGCTCGATCGTCGTCCCTGGCACCAGGAAACCGGACGGACCGGACGGCGTCGGGACCAGGTTCAGCAGGTTCGTCATCAGGTTCGCGCCCTTGCTGTTGAGCAACGCGTCGTGAATCCAGTACGCGCGTTCCGGCTCGTATGCCCGGATGTACTCGGCGACATCGCTGAACTTCAGCCAGGGAGCACTGACCGGCAACAGCAGTGTCGGGATCTTGCCCTCGGGCATGGTGAACGAGTCGCCAGGGTGGAAGACCTCGCCGTCTACGGCGAATCCGGTGTTGGGCACGATCGGGATGGCCCTATCAATCTGCGCGTGCTCGGCGCCGTAGACGTGCACATCAAAGCCTGCGACGTCGAGCGAATCGCCGTCATGCACCGCGCGGACCCGGTCACCGAATTCGGCGAGCCCACTGGCCGCCGTCTCGCTGGCCCACAGGCGCAGACCGGGGTCGGCGGTCAGCGCGGCGCGGACCGCCTCGTCATCGAGATGATCGACGTGCTCGTGGGTGATGAGCACGGCGCTCGCGTCAGCGAGGACGTCCGGGCCTGCCCAGATGCCGGGGTCGATGACGAGCCTGGCGCCGTCCTTCTCCAGCCGGACGCATGAATGGCCGAACTTCGTGAGCAGCATGAGTCGAGCGTACCGATCAGCGGGCGGCCAGCCCGCGCAGCAGCTCATCCACGACTCGTCTGACATACTTCGCGTCGGTGTGTTCCGCCCCGTACATGCTGGCCAGCACGGCGCCATTGAGCAGGAACGTGGCCGCATCGATATCGGTGTTTTCCCGCAGCTCGCCGGTCGCGACGCCGCGCCGGAACACGGATCTGACCACGTCCAGGCGCGGCCGCACGACCGTCTCGATGTAGGTGGCCATCAGCCGGGGGTAGCGCGCACCTTCGCCCTGCAGCAGCGCGAACAGCCTGGCCCGGCGTGGGTCTTCGGCCTCCCGGCAGATGGCGCCCAGCAGCGTGATCAGGTCAGCCCGAACGGACTTGCCCTGGGGCACCGGCAGCTGCGCGCCCAGGCTGCCGAGCGCATCGACGAGCATGTCCTCCTTACCGGGCCAGCGACGATAGATCGTCGCCTTGCCGACGCCGGCCTTCGCCGCGACCTGCTCGATGCACAGTGCGTCCGGACCGTACTCAGCGAACAGGTCCAGCGCGGCCGCCAGGATCGCCTGGTCTGCCTGCTCGCTGCGGGGCCGGCCGGGACGCCGTGGCTCGGCCGCTGCGCTGGCAGCCGGCTGGTAAGCGAGGGTATGCACTGGCGCGTCCAGAGCGTGCTGACGGCTAGGCATCGAGCGCTCCTGTGGCAGGCATGGAGTCCGGGGCGGGAGTAGTCGGGACGTGCTCGGCATGCGCCAGGCCGGCGGTCACCCGCCCTGGCATCCACATCCAGACGGTGACCGCCCCGGCCGCCGCGATCAGCACGGAGATCAGCGCCGTGACGTGCATGGCGGCCACGAACGACGAGCTTGCCGCCGTCATCAGCCCCGCGCCGGCCGGGCCGAGGTGGGCGGCAATGACTTGCGTCTGCGCGATCGAGACGGTCGCGTTGTGCCGGGCGCCAGCCGGCAGCACGGTGAGGTAGGGCGCCAGGCGCGCACGGTAGGCCTGCGCGAGCACGGAGCCGAGTACCGCGACGCCGAGCGCAACCGCCACCTGGCGCGCGGTGTTGGTGATCGCCGAGCCCGCGCCGCCGCGCTCACGTGGCACGACCGACATGACGCCCTCGGTCGCGGCCGGCATGACCAGCCCCATGCCGCAGCCCTGAATCAGGAACGTGAGCAACAGCACCCAGACAGGCGTGCTAACGCCGAGGAAGTGATAGCCAGTAAGGGCTGCCGCCATGACCACCAGGCCCGCCGTGCACACGGCCTTGGCGCCGAACCTGCGAACCAGCCGCGCGGTGCGGGTGGCAAACAGCAACTGGCCCACGGCCAGCGGGATCGTCAGCAGGCCGGCATGCAGCGGAGTGTAACCGCGCACGTTCTGCGTATAGAAGCTGATGAAGAAGTACACGCCGCCCATGGCGAAGAACACCAGCGCGATCGCAGCCGCCGCGGACGACAGCCGCGGATCACGAAACAGCCGCACATCCAGCGACGGGTGATCGGTCCTGGCTTCGTGCCAGCCGAACAACACAAGCGCAGCGAGACCGCCCACCACCGGTCCGAGGACGTCACCACGCAGCCAGGAGCCAGTATCGCCGCCCTGGATGATCCCGTAGACAACCAGCACCAGCCCGGCGATCGACAGCAGCACGCCGAGGTAGTCCACCCTGCCCGGGCTCGGGCTCCTGGACTCGGGCACCAGCACGACGATCGCGGCGATGCCAATGGCCGTCAGCGGGACGTTGATCAGGAAGACCGAGCCCCACCAGAAGTGATCGAGCAGCAGCCCGCCGGCGATCGGGCCGATGGCGATGGCCACACCGACCGCCGAGGCCCAGATGCCGATGGCGCGGGGACGCTCCTTGGGGTCGAAGACGTTGGTGATGATGGACAGCGTCTGCGGCATGACCGCGGCACCGCCGAAGCCCATGGCCGCCCTGGCCCAGATCAGCTGATCGGGGGTCTGCGCGTACGACGACAGCAGCGAGGACAGGCCGAACAGGGCCATGCCGATGATCAGCATCCGGCGCCGGCCGATCCGATCTCCCACCACACCGAAGGTGAAAAGCAGCCCGGCGAAGACCAGGGTGTAGGAGTTGATCGCCCACTCCAGCTGGCTTTGGCTGGCACCGAGCCCGGAGTGTGGTTCCGCGATGGTCTTGAGGGCAATATTCAGGACCGTGTTGTCCAGCACGATCGCCGTGAGGCTGATGATCAGGACGCTGAGGATGAGCCAGCGGCGCCTTTGAACTGCCGTGCTGTCCATGCCTGCCCTCGGGAAGCGCGAGCCGGGTCCAAGGCGCTCTGGCTGGTGGCCGGCATAAACGATACGAGACATGATCGTATTGCAAATGAGGGCATCGCCGCCAGTAGTCGCGCGCCGTCCGCGGCCTGTATCCGGGGTCAGAGCCAGCCGTGGTCAGAATCAGCCCTAGTCAGAACCGGCTCTGGTCACCTGCTGGCCGGTCGTGCGATCATCAGATGGTCCGGGGACGCCACAGGGGCGCAACGAGACGCGGAGGATGCAATGACTGCTGACCAGGGGCAGCTGACGCCTGCCACTTCAGGCAACACAGCCACATCAGCCACATTGGCCAACACAGCCACGCCAGCCGGGAGCCCAGAGCTGCTGTACGGCGGCCAGACAGCCCGGCGCCTGACCATCCGGGACATCGCGGCGGCCAAGGCACGCGGCGAGAAGTGGCCCATGCTCACTGCCTATGACGCCCTGACCGCGTCGGTATTCGACTCGGCGGGCATTCCGGTCCTGCTGGTAGGTGACTCGGCCGCCATGGTCGTCTACGGTCACGATTCCACGATTCCGGTCACGGTGGACGAGCTCATCCCCCTGACGTCAGCCGTGGTCCGCGGCACAAGCCGCGCCCTGATTGTCGCCGACCTGCCCTTCGGCTCCTACCAGGCATCCCCCACAGCGGCGCTCGAGGCCGGGACCAGGTTCCTGAAGGAGACCGGCGCCCAGGCGGTGAAGCTCGAGGGCGGGTACCGGGTCATCCGCCAGGTCGAGGAGCTGGTGGCGGCCGGGATCCCGGTCATGGCCCACCTCGGCCTGACCCCGCAGTCGGTGAACGCCTTCGGCGGATACAAGGTGCAGGGCCGCGGGGAGGACGGCGACCGGCTGCTGCACGACGCCAAGGCGCTCCAGTCGGCGGGTGCCTTCGCCGTCGTACTCGAGTGCGTGCCCGCCGAGCTAGCCGAACACGTCACCGCGAGCCTGGAGATCCCCACGATCGGGATCGGCGCCGGGCCGCACTGCGACGCCCAGGTCCTGGTCTGGCAGGACATGGCCGGGCTGTCGCCGCGGACGGCCAAGTTCGTCAAGCGCTACGCCGATATCGCCGGCGTGCTTCGCGGCGCGGCGCAGGCCTTCGCCGCGGACGTGGTCGGCGGCAGTTTCCCGACGCCGGAGTACTCCTACCGCTGACGCATCCGGAGCGGCGGCCGGGCCTGCTAGTCAGACGTCGGTGATGCGGAGACCGGCGTGCGCCTTGTACCGGCGGTTGATGGAGACAAGGTTCGCCGTCAGCGCCTCGACCTGGCCGCAGTTGCGCAGGCGGCCGCCGTACACGCCGCGCATGCCCGAGATCTCCCCCGCCAGCGCGATGACCAGGTCGGTCGCGGCGCGGTCATCACCCAGCACCAGCACGTCCAGGTCCATGCTGTCGACCTCAGGGTCCAGCAGCAGCTGCGCGGACACATGGTGGAACGCGCCGACCACTGTGCTGCCCGGCAGCACCGAGGCGGCCTGCTCGGCGGCGCTGCCCTCGGGCACGCCGATGTAGTAAGCGCCGCGGGCGTCGAACCCCAGCGGATTGACGCAGTCGATGACGATCTTGCCGGCCAGCGGCCCGGCAAGCTCGCTGAGCACGTCCGCGTGGCCCTCCCAGGGAACCGCCGCGATCACGACGTCGGCCTCGGCCGCGGCTTCGTGGTTCAGGCCGCCGTCCACTAGCGGGCCGCCGCCGAGGTCGGCCGCCGCCGCCTTAGCCCGGCCAGCGTCTCGCGAGCCGATGATGACCCGGTGCCCCGCCATGGACAGGCGGCGCGCGAGCCCGCGGCCCTGGTCTCCGGTCCCGCCGAGGATGCCGATGACTAGACCGGACAAGTCCGTGAGCCCGGCTGCGAGCGCGGGGCCAGTGGCGTCAGCCGTCATGCGGATGATCCTGCCAGATCCGCGCAGCATCAGCGCGGCGGGGCGCCGGCCCTCTCGCCGCGGTACCGTCGCCGCCGGTACTGTCGCCGCCGGTTCTGGCGCCGCCGGGCCGGTCCGTGCGGCACCATGAGGGCTATGAACGCCGACCAGGTCGCGGCCCTGCGCGCGCTGCTCGCGCCTACCGGGTGGCTCGACCGGACCTCCTCGTTCGCGCAGGCACTGCGACACAGCGCCCGCACGGCGAACGGTTTGCTCATCGTCGGTACCGCGGACGACGAGCCATGGCACATGACAGCCCACCTAAGTGACGAGAGCACGTACGCCGGGATGCCCGAGCTCGCGCCGACCCTGGTGCGGTGGGCGCCCGAGCCTGGTGCGCCCGCGCACCTGTCGGTCGGTCTCGACCGGCTGCGCACCGCCACCCGAGCGGAGACCTTGCTGGTCGTGAGCCAGCACGTCGCGCCGGCGGAGCTCCTGGAGCGGGTGCACGATGTGCGGCGGGCCGGGGCGACCGTCTTCGCGCTCGACCAGGACGACCCCGAGCTGGACCGGCTGGCGCACGAGTCGCTGCCGGTCAGCCCGGCCACCGCCCCAGTGTCGTTCGACGGGGCACAACACCTGGTGAGCGCGTCCATCGCCGCGGACGCCCGTCCCGGCCGGCCAGGCGCACTGACCCGGTCGCCGGACGGACTGGACAGGCGGCTGCGCTCCCGCCTGGCCAGGCTGCTGGACTCCGTCAGCGGGACCCCCGCCGACTAGCCCGGCTCGCCTGGCTCCCGACCGGACCCCTGCTGGCCTGGCGCGGGATCCCGGTCCTGGGCGCCCTGGCCCAGCCCGCCCTGCCCCTGCCCCTGCCCGCGCTGTCCCTGCCCGCGCTCTGCCTGCGCCTCGCCGCCGAGGCTGACCGACACCTGCCGGGCTGGTGGCGGCTCGGGCCGCCGTCCGTCGAGGCGCCGGATCCCGTAGATCGGCGGCGGCGCGATGGCCGCGAACTGCGTGATGGCAGTGCCTACGATCGTGGCCTGCGCCACGTGGTCCCTGCCGAACGGCACGATCGGGCACCTCCGCACGGACAACTGCGTCTCCATCTCGCGCACGACGACGCCCTCCGCGCCCATCCGGACCAGGTCGAGCTCGAGCTCGTTTCTCGCATCAGTGCGCATCTGCCGGACGAGGTAGGAGTAACCCTCCACCTCCACGTTCCCTGCCGTCCATCGGGCTTGACCCTTGGTCAGCCAGTCATCGTGGCGGTATCCGACGGCAACGCCCATGGCCAGGCCGACCGGCACCCAGCCGTGCGCGACCAGCTTGGTGAAATCCTGCCCGGACAGGTCAGAGGCGAAGGGCTTCGCCCGGCTTGTCACCCCTGGCGCGCGCACCGCGGTGCCGAGCGCCCGGAACTCCAGGATGTCCTCGTCATCGCCGAACGGGCCGACGGTCAGGCGTACGCCAATGACGCCAAGGCCGCCGAGCGCGGCGCACTCCGCGGTCATCCGGCCGATCGCGGCGCGGCGTGCCGCGTACAGAGTCGATACCAGCGGCCTGGCCGCGCCGATCGCGGCGGCGCCGACTGGCGGTACCGCGCTCGCGGTGAACCGCGGCCCGCTGCCGGGCGGGCGATACGCCGGGGTGCCCTCGCCCCGGTAGACCGCGAGACCGTACGGGCACTCCTCGTCGCCGGGATCGCCGACGTTGTAGACGGCAGCGCCAAGCACCTGCCCGACGGGCACGAAGCCGACGCGGGAAATCGCAGCGAACTCGTCGACTCCCAGCGTCGAGCCCCAGGTGCGGGTGTCTCGCATCTCCGACAGCCGGGCCGCGGCCGCCGGCGGCAATCCGTTCGCCGGACTGTCCCGGCCAGGCGGGCCCGCTGTCGGCATCGGCGTCAGGAGTCCAGGCTGAGGACCATCGTCGGCGTCTGGATGATGTGGTCGTCGCGCAGCGGCCGCACCGCGGTGCCGATCGCGAAGAACTCCGTGGTGTGCGACCCCCAGGTATGACTGTGCTGGCGCAGCTGCACGCCGACGATGCCCTCGGCCGCGAGCTGCTCCGCCTCGGCTTGCATCCGGCTCATGGCGAGCTCACGCGCGTCGTAGAGCGCCTGGGTGAACTGCTCGAGCTCCACGTTGCGGCCGATATTGCCCATCTTGCTGCCCAGTCTCTGGTGCGCGATGTGATACACGCACGAGCCCATCACCATGCCGAGCGGCGCATAACCCGCGCGGATGAGCGTCCAGAAATCCTGCCCGGACAGGTCAGAGGTGAACGGCATGCCCTTGTTGTTACGCCAGTTCGTCACGCCGCCACCGCCAGCGCCCGGCTCGGCCACGACCGCAGTGCCCACGGCGATGAACTCGGCGATGTCGGCGCCGAACTCCTTCATCTCCACGTCCAGCCGCACACCCACGATGCCGTCGGCGCCGAGCGCCTGCGCCTCAGCTTCCATCCTGGTCATCGCGAGCTCCCGGGCGTGGTACATGGCGGTGGACAGCACGTCCAGTTCCTGGCTCTGGCCCCACCGGCCGAACTGCAGGCCGACGTGGTAGATCGAGGTGCCGAGCACCAGTCCGACCGGCCGGAAACCGACTTCGCGGACCAGCAGGAACTCGTTGACCGACAAGTCAGAGGTGAAGATCGAGCCCGGCTGCCCCGGTCGCAGCTCGGCCAGCCTGCGCATCGCGTCCTGCGGTACTCCCTGCACCTCAAGATCGGTGCCCTGCTGGTCACTCATGGCGCTCCTCAGATTAAGTCTTGCCGTCTCGCGGGCTGTCGTCTCACGGGCCCAGCCGGACGCGCGCGGCCTGGCGCCGCTTCGGGTCCAACGACATGATCGCCAGCGGCGGCGGAACCTCGCTACGCCGCCTACCGAAATGAGCGATCGCCGTGCCGATGATGGTCGCCTCCAGCACGTGGTCGCGGCGCCCTTCCTGCACCGGGCACTCGTGCTCGCCGACCCGGATGTCCATCTCCTGGAGCACCACGCCGTCGGCGCCGTGCCGCGCGACATCCAGCTCCAGCTGGTGGCGGGAGTCGTGGCGGGTCGCGTTCACCAGGTCGGTGTAGCCCTGTACCTCGGTGTTGCCGGAGCCCCACCGCGTCTGGGTCACCGTGACCCAGTCATCGTGCCGGGCGCCGATCGCGATGCCGAGCACCAGCCCGACCGGCACCCATCCGGCCAGGATGAGCTTGGCGAAGTCCTGACCCGACAGGTCGGAAGTGAACGGCTGGCGCAGCGTCACCCCGCCTGGCGCTACCACCGCGGTGCCGATCGCCTTGAATTCAAGGCCGCCTGCCGGGAAGCCGCCGATCGTGAGCCGGACGCCGACGACGCCGTGCCCGCCGAGGGCCTGGCATTCTTCCATCATCCGGCCAATCGCCTGCCGGCGCGCCTGGTACATAGTGCGCACGAGCGGCGCGTACGAGCCCAGCGAGCCGCTGCCGGAGGTCGCGGTCACGGTGTTGTATGGCACGCCGCCGAAGCCGCCAAGCCGTCCCATGCCCATGCCGTAGCCACCGCCGTAGGCAGGGCAGGCATAGCCGCCGGTGTAGCCGATGTTGTAGACGGCGGCGCCCAGCACCTGGCCTACGGGCTGGAATCCCGTGCTCTTGATCGCCGTGAACTCATCGGCCGTCAGTGCCGATCCCCAGGTGCCGCTGCCGCGGATCTCCGCCAGCCGGGCCCGGGCGGCAGGCGGCAGGTCGCTGCCGGGGTTGTCGACCGTCAATGTGCGCCCCCTGTCGCGCTTGCACCGCTTGCCTTACCCTACTAGACCTGGGCACGCTCTCTTGGCCTAGGCCTCGCCCGGCCACTTCTCCTGCGCGTCCCACTCTTCGTTGCGCCGCTGCACCGTCTCCAGCGCATGCTCGGCGGCGTCGCGCGTCGGGTACGGGCCGAGCCGGTCCTTGCCCGGACAGCCAGGTCCCTGCTCCACGACGATATGCTTGAGGCAGAACCACCAGCTCTTGTCGTCATCCATAGCTACTAGAATTCCAGATCATGCCTGTTACCCTCCAGCCCGGCCGGGTTTCGCCGGAACGCGACGTCCCAGCCCACATCGCCCGCCCCGAGTACGTCGGCCGCCGTGCCCCGCGCCTCGGCGAGGGCGACGTCAAGGACGCCGAGACGATCGAGCGGATGCGGATCGCCGGCCGGATCGCCGCGCAGGCCCTTGCAGAGGTCGGCAAGCACGTGGGACCCGGCGTCAGCACCGACGAGCTGGACCGGATCGGCCACGAGTTCATCCTCGACCACGGCGCCTACCCGAGCACGCTCGGCTACCGGGGCTTCCCCAAGTCGCTGTGCACCTCGCTGAACGAGGTGATCTGCCATGGCATCCCGGACGACACCGTGATCGCCGACGGGGACATCGTCAACATCGACATCACCGCCTACATCGGCGGCGTGCACGGCGATACCAACGCGACCTTCCTCGCCGGCGCCGTCGACGAGGAATCCCGCCTGCTGGTCGAGCGGACGCAGGAAGCGATGATGCGCGGGATCCGGGCCGTGGCGCCTGGCCGGCCGCTCAACGCCATCGGTCGGGTCATCGAGTCCTATGCGCGCCGGTTCGGTTACGGCGTCGTCCGGGACTTCACCGGGCACGGCATCGGCACCACCTTCCACTCCGGGCTGGTGGTCCCCCATTTCGACGACCCGTCAGTCGGCGTGATCATGGAGCCGGGCATGACGTTCACCATCGAGCCGATGCTGACGCTCGGCACCATCGAGTACGACATCTGGCCGGATGGCTGGACTGTGGTGACCGCCGACCGCAAGCGCACGGCCCAGTTCGAGCACACCCTCGCCGTGACCGCCGACGGCTACGAAATCCTGACGCAGCCCTGAGCAGCCAGCTAACACAGCCCTGAGCGACTAGCCAGCACAGCCCTGAGTTAGACAGTCGCTGGCTCGGGCGCGGCCTTGTGCGCCGGTACCTGAGTTCCCACGGCGATGGGCGGGGCCAGGATCGGTGAGCCCTCGCAGGCCAGCGTGCGGCCCGGCAGCCAGCTGAGCCACGCCGGCAGGTACCAGGCCCGCTCGCCGAGCAGCGACAGCGCCGCCGGCAGCACGATACCGCGCACCAGCGTGGCGTCGATGAAGACCGCGGCCGCCAGGCCGACGCCCAGCATTTTCACGTCGATCATGTCCAGCGTCGCGAAGATCGAGAACACTGCGACCATGATCACCGCTGCGCTGGTCACGACCCCGGCGGACTTGCCGACGCCGTCGACGATGGCGTCGCGGGCGCTCGCTCCGCCGGACCACAGCTCCCTGATCCGGCTGAGGATGAACACGTGGTAATCCATGCTCAGGCCGAACAGCATCACGAACGTGAACAGCGGGACCCACGGGATGAGTGCGCCGAAGGACTTGAAGCCGAGCACGGATTGCAGGTGCCCGTCCTGGAAGATCAGCGTCACCAGACCGTACGCCCCGCCGACGGACAGGAAGTTGAGAGCGATGGAGATCAGCGGAATGGTCAGGCTCCGGAACGCGAGCATGAGCAGGATGAAGGCCAGCAGCGCCACGGTGCCGAACACAATCGGGGTGCGCGAGTGCAGCGTGGACATCAGATCGTGGTTGGAGGCGGTGTCGCCGGTCACCGCGAAGCTCGCGCCCGGCACCTTCCCGATGGTCGAGGGCAGGATCTTGTTTTCCAGCGTCAGCAACGCGTCGGTGGATACCTTGCCCGAGCCGGTGCCGGCCAGCGGCACCTGGATGACCAGCGCCTTGCCGTCGGCCACCGCGGTGGCACTCACCGGGCCGTGGATCGGACCGCC
>DASXKI010000465.1:0-4861 GCA_036496945.1 Streptosporangiaceae bacterium | reverse complement strand
GATCTCATGATGTACGGACACGGCCGACTCAGCCAAACCCTGCTCGCGCACCACCTGGTCGATGAAATCCGGTTCTCGATCCACCCGGTGCTAGTCGGCGGGGGAGCGGCTGTCGGTAGCAACGGCGACACGCCCCCGCTGAAGCTTCTCGCCGCAACCCCCGCGCCGAGCGGCGTCGTCGCGCTCACCTACCAGCCTGCCTCCAGCTGAGCGGCAAGGCCCGGCGTAGCCACAAGCCCGCCGGGCCTCAACCACATCCGCGCACGGGTAACACCGCGGCTACGATGGCCGCGAGCCTCGCACTACCGACCCTTTAGCGGCAGCCGAACCCGAGGTAACGCAAGGCCGAGCCGATTACCGCTTTGCCTAGAAGTCGGGTGCACTTGCCCCGGCGCGCCGGAAGCCGATGGCGCCACCATCCAGGCCACGCACATCACGAGCCGCGCCCACCCCGCCACCAGCGATGCCCCGGGAAGCCAGCCCTCCCAGTCCCAACCCCAATCGATCACACATAACTGGCTGCTCGGCGCGGACTCCGGATCTCAGGGGCACCGTAGCTCGTTGGGCCAGAATCCGATATGGGCGGCAACATGGTGCGGGCGCGGCTTCCTGGTATGGCATCTGAACGGGCGATATGGGCGGCGAGACGATTGGTCGACGTTCGAGCCTGCCCGGAAACTGGCCGGAGGAGGGCATGCTGCCAGTGGTGCTGGTGACAGGCTCTGGCCGACCAGCAGCACGACTGGCGGCTGTGCTGGCTCAGTGTCCGCGAGCGCGGAACGCTCTTCGGCGGCTGGCGGCGATGAGCGCGGGCAAGATGATCGGGGTCCGGGGCCTCACCAAGCGATATGAGGCCACGCTAGTGGTCGACGGCCTGAGCTTCACGGTCAGGCCAGGCCTGGTCACCGGGTTCCTGGGCCCTAACGGCGCGGGCAAGACCACCACCATGCGGCTGATCCTCGGGCTCGACCCTCCCACCGGCGGAGAGGCGACACTCGGCGGACGGTGGGACCAGGACCTGGGCACCTGACCAGCCTCCCGCATCGCCGCCTCGCCAACGCCCGCGGGGGCGCAGGGAGGTGAGCAGGCGGCGCCCTGCGGCCGCGAGCCTAGATGGGGCATGCTCGAGCTTGTGCGTTCGCGCGTGGCGGGCGGCGCGGGCCAGTGCGTCTCGCTGGGCCTGGCTGCGCAGCTCGGCGGCCCGGGCCGTGGCCAGGTGGTAGACGATGGTGGGGTGCATGGCGGTCCCCTTGTCGTGTGGATGGTGGTGCTGGGAAGACTTGATGATGCGCAGTGCGCATCGTGGCCGTGGGTCGAAGTGCTGGCGACTGCCTGGGTGAGTTCGCGTCGACATCGGCATAACCGATGGCTATTCGCCAGCGAGAGGTGTCTCTCTGGTCGTCGGATCGATCAGCGCTCGGACGAGCGCGACGTGGCCTGCGGGAAATCCGCCGCGGCGGGCGTGCTCGCGGATGGTTTCGGCGTTGCCGGCCAGGTACAGGCAGTAGATCTGGTCGTCGGTGACGAAGCCGTGAATCCATTGCGCTTGCGGTGCCATGCTGGCGAGATCCTCCTAATAGATACCGGCCGCCCGCGAACCGCGGACGCGCCCGGCGGGCCCTGTCCCCGCTCCTGGAGATGGTGATCCGGTGAAAGGCCGCAATCCATCGCTCGCCACGAAAGCTGGGCTTGGCGAGGCTCCACGCTGCTCGGGCTTAGATGGCGGCTGGGGCGGCGGTCCGTGACGGACAACGAGCAGCTGGTCTGGAGGGTCTGGGCACACCCTCGCGGTCGGGATCTCGCTCACCGATTCTGCTGCGGCGGCGATGGATTCCGGCCAGAGCGCGGATCACAAGTAAGGTGACCATGGATATGTCCAGTCCCAGGCCCGTCGTTCACCTGGAGCTCCGCACCGGTGATCACGCACGGGCGAGCGCGTTCTACGCGAAACTCTTGTGCTGGCGCCAGGAGCTGATCGAGGCCGGGTCCGGGTCCTACCTCGCCCTTGGCCCGGGAGGCGGTTTCGGCGGCGGCATCGTCGAATGCGGCACCGTGCGCCCGCTATGGCTGCCCTACGTCCAGGTCGACCAGATCGAAGAGTCCACCGAATGCACGCGCCGGCTCGGCGCCTCGGTGCTGCTGGCGCCGCGCGAGGGGCCGGCCGGATGGCGCAGTGTCATCTCGGCGCCGCAGTGCGGCGAGCTCGCTACCTGGCAGCCAAAACCATGACGACCGAGCCTGAACACGGGACGAAAGCCGCTCGCATGGCGCTGACCGCGAGTGAGGAGCGAGAGCTGCTCGAGGCCGCCCGGCGGAGCGACGACGCCTTCGGCCGGCTCGCCGGACCGTACCGCCGCGAGCTGCACGCCCATTGCTACCGGATGCTCGGCTCGGTCGCAGACGCAGACGATGCACTGCAGGAGACGCTGCTGCGCGCCTGGCGTGCCCTGCCGCGCTTCGAGGGCCGGAGCTCCGTCCGTTCCTGGCTCTATAAGATCGCGACAAACGCGTGCCTCAGGGCGATCGAGCGGCGGCCCAGGCGAGTGCTTCCGGTTGACTACGCGCCCGCCACCGACCCCTACGACAACCCCGCCGAGCCAGTGGCCGATGCGGTATGGCTCGAACCCTACCCGGATGAGCGGCTCGGGCTCGGCAGCGGCCTGGCCAGCCCGGAGGCCCGTTATGAGCAGCGCGAGGGCGTCGAGCTCGCCTTCATCGCGGCACTCCAGCACCTGCCCGCACGACAGCGCGCCGTGCTGATACTCCGCGACGTACTCGGATTCTCAGCCCGCGAAACCGCCACTGCGCTCGAAACCACACCAGTCTCGGTCGACAGCGCCCTGCAGCGCGCCCACAAGACAATAGACAAACGACTGCCAGAGCGAAGCCAACAGGCGACGCTGCGCTCACTGAACGACGGCGCGCTGAGACTCCTCGCGCAGCGCTACGTCACCGCCTGGGAGCGCAACGACGTCGACGCGGTCGTCGCCATGCTCGCCGAAGACGCGAAGCTAACAATGCCGCCCGTACCCACCTGGTACCGCGGCCGCGAACAGGTCGCCATCTACCTCGGCGGCGGGCCACTTGCAGGGACGAGACACTGGCGCCTCATCCACGCTCGCGCGAACGGGCAGCTCGCCTTCGGCCGCTACGCCTGGAACGACAAGACACAGACCTTCACGCCGCGCGCCATCGACGTGCTCACCCTGCACGGCGCGCAGATCCAGGAGATCACTGCCTTCGTCACCCCAGACGCCTTCCGCGGCTTTGACCTCCCCGCCATTCTCGATGAATCCGGAACCAACTCGTAGACGCGCCGCTCGCGAGCCAGCCGGCGCCATCCGCCTCTCACATCCGCTCGATGTCAGGTGTCAATGTGATGACGCCCGGGGCGGTGTGACCGGTGGTCGGCTCGCGGAAGCCGCAGACCCGAAACCCAACGGTCCGAGCCGGCGAGGGGACCAGAGGTTGATCACCAGCGCAGGTAACCGCCGTCATCCACGGCACCCACGAGCTTGGGCCCTGGCCAGGATTGGGTCTCATGTGCCTGTTCATCGCGGCAGCCATGGCGGGCCGCCTTCCTGCTGCTGGCCCGCCGTGACATCTGAACAGATTTGGCTGATCTGCATGGTGCAAGTCGCGTGACCAGCGCATGAGTCAGCCACGCCGAGTCGGCGATCCGCGCCCCTGTCATGCGTGGCAGTGGGGCGATCATCAGGCGCGGCTGCGAGTTCTTCCGGCGAGGAGGGAGTACACCAAAAAGCCCATGTGTGCTGAGTGCTGAGTTAGCGCTCGTGGGGCGCGGGTGACCTGCCCGGGGGCTTAGCTGCGCGGACCGACTGCATCAAAAAGCCAATGCGTGCTGACCACGGAATTCGCAATTGACGGTGGTGCCGCATGATAGCGACCGACCGGGTCATCCGGTAGACGACAGCCGGCGGACGGCCTGATTTACGCCAGCTCGATGGTGATGTTCGACTCAGCGTGGCGCGGTTTGGGTCATGGCCTTGCGTGGCCGCCTGCCTTGCCCGCTGATGAGCATTCTCGCCGACGCCTATGAGCGAGGAGTACCGAGACAGGTGGGAGCGGTCTACCAGTTCCGGCAGAGTTGGATCAGCACCGCTGCTCACGAGCGAGTTCCCGCCGGTTGATCCGGGCGCGGCTGACCGCTCCCTCGGCCCGGCCGTGGTTTCATTCTCGCCTCGCGTACCGGCGACCTGGACCAAGATTGGTGCTCCGCACGTCCGGCCTGGGCGCGCGCAAACGTCAATCCAGCATGCGAAGTAGTTCCGCTACGTTGACGAGCACGACCACGTCGCCGTTCGTGGGCCGCTCGCGCGCGGTCGGTGTCAATCCGAGGAAGAAGCGCCGCGCGACGGTGTTGTCCGCCTGAATCTCGGCGCGGAACCGTTCGATTCCCGCGCTTCGAGCCCTCTCTGCGAGAGGTCGGAGGAGCTGGCGCGCGAGGCCGCGGTGTTGCCATTCGTCGGCCACCAGGATCGCAACCTCGGCGGTGGCGGGGTCCAGGTCGTCGCGCGCGAACCGGGCCACGCCGGCGATGCCGCGGTCATCGACGGCAATGATGGCTTCCCTCTGGCCGTCGACGAGGTCGAGCAGGAGGTCCAGGGTCTTGTCCGTGAGCACGGTGACCGATCCATGAAATCGGGAGATGGCACTTCCGGCCGAGACCCGGTTTGGGAAGTTCGCGAGGGCCGGGCGGTCGGCCGGCGTCATCGGACGGATCAGCGGGCCTGTGCCAGTCATGGGCTACTCCTCGGCTGCGGTGACCGCGCGGTCACTCCCGTTCGCCAGCCGCGGGGCCCGGCGCGCTCTGGGAATCTGATCCTGCGGGCGGTTCGCG
>DASXKI010000464.1:0-10904 GCA_036496945.1 Streptosporangiaceae bacterium | reverse complement strand
CCGGCATGCGCGTTAGCCTCGCATACGGCCAGGTGACCGGCGCGCACATACGCGTGCAGTGCGATCTGATTGCACATCGTGCCCGTCGGCACGTAGATCGCCGCATCTTTGCCGGTCAACTCGGCCGCGCGATCCTGAAGCCGGTTGACGGTCGGGTCGTCTACATACCAGTCGTCGCCGACCACGGCGGCCGCCATCGCCTGCCGCATCTGCTCGGACGGCTTGCTGACGGTGTCGGAGCGAAGATCAATGCGGGCGTCCATGTGCCGCAGGATACGGGACTCCCGTCAGCCGCTCACAGGCGCGGCCATTGCCGGCTCGGGCGCGACGGGCAGGCCGCCACCAGGCCCCGGGCCTGCGAGGTGCTCGGCGCGCAGGGTGCGGATGTCGCGTGGGATCAGCGCGACCACCGAGACGATGACGATCAGGGCAACCGCCCCGTACTGAGTCGCGGACACCCCCGCCCAGGCAGCGATCGGCCCGGCCAGCACCGCCCCGACCGGCATCGCCATCACCGAGCCGAACGCGTCATAGGACGACACCCTGGCCAGCTTGTCGGCCGGGATGTTCCTGGCCAGCGCCAAGGTCCATTGCACCATCATCATCTCGAGCGCGATACCGACCACGAACGACGTCACGCAGATCGCCGGCAACGGCCAGAGCATGGCCAGCGCCAGGGGCGGGATAGCGATGCTGCCACCGATGAGCACGACGAACAGCATTGGCCGCCGCGGGCTGAAGCGCAGCGACATCAGGCCGCCGGCGATCAGGCCAAGCGACTCGGCTCCGGTGATGGCACCCCAGGCGGCCGGTCCGCCCAGGTGCGAGCGCGCCACGACCGGGCCGAGTACGCCGAACGAGCCATACCAGGCCGCCAGCACGACGGAGAACTGGGCCACGATGACCCACAGCCAGCTATGCGAGCGGAACTCTGACCAGCCATCCCGCAACTCCCGCAGCATGCTCGTCTGATGCGTGCGCTCATGTGCGGTGACCCGGATCGCCAGCATGAGCGGGATAGTGCCGAGCAGCCCGATGCCGCACATCGTCAGCGCCCAGCCAGGGCCGTTCTTGCCGATCGCCGCAATGCAGAAGCCGGCCAGCACGGCGCCGCCCATCTGCGCGCCGTTCATCGCCAGCCGCGACAGGGCGCTGGCCTCCTGGAGGAGGTCAGCGGGCACCAGCCGCGGCAGCATCGCCGAGGACGCGGGGTAGAACACCGCCATGCCGGTCCCGGTCAGGCATTCCAGCCCGATCATTTGCCACAGCGGCGGATGGCCGGTCAGCACCAGGATCCCGAAGGTGCCCTCGCCGACTGCCATCATCAGGTTCCCCGCGATGATGACCTTCTGCGGCGCGATCCGATCCGCGATGACGCCGCCCACCAGCAGAAATATCAGCGACGGCGCGATCTGCGCGGCGAGCACGTAGGACAGCTTCGCCGTCGAGCCATGCGTCTGGTTCAGCACGGCGAACGAGACGCCGACCATGGAGAACGCGAACGACATCGGCGCCAGCACGCGGTCGGCGAGCAAGAACCTGAAGTCTCGAATACCGAGCACCGGCAGGCGGCGCGCGGCATGGCCCAGAGGGCGCCGCAGCGCGCGCGCAAGCATGACGAAGACTTCCGATCGTGGTCCGGGGTGAGCTATTTGACCTTACCCGGCGGCCTGACCTGGGAAAAACGATTTTCTGCCGGGCCCGTCGCCGCCCTGCCACCGCGGCCGCCAGGTTGACCTGGCCACCATTGCCCCGGCATGATCGCTCGTGCCGGGCGTCCTCCTGCGGCGCGCCGCCGTGCATGCTGGCGGCACCCAGGGCACCCCGGCAGAATCCGCGAGTCCGTTACTGCCACCCACACGGAATATCGGCTGGTACTGCCGGGTTTGCGAGGTTGTGCGGGTACCGGTGACGCGTGCAGGCCAGCGAGAGGAGCTGTTGTTCAGTTGAGCATCCTGGGTACGAGGGTCCTGCGGACCGAGGATCCGAAATTCCTCACGACCGGCGGCGTCTATACCGAGGACGTTGTGGACGAGCGCCTCGATGGTGCGTACCACGTGTTCTTCGTCCGCTCCCCGATCGCGCACGCGCGCATCAACAACATCGACGTCAGCCCGGCGCTGGCAGCGCCCGGCGTCGTCGCCGCGTTCACCGGGGCCGACCTGGCTGACCTGCCGATCATTCCGCCCTCGGCGGCCGGCCTGATCAACGTCGAGATGACTCAGCGGCTGCTCGCGACGGACAAGGTCCGTTACGTGGGCGAGCCCGTCGCGGTCGTCGTGACAGAGCACCCTTACCAGGGCGAGGACGCGATCGAGCTCGTGGAGGTCGACTACGACCCGCTGCCGGCCGTGCTCGGCTTCGACCCGGACGATAGCTCACTGCTGTTCGAGGCCGCGGGAACCAACGTCGCGGGCAACTGGGGTGAGGCATCCTCGCTGAAGCCCGACCTGTTCGACGGCTGTGAGGTCGTGGTCACCCACACGATCGTGAATCAGCGAGTCGCGCCGGCCCCGATGGAGACGCGGGCGGGTGCTGCCGTCTGGGGCGAGGACGGCAGGCTGACCACGTGGATCCCGAACCAGGGCGCGCAGGGCACCAGGGACTCGATGGCCAAGCTGCTCGGCATCGAGGCCAGCCAGGTACGGGTGATCACCCCGGATGTCGGCGGCGCGTTCGGCGCGAAGTTCGGCGCCGACCCAGAGCATGCCGTGATCGCCTGGGTCGCCCGTCACCTGAGCCACCCGGCCCGGTGGACCGAGACCAGGTACGAAAACATGATCGCGATGACCCACGGCCGGGCTCAGCAGCACACGATCACCATAGGCGGGAGCAGGGACGGCGACGTCGAGGCCTATCGGCTGGTCATCGTCCAGGACGCCGGCGCTTACCCCAA
The DNA here is from genome assembly GCA_036496945.1 of Streptosporangiaceae bacterium. Classification (GTDB taxonomy): domain Bacteria; phylum Actinomycetota; class Actinomycetes; order Streptosporangiales; family Streptosporangiaceae; genus JAJYUU01. The sequence goes on along the minus strand of DASXKI010000464.1, from coordinate 8,008 downwards.
GATCGGCGCCATCCTCCCGTTCCTCACCATCTTGATGACGACCGGGCCGTACAACATCCCGAGGGCCGAGGCGATCGCCAAGGTAGTCGTCACCAACACCACTCCGATCGGGGCCTACCGCGGCGCGGGTCGGCCCGAGGCGACGGCCGCACTGGAGCGGGCCATGGACCTGTTCGCGACCGAGGCCGGCGTAGACCCGGCCGAGGTCCGCCGCAAGAACCTGCTGCCCGCGTTCACCGAGCCGCACCGGACCGCGTTCGGTGCTCTGTACGACAGCGGCGACTATGTCGCGGCGCTGGACAAGGCTCTCGACGCGGCCGGCTACACCGAGCTGCGCAAGGAGCAGGCCGAGCGGCGGGCGAGCGGCGACGTGCGGCAGCTCGGCATCGGCCTCGCCAGCTACGTCGAGATCACCGGCATGGGCGACGGAGAAGAGTCGCCACCTGAGGAAAACGCCACCGTCGAGGTGCATGCCGACGGCACCGCGACGATTCTGACCGGCACGTCCCCGCACGGCCAGGGCCACGCGACCGCGTGGGCCATGCTGGCCAGCGAGGAGCTCGGCATCCCGGTCGACAAGATCACGCTGCAGTGGGGCGACACGGACCTGATCCCGGTGGGCGGCGGCACCGGCGGCTCACGCAGCCTGCAGCATGGCGGTGCGGCGGTGCAGCAGGCGTCGAAGGAGCTCATCGACATGGCCAAGCTGCTGGCCGCGGCCCGGCTCGAGGCCAACGCGGCCGACCTGGTCTTCGACAAGAGCCGCAGCGCGTTCGCCGTGGCGGGTGACCCGGAGGCGTCCGTGCCGCTCACGCAGCTAGCCGAGAACGAGCGGCTGCTCGTCAGGACCGTGTTCACCGCGCCGGGCGCGACGTTCCCGTTCGGCACGCACGTGGCGCTAGCCGAGGTTGACACCGAGACGGGCAAGGCAACGCTGCGCCGCGTGATCACTGTCGACGACGCCGGCGTCGTGCTCAACCCGCTGCTCGCCGAGGGCCAGCGGCACGGCGGCATCGCCCAGGGCGCTGCGCAGGCGTTCCTGGAGGAGGTCGTCTACGACGCGGACGGAAACCCGCTGACGACGAGCTTCGCCGACTACCCGTTCCTGTCGGCCACCGAGGTGCCGAGCTTCGAGCTAGCGGACATGGCCACGCCGACCACCTACAACCCGCTCGGCGCGAAGGGCATCGGCGAGGCCGGCACCATCGGCGCGACCCCGGCCGTGCAGAACGCGATTATCGACGCCGTGTCGCACCTTGGCGTCCGTCATATTGACATGCCTGCCTCGTCCCGCCGGGTCTGGCAGGCCATACAGCAGGCGGCCACCGCCGAGTCTGGATCGGAGCACTGATGACGCGCATCGAGCTGACCGTCAACGGCGAGAAGCGGTCCGACGAGGTCGAGCCGCGGCTGCTCCTCGTGCACTACCTGCGCGAGGTACTCGGCCTGCGAGCGGCCAACGTGGGATGCGATACCACCTCGTGCGGCGCCTGCACGGTGCTGCTCGACGGCAAGTCAGTCAAGTCCTGCACGATCCTCGCCGTGCAGGCGGCCGGCCACGAAGTGGTGACGACCGAGGGCCTAGCGCCGGCCGGCGAGCTGCACCCGGTGCAGGCCGCGTTCCGGCAGAACCACGGCCTGCAGTGCGGCTTCTGCACGCCGGGCATGGTGATGGCGACTGTGGGCCTGCTGTCGGAGAACCCGCATCCGACCGAGCAGCAGGCCCGCGAGGCGCTCGAAGGCAACCTGTGCCGGTGCACCGGCTACCACAACATCATCCGTGCAGTGCTCGCCGCTGCTGACGCACCGGAAACCGACTCGCAAGCAAGCACAGAGGTGAGCGCATGATCCCCGCGCCGTTCGAGTACGTCGCCGCTGACTCGGCCGCACACGCGATCAGCCTGCTGACCGAGCACGGCGACGACGCCAAGTTGCTGGCAGGCGGTCATTCGCTGCTGCCGATGATGAAGCTGCGGCTGGCCACGCCCGAGCTGCTGATCGACATCGGCGGCCTGTCCGAGCTGGCCGGCGTCAGCACTGACGGTGACGACCTGGTGATCGGTGCCACGACGCGGCACGCCGACCTCGCCTCCTCCGCGCTCGCCCAGGCCGAGGCGCCGCTGCTCGCCTACGCCGCAGCCCAGGTCGGGGACCCGCAGATCCGCCATCGCGGCACGATCGGCGGATCGCTGTCGCACGCGGATCCGGCTGCGGACCTGCCGATGGCGCTGGTCGCGCTCGGCGGCTCGCTCGTGCTTCAGGGCCCGGACGGCACGCGCACGGTCGCGGCCGACGACTTCTTCGAGGGCTACTTCGAGACCGCCATGCAGCCAGACGAGCTCCTGATCGCCGTCCGGGTGCCGCGCCGTCCGGGCGTGCCGTGGGGCTACCAGAAGTTCGTCCGCCGGGCCAACGACTGGGCGATCGTCGGCGTCGCTGCCATCGACGGTCGGATCGCGCTGGCCAACATGGGACCGACGCCGCTACGTGCCACCGCGGCGGAGCAGGCGCTGGCGGCCGGGGCGACGCCGGCCGAAGCTGCCGTCTACGCCGCTCAGGGCACGTCGCCGGGCGAGGACATGCATGCCGACCGCGAGTACCGCCGCCACCTGGCCCACGTCCTCACCCGCCGGGCACTCGAGCACCAGACCGGCTGAGGTTAGTAAGCCGGCGGCCCCGGGCACTCGGCTCAATACAGTCATAACCGGCTGGATCGGGGGTAGCGAGTAGATATGAGCCCAGCAAACCCTGTCGACGACCAGCACGGAGCCGACGGCGAGCTCGTGCCCGAGCGCGTCGCCGAACTGGCGGGCGAGCTCGTCGAGGCGCAGGACGAACCGCGGCGCAGGCGGCTTGCCCGGCAGATCCCCGAGCTTGCGGGCCGGAGCGGCCGGGCGACCAGGCGCGGCCTGGCGACGAGCCGGGAAGTGGCCTGGCAGCGCCTCCAGTCCGGCACCGGCTCCGCGGCCCGGCGTGTCCGGCCGGCTAAGGCCGTCGCGCTGCGCAGTGCACAGGCCACTGGCGGCGCGGCCCGCAGAGGCGCCCATACTGGCGGCTCGGTTGCCTGGCGCGGCCTGCGCGCGAGCGGACAGTGGCTGTCCGGCCAGGTGCTGGAGATGGCGCCGAAGGTGCCGATCCGCAGCCTCTCCACGCTCCAGCTGCAGTATCCCGGACTTGGAACCGAGCAGCTAGCCGATGCACTCATCACCGGCGCGGCGCGCGCGTCCGCCGGAGTGGGTGCCGCCGTTGGCGTGGCCGCGGCGGTGCCCTTCGTCCCGACGCTTCCAATCGAGCTCGGCGTGGAGACGCTGGCTCTGGTGGCCATCGAGCTCAAGCTGATCGCCGAGCTGCACGAGGTGTACGGGATGCCGGCCCCTGGCCCGACGCCGCAGCGGATGATCGCCTACGTCGGCTCCTGGGCGGACCGCCGCGGCGTGCGCATCACCAGCACCGGCCTCGCGCTCGCCGTGGGCTCCCCGCTGCGCCGCAGGCTGGAGCGCCGGCTGCTGGCGAAGGCGAGCCAGAGCGCCCTCGCCTTGGCGCCGCTGTTCACCGGCGCTGCCGCGGGCGCGCTGATCGACCATCACGAGACCCGCAGGCTCGGCAACCTCGTGCGCGACGACCTCCGCAAGCGGATGATCGCCCAGTAACCAGCCGAGTAGCCGCCCTACAGCTGGGCCAGTTCGTTAGCCAGGTCGTCCAGTCCGAGCGAGCCGAGCGATAGCGCCGCCATGTGCCAGGCCTTGAGGTCGAAGCTGGCACCGCGTGCAGCCCTGGCGGCGTCACGCCCGGCGAGCCACGCTCGCTCCCCCAGCTTGTAGCCGATCGCCTGGCCCGGCAAACCGAGATAGCGGACGATCTCACTCGCCAGGAAGTCCCGGTCCCGTCCGCTGTGGGCCACGAAGAACTCCAGGGCCAGCTCCGGCGTCCACCGCTGCCCGGCGCCTGGCGGCCAGTCCGATGCAACCGGCAGCTGCAGATGCATGCCGATGTCCACGATGACGCGGATAGCCCGCATCAGCTGGGCATCCAGGTACCCCATCCGCGCGCCTGGCTGCTCCAGGAAGCCGAGCTCATTCATCAGCCGCTCGGCGTACAGGGCCCAGCCTTCCAGGCACGCGCTCACGCCGCCGAGGCTGGTCTGGTACAGCGACAGCTGCGCCGCCAGGTACCGCCACTGCGCGAGCTGGAGATGGTGGCCGGGCACGCCCTCGTGGTACCACGTACTGATCAGTCCCCACATCGGGAACGTGGTCTTGCCCATCGTCGGCAGCCACGTCCGGCCCGGCCGCGTAAAGTCCTGCGACGGCTCCGTGTAGTACGGCGCGGCCGCGCTGCCCGCCGGAGCGATCCTGGCTTCCACGACCTTGATCGGGTCCGCGAGGTCGAAATGCGCGCCGGACAGACTGGCCATCGCCTCGTCCATCAGCTGCTGGAGCCGGTCTCGGACCGCGTCCACGCCATCGACCACCTCGCTATGTGAATCGAGGTAGCGCATGGCCTCCGCCGGCGTCGCCCCGGGCAGAGTGCGCTCAGCCTCGGCCCGCATCTCGCCCAGGATGTCCCGGTACTGCGACCAGCCCCAGTCGTAGGCCTCGGCGAGGTCGAGCTTGGCTCCATTCCACCGGCGGGCGGCGGCGTGATAGCGCTCCTCACCCACCCCGTCCGGCGTGCCAGCCGCACCAGGCAGGTAGTCCGCGAGCAGCCAGTCACGCAGCGCGGCAACCGCGGCGTCGGCGCCCCCACTCGCCGTGCTGAGGTCAGCGAGCAGAGTGGCTGGGCTGTCGGCAGGCGCGCCAGTGGCGAAGTCAGCGAACCAGCCGCTGCCGTCCCCGGTCGCCAGCCATGTCCCGAACTGATCAGCGAACGTCTGCGCCAGGCGCGGCGCGGCGTACAGCCCGCGGCTGGCGCCTTCCGTGAGGGCTTCGCGATACTGCGCCAGCGCAGCGGGCACGCGGCCGATCCGCCGGGCGATCGTCGCCCAGTCCTCTGGCGTCGCGGTGGGCATCAGCAGGAACACGCCACGCACCTCCTGCGGCGGCCCGGCAATGTTCGACATCGCCCGCAGGTTCTCGCCGGTCGCGCTGACCGCAAGCTCGGTCTCCAGGCGCTCCCGCAGCAGCCGGGCGCAGCGCCGCTCGTCGCCGTCGTTGAACCCGCCAGGACCGGCTGCCTGCTCGATCCCGGCCAGCCTCGTCAGCGTGGCGCGCTGCAACTCGTCCACCGCTGCCAGCCCGGCCGGTGACAGGTCGGGTAGCTCGTCCTGCCCCTCCGGCAGCCCGAGTGACGTGGCGACCACCGGGTCGAGCGCGGCCATCTGGTGCACGAAGGCGTCGGCGGCGTCGCGGACGGGTCGAGGGTTGGCGGCCGGGCCGGAATTCATTGTCATGCAGGACATTCTGCCCGTAGCCCCCGACAAGCGCGCCGATGCCAGGCCGCTAAGGTCGACGAATGACTAGCCGCAAAGTTCTGGTAACGGGGTCGTCCAGGGGCATCGGCCGGGCCGTCGCGCAGGCGTTCGCCCGAGCCGGCGATACCGTCGCAGTCCACCACCGCGACTCACCTGACCTGGCCGCCGACGTGCTCGCCAGCTTGCCCGGCGACGGGCACGTCCTGGTGAAGGCCGACATCGCCGACCCCGCCGCGGTCCGCAACATGGTCGACTCCGCCGCCGAGCAACTCGGCGGCCTCGACGTGCTGGTCAACAACGCGGCCAGCTACGGCCGGGAGGGCCACCCGGTCGCCGAGATCTCCTACGAAGACTGGCAGCAGGCGTGGCACGAGACGATAGGCCTCAACCTAATCGGGGCGGCGAACGTGACCTGGTGCGCGGTGCAGCACATGATCGCCGCCGGCGGCGGCACCATCGTGAACGTGTCGTCACGCGGGGCGTTCCGCGGCGAGCCAGCCCAGCCGGCCTACGGCGCCAGCAAGGCAGGCCTGAACGCGCTCGGCCAGTCGCTAGCGGTCGCGCTGGCCCCGCACAACATCACGGTGGCGGCCGTCGCGCCCGGCTTCGTCGAGACGGACATGGCCGCGGCGCACCTGCACGGCGACAGTGGCGCAGCTATCCGGGCGCAAAGCCCGTTCGGGCGGGTTGCGCGGCCGGAGGAGATCGCCGCAGCCGTCGTGTACCTCGCCTCGCCCGAGGCTGCCTGGGCCAGCGGCGCGATACTCGACCTCAACGGGGCTTCCTACCTGCGGACCTGATGCCATGAAGACGACAACGTTCGAGGTGCACACGGGCCGCACGCCCGTCGTGCAGGACATCACCCGGCAGTGCGACCAGTTCGCGCGCGAGTCAGCCGACGGCGGTGACGGCCTGCTGCACGTGTTCGTGCCGCACGCGACCGCGGGCATCGCGATCCTCGAGCTTGGCGCGGGCAGCGACGACGACCTGCTGTCCGCCCTCGCCGATCTGCTGCCCGCGGACGACCGCTGGCGGCACGCGCACGGCTCGCGCGGTCACGGCCGTTCCCATGTGCTGCCCGCGCTCGTCCCGCCCTACGCGACCGTGCCGGTCCTCGGCGGGCGGCTCGCGCTCGGCACCTGGCAGTCGGTCGCCCTCGTGGACCTGAATGTCGACAACCCCGACCGCCAGGTCCGCCTGTCCTTGCTGACCTAGCGCGGCTGGCGCAGCTGTCATGCTTGACTCGGCGCGCCCTCGATGCACAGGCAGAACGGGTGGCCGGCCGATCGGTTCGCCGGCCAGTGCGGAGGAGCACCCACTATGGGCGGCCTGCGGGAATGGAGCATGATGGGCGGATGTCTTCCGCTGAGAGCCGCTCGGCGGCCGCTACGCCGGTTTACGCCAAGGGGCGGGCACGCCGCGAGGACATCATCGCTGCGGCCGCAGCCGTGTATATCGAGGCCGGATTCGACGGAGCGTCGCTGAGAGAGATCGCCAAGCGCGTCGGCATCAGCCATGCGGGGCTCAGTTATTACTTCCCGAATCGCGAATCGCTACTCGCGGCCGTCCTGCAGCGGCGCGATGAGCAGGACGCAGCGCGCGGCTGGCCCCACGGGCCGGCCGGCATGGGCGGGGTACGCCACTTGCTGGACATCGCCGCCCACAACGAACGCCATCGCGGCATCGTCGGGCTGTATGTGCGCCTGGCGGCGGAGGCGGTCGAGGACGGGCATCCGGCCCGGGAGTACTTCACGCGCCACTACCGCGGCGCCCGCGAGTACATGCGGTCCTCCTTCGCCGCGCTTGCACAGGCCGGGCAGCTGCGCGAGGGCGTCGATCCGGCTGCGGCCGCGGTGAGTTTCGTGGCGCTGATGGACGGTCTGCAGGTGCAGTGGCTCACCAGCCCCGGCCAGATCGACTTGGTCGGGCCGCTGCGGTTCTTCCTGCAGCAGGTGCTGTCAGTGCCGCTGGACGGGGAATTCGATGCCCTAGGTCCTGCCCGGATACCGCCGCGTCGTTAGATCCCGGCGCCGCCTGAGCTGGGCCGTCAGGGTGCGATGTGCGCAGGAGGGCCAGCGCTGCTGCCGCGGAGACGAGTTGCCCGGCGGTGAGCGCGAGCCACACGCCGCTCGCCCCTGCGTGGCCCAGTGCCAGCACCAGAGGCGCCTTTACGACGACCAGCGTGCCGACGGAGATCAGGTAGGAGGGTTTCGGCCGCCCCAGAGCCTGAAAATAGGCAGAGACGAGCGGGGGCACTCCGGCGACCGCGACGCCGAGCGCGATGATCCGCAGCGCTCGTACGGCCGTCGCGGCGACCTGCTGGTCGGTGACGAAGAGGGTGACCAAGGGCCTGGCGAGCAGCAGGAGCATCACCGTGGCGAGAGTGCTGTAGAGCACCGTCGCCCGAAGGGCCAGCTTCCGTGCGCGCCGCACCCGCTCCGGCAGGCGCCGGCCGGCGTTGTAGCTGACCACCGGCTGCAGGCCCTGGCTGATCCCGAGCTGAGGCATCGTCACGAAGGTCTGCAACCGCGCGCAGATCGCATAGGCGGCCAGGGCGGTGGTACCGCCGTGTCCGGACAGCGAGGTGTTGACGAGCAC
>DASXKI010000463.1:0-50235 GCA_036496945.1 Streptosporangiaceae bacterium | reverse complement strand
ACGCCGATCGAGCAGGCCTCCACGTTCGCCACGCTGATGGACAACGGCATCTATCACGCGCCGCACGTCATCAGCAAGCTCTCCGCCTGGAAGAACGGCGGCGAGCAGCCGGTCCAGGTACAAATCCCGACGCACACGGTCATGACGCCGCATGCGGCGGCGGACGAGGATTATGCGCTGTCGTTCGACACCGTCAACGGCACGGGCTTCCCCAACGCGACCTGGCCAGGCCGTACGGTGATCGGCAAGACGGGCACGCTCGGTAACGGCAACCTCGCCTCGGAGGCCTGGTTCGTCGGCGCCATCCCGCAGTACGCGATGGCGGTCGGATTGTGGACCAACAGCCAGACGCAGAACCTGGACAATCTTCCGTCGCTCGGCGGGATCGGCGGCTCCTTCGGTGGCGCCTGGCCGGCAGCGACGTGGAAGTCATTCATGGAGACGGAGTTCGCCAAACTGCCAGTGGCGAGCCTGCCCACTCCCGACTACACGGGCTTCGCCCAGTGGATCCAGGTGGCGCCAAATAAGCAGAGGCCGGCCTGCCAGCAGGGCCAGTTCAAGGACTGCCGCTGCCCGAAGGGCCAGAATTGCCAGAACCCGAACCCGAACCCCTCGTGCGGTCAGGGTAATGGCAATGGCAATGGTCACGGCGGCCAGCCGTGCGGCGGGAATTCGCCGTCGCCCAGCCCCTCGTGCGGGTTCCTGGGTCAGAACTGCAACTCGCCGTCGCCGTCGCCTTCGTCGCCGAGCTGCCAGCCCGGTCCGGGGTGCGGCGCTGCCGTGAACCCAGCTAGCGTCGGCGGCACCGGTGGCTTGTCCGGCGTGGCGTCGCCTGCGCTCACCGCTGCGCTGTGGCCCGCCGACGAGACGCGGACAGTGCCAACGGCGCGGTTGCGGCTGCTGCTGTAGGAGAACTAGCTGAGCTTGGCCCGCAGCCAGCGTACGTCGGCCGCCGCGTCCGGCGTCTCGCAGATTGCTGTGGCGCCGGCTGACCTGACGACCTCGACGAGGAGTGCCGGGTCGATCTGACCTGACTCCAGGCCGGCGTGCCGGTCCCGGCCAGACCCGAATTCGTCGCGCGAGTTGTTGCAGTGCACCAGGTCGATCCGGCCGGTGATGGCCTTGATCCTGGCTACGACGGTCGCCAGATCCTCGCCGGACGCGAAAGCATGGCAGGTATCCAGGCAGAAGCCCACCTCGCCGCCACCGTCGGCAGCGTCGCCGATGACCTCCCACAGCCGGGCGATGCCGTCCAGGCCGCGGGCCATCGCGCCGTCGCCTCCGGCGGTGTTTTCGATCAGCATCGGCAGCGGGCGCTCGATCCGCTCGATGGCCTTACGCCAGCTGTCGTAGCCTTCCTCAGCATCGACCCCGGCAGTGACGTGCCCGCCATGCACGATCAGGCCCTTAGCGCCGACCGACGCGGCTGCTGCCAGCTGCTGCTCGAGCAACTTGCGGCTCGGGATCCTGATCCGGTTGTTCGGCGAGGCGACGTTGATGACGTACGGAGCGTGGACGTAGGCTTCGACGCCTGCACGCTCAAAGCCAGCCCGGACCTCGTCCGGTTCGCCGGGGAACGCCGGAGCTTTCCAGCCCTGGGGGTCCCCGAGAAAGAACTGGACTGCGTCGGCGTCGATCGCCTGGGCGTGGGCCAGCGGGTCACCGTCATGCAGATGGGCACCGATCCGAGTCATCTGACGAGCGTATCGGCCTCCGCTGACGGCCTGGGCGGCCTACCCGAATCCGCCGTGCGCGAAGCCGAGCCCCATGCCCACGAACGCCGCGACCAGGCCGGTCACGATGAAGATCCGCTCCTCCCTGGTAGCCGACACGAGCTGCGCCACCATGCCGATGGCAAACGCGAGCACGCCGACCACAGTGGCCACGAGATGGTCTTGCACTATGAAACCCAGGGCGAATGCCGCGATGCCTGCTACGCAGATGAGCGCGGCGGCCGTGTTCAGGAGCGGATGACGCTGACCATCGCTATTTAAGGTGAGCCGCGGCGTGCGGTCTGTCGTCTGCGTGCTGATGGCCTCGGGCATCGCTACTCCCACTGGCGAAGACATGGCGGCTAGCAGGGCCTGCTGGTACCAGTGTGTTCCCGACAGGACAAGAAGGGAACAGGCAACGCGGCGAGGCCGGACCGGGCAGTACTTTCCTCGGGGCAGTACCGTCGCCCGCGACTGGTAAGCTGGCCCGGCTGCGATCAGGCCGCAAGCTTGCGGCTCGCAGTTCCTCCTGTCACGGAGATACCGTGACCGCCAGAGTCCGAAGGAGGCAGGTTAACCCTATGCGCCAGTACGAGATGATGATCATCCTAGATCCCTCGCTGGAAGAGCGCACCGTGCAGCCATCCCTTGACCAGTTCCTCAGGGTCGTCACGACGGCCGGCGGCACAGTGGACAAGGTGGATGTCTGGGGCCGGCGTCGGCTGGCCTATGAGATCGACAAGAAGTCCGAGGGCATCTACACCGTCATCGAGCTGAAGGCCGAGCCGGACACTGTCAAGGAGCTCGACCGCCAGCTCAACCTGAACGAGGCGGTTCTGCGGACGAAGATCATGCGGCCTGACCAGCACTAAGCCCGGTCCAGGCCGCCTAGCTCGACATCAGCAGCTCGATATCAACCCGACCCGAGCGAGCGGGAGTACCCCCGATGGCAGCAGGCGATACCACCATCACGATCATCGGCAACCTCGTCAATGATCCCGAACTTCGTTACACCCCGACCGGCCAGGCCGTAGCTACGTTCCGGGTCGCCTCGACGCCGCGGTTCATGGACCGGCAGACGAACGAATGGAAGGACGGCGACTCGCTGTTCTTGTCCTGCAACGTATGGCGGCAGGCCGCGGAAAACGTGGCCGAGAGCCTGCAGCGCGGGATGCGCGTCATCGTCTCCGGCCGCCTGCGCCAGCGGTCCTATGAGACCAAGGAAGGCGAGAAGCGAACCGTCTACGAAGTCGAGGTCGACGAGGTCGGCCCGTCGCTGCGGAACGCCTCGGCCAAGGTCAATAGGTCGGCCAGGGCCGGCACCGGGAGCGGCAGCGGCTTCGGCGGCGGCCAGTCCGGGTCCGGTGGCCAGTCCGGGTCCGGTGGCCAGGGCGGGTATGGTGGGGGCGCCAATGGGCGGCCCAACGACGACCCGTGGGCCGCTGAGCCGGGTGACAGCGGATTCTCGGACGAGCCGCCTTTCTAGCACGCACAAGTACACACCGACCATCCCCGCCGGAGGCGGGGCTCTGCCTACCATCCCGGCCGCTGGCCGGGACGCGAAGGAGCACCACGATGGCCAAGCCACCGATCCGCAAGCCTAAGAAGAAGGTCTGCCTTTTCTGCCAGGAGAAGGTGACCAGGGTGGACTACAAGGACACCGGGCTGCTGCGGAAGTTCATTTCCGACCGCGGCAAGATCCGCGCGCGGCGGGTTTCCGGCAACTGCACGCAGCACCAGCGCGACGTCGCCACGGCGATCAAGAATTCGCGCGAGATGGCGCTGCTGCCCTACACGAGCACGGCTCGCTAGGCCAGGGAGGAACCAGCCATGAGCGGTAAGCCGATGAAGCTCATCCTGACCCAGGAGGTAACCGGCCTGGGCGCCCCCGGCGACATGGTCGAGGTCAAGGCCGGCTACGGCCGCAACTACCTCGTGCCGCGCAGCCTGGCCATGCCGTGGACCCGCGGCTCGGAGAAGCAGATCGAGATGATCAAGCGCGCCAGGTCGGCGCGCGAGATCCGCAGCCTGGACGACGCTAAGGAAGCTGCCAGGCGGCTGTCCGGCCTCCGGGTCAGGCTCCAGACCAGGGCCGGCACTGGCGGCCGCCTGTTCGGCTCGATCTCGACTGCCGACATTGCCGCCGCCGTCAAGACGGCCGGCGGTCCCGAGCTTGACAAGCGCAAGATCGAGGTCAAGAACCCGATCAAGACCATTGGCTCGCACCAGGTCGCGGTCCGGCTGCACCCCGAAGTGAGCGCCAGCCTGGAGATCGAGGTCGCCGCGAACTGACCGGCACCCGCCGCCCTGTGACGCGCTGCGTTAGCAGCCGCGGCGGGTTAGAAGCACAGCTCAGGAGGGGCGCAGCGGCCTGCGTCCCTCCTGAACTATGTACCCCTCCTGTGTTATGCACTGAGCACCGACGAAGGGACATGCCTACATGCCGGCGACCCATGATGTCGTGATCATCGGCGGGGGCCACAATGGCCTCGTCGCGGCCGCCTACCTGGCGCGGGCTGGCCTGTCGACGCTGGTGTGCGAGGCCAGGGACGTTGTCGGCGGCGCCGCAGTCAGCGAGCATCCGTTCGGGCCCGATTACACGGTGACCTCGCTGTCCTATGTCGTGTCGCTGCTCCCGCAGGACCTGGTCGGTGATCTGCGACTGGCGGAGCACAGCTACCACGTATACCCGCAGGGTCCTTACTTCGCGCCCCGCGCGGACGGCCGCTACCTGCGGCTGCCGCATGACCCCGCGCTGCGCCACGCAGAGATCGCGAAGTTCTCCGCCTGCGACGCCGCGGCCTACCCGGCGTACGAGGCGTACATGGACGGCATCGGCGCGATCCTCGGCCCGATGCTGAGCGAGATCCCGCCGCGGCTCGGCTCGCACCGCCCGCTGGACCTGCTCCGCCAGGGACTGCTACTGCGGCACCTGAAGAACGTCGACACAAGGGCTGCGGTCGACATCACCCGGCTGCTGTCGAACAGCATCGCCGATCTGCTGGACGGTTACTTCGAGAGCGACGCGCTGCGCGGCTTGCTCTCGGTGTCCGGGGTGATCGGTACCTGGGCCGGCCCGCGGTCAGCAGGCAGTGCCTACGTGACGCTGCATCATCACCTTGGCGACGCCGGTGGCCAGGCCGGCGCCTGGGGCTTCCCGCGGGGCGGCATGGGGGGCGTCACCGCGGCGCTGGCTGCGGCGGGGAGGTCGTTCGGCGCGGAGATCCGCACGGGAGCCAGGATCGCGGCCATCAACACCAGCGGCGCCCGCACGACCGGCGTCACGCTGGCCGGCGGCGAGGTAATCCACGCGGGCACGGTGATCACTACTGCCCATCCGGCGATCTCGTTCCTCGACCTGCTGGACGCGTCGGTGCTGCCCGCCGACTTTGTCGCCGACATCCGCGGCTGGCGCTCGCGGAGCGGCACGGTGAAGATCAACCTGGCCGTCGACCGCCTGCCCGTCTTCGCCAGTCATCCGGACTTCGACCCGCAGGTGCACGGCGGCACCATCGTGCTCGCCGAAAGCCTGGATGACCTGGAGAGCGCGTTCCAGGACGCCGTGGCCGGACAGCCGTGCCGGGTCCCGTTCGCCGACATCTGCATTCCGAGCGTCTTCGACGACAGCCTCGCGCCAGCCGGGCAGCATGTGATCTCCATGTTCACGCAGTGGGTGCCGCATACGTATGCGCAGCAGACCGATGCGGCCGCCATCGCCGCTTACGCTGACCGTGTCATCGCCCGGATGGAGACGGTTGCGCCCGGCTTCGCCAACTCGGTTCTGCATCGGCAGGTGATCGGCCCGCGCGAGATGCAGCAGGAGTACGGCCTGGTTGGCGGCAACATCTTCCACGGTGAGCTGACGCTGGGGCAGATGTTCCACGGCCGGCCGGCGGCAGGCTACGCCGACCTGCGCACGCCCGTCCGTGGGCTGTACCAGGCTGGCTCAGCCACGCATGGCGGTGGCGGAGTGACTGGCATTCCGGGACGGAACGTGGTGCGTCAAGTACTTGCCGATCGACGCTCCGCCCGATGGCGCCGCGTGGGCCGAACCGGGTGAGCACGCGCCACCCCGTTCCCTCCTTAGGAGTGGGAGTACCGCGCCGTCCGCGCAGCCAGCTCGGGATCGGCAGCGGTGATCATCGCCCACGCCCAGGCGAGGCGCGCCGCAACGTCCGAGCTAGCCGCGTCCTGGTCGGCCGCGGCTGCTAACTCGTCGATCGCGGCCGCCAGCATGGTCGCCAGCTCGGCTTCGGCGAGAGTCGGCCGCCGAGGCTGGCTCACACTGGGCTGGCTCACACTGGGCTGGCTCGCGCGCGATTGGCTCCCGCCGGGCTGGCTAACGTTCGAACACATACTCGAAGTCTAGTTGCTTGCTGACCGGCCCGCCCGGCAAATCGGCCGATCTGCTGGCCGCCTAGCCCAGGCGCGGCAGAGCTCTCTGGTGACGTTGGACGTCAAATTCCGAGTGTGGATAACTTCTCGCCCACGGCCACGTTCTCCAGTGGCCAAAAAATCTTGTATGCACAGCCTGGGCAGAACGTTCCCGCAGGCGGGAGCGTCAACGATTGCTTTTCCCGAGTAGTTTCCACAACGGCGTCCCCAGGCTGCGCACAGCACTTGCGGCGTGTCTGCACAGCTCGTCCACAGGCCTGTGCACACCACGACTCGACGGCTTGCCCGACACGCTGAAGACTGTCCGATGCATTCGATAGAACAAGCGAGGGATCCCGCAGCGGCCGTTGCCAGACTGGCGGCTCTGGCAGGACCCGATCGGGCGGGCAAATGGGGAGGTACACAGGGTGAGCGTCGCGGAGATCATGCCTCGGGGCGAGGAGTTCGAGCGGGTGCCACCGCACGACCTCGCTGCCGAGCAGTGCGTGCTGGGCGGCATGATGCTGTCGAAGGACGCGATCTCCGACGTCCTGGACGTCATTAAGGCGCATGACTACTACCGGCCCGCGCATCAGCTCGTGCATGACGTCATTCTCGACCTGTACGGCCGCGGCGAGCCGGCTGACGCCGTGACTGTCGCAGCCGAGTTGACGCGCAACGGTGACATCGGCCGGATGGGCGGCGCGCCATATCTCCACACGCTCATCGCGTCCGTTCCGACGGCCGCGAACGCCGGCTATTACGCGCGGATCGTCCGTGAGCGCGCGATCCTGCGCCGCCTGGTCGAGGTCGGCACGCGGATCGTGCAGCTTGGTTACGCCGGTGATGGCGACGCCGACGATCTGGTCGACCGGGCCGAGGCGGAGATCTACGGCGTCACCGACAGGCGGGTGAGCGAGGACTACCTGCCGCTGGCCGAGATCATGCCGGGGGCACTTGATGAGATCGAGGCGATCGGCAGCCGGGGCGGGACGCTGGCGGGCGTGCCGACTGGGTTCGCTGATCTCGACGCGCTCACCAACGGCCTGCACCCAGGACAGATGATCGTGATCGCTGCCCGCCCGGCCATGGGCAAGGCACTGGCTCTGGATACGCCGCTGCCGACGCCGGCCGGCTGGACCACGATGGGCCAGGTGCAGGTGGGTGACCAGCTGCTCGGCGCGGACGGGCGGCCAGTGACCGTGACCGCGGCGACCGAGGTCATGCTGGGCCGGCCTTGTTATGAGGTCGTCTTCGACGATCAGACCAGTATCGTCGCGGACGCGGAGCATCAGTGGGTCACTACCACCGAAGCCGACCGCTTGACGGCAGCGGCTGTTAGCGAGGCTGGTTCGAGAATCAACGGTCCCAGCCCTCAGCTCCGTCGTCAGATGCTCAGTCCGCTCACGGTCCGCACCACCCAGGAGATTGCAGCGACGCTGTCGGGCGCCGATGGCCGCAGCTACAACCACGCAGTGCCAGTCGCTGAGCCGCTAGACCTGCCGATGGCCGATCTGCCGCTTCCCGCTTACGTCGTCGGCCATTGGGTTGGCAGGCGGCGGCGGTCGAGCGCGGCTCTCATGACTGCCGATCCGCAGACTGCGGAGGTGCTCTGCGCTCTTGGCCTGCTCGATGATGCCCAGGTGCCGCCCGAGTACCTGCGCGCGAGCCGCGAGCAGCGCCTGGCGCTCTTGGCCGGGCTTCTTGATGCGGGCGGGACCGTTAGCCGGTCTGGCGCGGTTCAGTTCACGTCGACGTCGCCGCGGCTGGCTGCCGACGTCACCGAGCTGGTCGTCGGCCTTGGCTACAGATGCAGCGTGTGGAGTAAGCGCGTTCCCGGCAGGACCGAAGCGTCGTCTGTGGCGTACACCGTCAACCTGACGACCTCCGACGAAGTGTTCCGGCTCGCGCGCAAACGCGAGCTACATCGGGAGCGCAGGCCCGCTAGCACTGCCCAGCGTTTGCGTCAGCGAATGATTGTCGAGATTACGGCGGTGACCAGTGTGCCGGTTCGATGTGTCCAGGTGGATGCACCGGACAGCCTCTACCTGGCGAGCCGGTCCATGATTCCGACCCATAACTCTGCGCTGGCACTGGACGTCTGCCGCTCTGCGTCTATCAAGGCCGGCATGACATCTGTCTTGTTCAGCCTGGAGATGAGCCGGAACGAGATCACCATGCGCCTGCTATCCGCTGAGGCGCGCGTGCCGCTCCACGCGATGCGGACCGGCCAGCTAGGTGAGGACGACTGGACCAGGCTGGCGCGGCGGATGAGCGAGGTCGTCGATGCGCCGCTATTCATCGATGACTCGCCGAACATGTCGATGATGGAGATCAGGTCCAAGTGCCGTCGCCTGAAGCAGCGGCATGACCTGAAGCTCGTGGTTGTCGACTATCTCCAGCTCATGAGCTCGCCGAAGCGCGTAGAGAACCGCCAGCAGGAAGTGTCCGAGCTGTCCAGGTCGCTGAAGCTGCTCGCCAAGGAACTCCAGGTTCCTGTCGTCGCGCTCGCCCAGCTGAACCGCGGCCCTGAGCTGAGAACCGACAAGCGCCCCTTGCTCGCCGATCTCCGTGAAAGTGGCTCAATTGAGCAGGACAGCGACGTCGTCATACTGCTGCATCGTGAGGATGCCTATGAGCGCGAGTCGCCGCGAGCCGGAGAAGCAGACCTGATCGTGGCGAAGCACAGGAACGGTCCGACCGCAACGGTGACGGTCGCGTTCCAGGGTCACTACAGCCGGTTCGTCGACATGGCGCCGATCTGATTCGGCGTTGGGCTTGCTTGCCTCGGCCAGGCGAGGAGCGAGGACGAGGCACCGGGTGAACTGGACGCTGCGGCGTACTGGAGGTGCTCAGCGAGCCCTGGGTGTTCCTCACGCATGCGTACCGGCTTTGCGCGCGCCCCGGAGTTCTTTTACGTGCCAAGCGCCGGCAGCAGGCGACCGGGATCCCGCCGATCCTGGTTACGGCACTGCCGCACCTGACCGACGATCCGGAAGGGCTCTGTGACGAACTGTAAGTTTCGTCGCGGGCCTTACCCCACCCTCGGCTGCAGCCCAGCACCGGCGCTTGTTCGGGTGGCTGTGCGGTCGCGTTGGGCGCGTACGCCTGGGTCGAGCGCGGCGGCAGTTCGCTGCTGTACATGAGCCAGCGTGTTCGGCGAAGCCAAGTTCGTGTATCTCTACCGCGACGGGCGCGAGTGTGCCGGCTTTTAGCCGCCATCCCTTATACCGGCTCGGAGAGGGCGGAAACAGCCGGTTCGTCGAGATGGCGCCGATCTGAAGGAAACCGATTTAGATGAGCATCCGGTGCCGTACTTGAGCACCGGCCACTTTCGGTCACAGGTTGTTGCGATCCTCGCGACCCCACGTCCACCGGTGTCTGCGATCTCATCGGGGCGCTACCCTGACCTTGGCGTTTGAGGGCGCCTCTGGGTCCGCGGGAAGGACTGAGTCCACCTCACCAGCGCACGGCGGACATGGCCACACTTGGCACCATGATCGTCTCGCAGCCTGACGCGGACTCCGGCTGCAGAAGGAGACGAATCATGTCCACGCTTCCTGGCCGTCCTGACCTTGACCAGCTACGCCGTCATGCCCGTGAGCTTCTGCGCGCGGCCGCGGCCAGCGACGAAGAAGCGCTCCGCCGGATCCGGGCGGTGTCCGAGAAGCAGACACTGTCCGCCGCCCAGCTCGCCATCGCGCGGGAGTACGGCTTTCCGAGCTGGCCGAAGCTGCGGGCCGAGGTCCTGCGCCGCCAGGCCTGTACCGGACCGGACGCCGGAACCATGGCCGTTCCCGAGTCCGCGGTCACTGCCGGGACCGCGCCAGCTACCGAGCTCGCTGCCGATGCGGAAGACCTCATCGCCAGGCAATATGCCGACCGCCCGCACCTGCGGCCAGTCTTCGACGCGGTCATCGCAGCACTCCCCGCGCTCCCCGGCCCGGTCACCGTCCAGGCGCGCGGCACGCTCGTCTCCCTGGTCTCGCCGCGCCGCACATTCGCGGTGCTGAAGCCGACGACGCGGTCCCGCGTCGACCTCGGCCTGCGTTTCGACAGCAGGAAACAGCCCGAAGGCCGCCTGCTTCCTGCGCGGGACATCGGCCAGGCCACCGTCCGGATCGCGCTCAGCACGCCTGGCGAGGTGGACGACGAGGTCCGGAACTGGCTGACAATGGCATACGACGAGAACACGGCCCCGTCGGCCGGCGAGCCAAAGCGCCCGAAGGCAAGGCCCAAGGACGTCCTCGGCACGCTCAACGTTGTCATCGAGGGAACCGAACTCCCCGGCCTCACCTGCCAACCCGAAGCCGATGGCACCGTGCATCGCAACATCCACGTCGCCCTGTCCACCAGAGCCAAGGGGATCGCCGAAGGCCAGCCCTGGCTGACCGTCCCCCTCAAGCCCGGCCTGGCCGTCGACCCCTTCCCCGGCGACGCCAAGCAAACCGGGTGGGAGGTCACCGTGACGGTCCGCGGCAGCGCCGACGACGGTTATGACTTCACCGGGCCGTCCGTCGGCGGCGACCGGACTGACCGGAACCTCGGCCTAGTCTGGGGAGAGGTGCCCGGCGACGGCACGCTGAAAATGTTTCGAGGCGCCAAGCTCCGCCTCGTCGACGTGCCGCCCGACCTCATCACCGACGCCATGCGCCCCGGCCACCGCCTCGTCGCCCGCGTCCGCCTGACCGACGACAGGGGCAACCCGGTCTGCGCCCGCCTGCGTCCCTCCCACCTCACCTGGTCCGCCGAGCCGGCCTGACCTGGCGTTGACCACCACCGGGCAGGTGCTGGCCCGGGGTGCGAACCTCAGCGGGAAGCCCTCCCCAGGTGGGAAACCCTCCCCATGACAATCTCGCTGCACATGCCGGATATTGCGAGCATGCGCTCGATTACTTTCGCCGCGGCCGCCGCCATTGGCACACTGCTGGTCGCTGGTTGCGGCCCTGCTAGCCGACAGGCGTCTCTGCCTGCGGCCACGAAGCCGGTTCCGGCCACCGCCAGCACCAGCCCAGCAACAACGGGAACGCCGCAGGCTGTTGCAGCCGCGTCAGTTCGGCAGCTCCCGATTTCAGTTGAATCCGACAGCCAGATGAAGGCCGAGGGCAACGACGGCCCATCCTCTTCGATACTTCTTCCGACCTCATGCCGGCTGAGTGGCACCACCGTAATGGCCGAGGGCACGTACACAAATGGCGGTTTCGTTCCCAACGTGTACGACCGCTACGGCGACATCATCGTGCTGTACGTACGCGCTGCCCCTTCTCCTGGCTATGCGCAGGGGATGCAGCTTGGGACGTCAGACGTCAGCGAGTCGCTTGTGGTGGGAAGCCGCGCCCCATGGCACGTAAGCCTCCTCCATCTCCCCGTCCGTCGGCGTGCCCGCGCGATGCGTCGTAGCAGCACAGCCAACTCACGACGGTCAATTCGCGCCCTAGCGGCTGGAACCGACTGGCTGTGGGGCTCTCAGGATGCGGCCTGGAAGCTGGTCACCAGCGGCTGCCAGATCCTCGCGTGCACCGCGAGCCACTGGCTGGTCGGGCCATACAGCTCAATGGCGTAGCTGAGCCGGCCGGGCCGGACGATGAAGGTCCGATCGATGACGCGGATGTGGACGCCCTGGTAGATGTTGGTGAACTGCCAGTCAGCGGCGTTGTAGCCGCGGTAGTTCACCCGGCGAATCGAGATCTGCCGATAGGAGGAATCGGCTACAGCCTTCCCGGCTGCCTGATGCTGCCAGTCGGCCAGGGCCTTGGCCCGCGGGTGCGTGCTCCAGGCGACCACCAGGACAAACCCGCCGGGCGTGCCAGTGAACTGAACCTCGCCGGGCGTCGTCGAGGCGACGGCTCAGCCAGGCGGCAGACCGATAGCAAACCCGCTGGGGTCGTCGTAGGTGTGCCAGCGCGGCGCCGACACCGCTCGCCGGGTCGCCGCATGACCGTTGCCAGGCGCATGTGCGCCAGGTGAGCGGCCGGGCTGCGCGAGCGTAAGCTACGCGACGACGGCCCCGGCAACGGCAACAGCGGCTGCGGCGGCGATCACCAAGCGCCCGCCGCGCCTGCGGCCCCGGACGACGATCCCGCCGGCCGGCTCCATCGAGGGCGGCAGCGCCAAGGGACTGGTGGCGGCGGGTCCCGTGCGATCACCGCCGGATGCGCCGCGGGCGAGGCCCTGGCTTGACATCGCGGTGCACCAGCCCAGCGCCGTGCGCAGCGTCGAGTGCGGACGCTACTGATACCAGGATCGCGGAGGTCTGATCAACGCTCAGCGGACCCTCGCTAACCAGCAGCGACCGAACGTCATCACCGGCGACGTACCGCATGGCGGTAAACAGCACCCCGGCCGATTCACCGGCCGCCATGGCCAAAGTGGCTCCCCTCCCATGGCAGGTCGCTGACCATTCCACCTCCGGCTGGGGCCGCCGTGTCCAATCCACGCTATTGTCGCGCATCGAGTCAGCCGGTCGGGGTATCGACGCTTCCGAGGCGTCGCTCGTGGCCGACATCCGCCCCGCATCGTTCAATGAATGTTTACTAGTCGCCTTTCATCCGGAACGGCATACTGATGCAGTGTCTAACGGGGAACTGCAGGGGTGGCACGCCGACCCCTTTGGTCTGCATGAGATCCGCTACTTCTCTGCCGGTCGTCCGACAAAGCTCGTACGAGACGGGCGCGTCGACTCCTATGACGAGCCGCCCGCGGAGGACTACACGTCGGCCGCGGTCGTGGCAGGCGCACCAGCCGGCGGCGACCCGGCCGCCACGTCCGATGGGCCCTCCATCCAGAGCGCTCAGGGCAGTTTCGCGCCGAGGAAACGACGCGGGTTGGAGTACACCGTTGTCGCCGCGGTAGCCGTTGGGGTCGTTGTCGCGCTCGTCGCGATCCTTGACGGGTCGTCCGGCTCGCCTGGCATGGCGTCGGCCGCGTTCGTCACTGCAGCAGCACAGCGAACTCTCGCCCAGAGCACCGCTGACGTCACTCTGTCAGGCACCGTGCAGGCGAGTGGGCAAACCCTGTCGCTGGGCGGACAGGGCCAGGTCGACTTCGCCACCAGCGATATGTCCCTTAACGTGGGTGCCAGCAGCTCGGGCGGTTCGCTGACTGAGCACGAGGTCCTAGCCGGCGGAAATATTTACCTCCAGCTCGTTGTCAACGGACACAATCTGGCCGCCGCGATCGGCGGACGCCACTGGCTCCAGGTACCGTACGCGCAGGCAGGATCGCCAGCCGTCACGAATGGCTCCCCGGCCTGGTCGCTGTCACTACTCAAACAAAAGGGCGCCCGCGTGACCTCACTCGGGACGAGGAGTATCGACGGGCGGACCTGCAGTGGCTATGCCGTGACGCCCACCAGGCAGACGGTGCTTGCTGGGGCCCAGGCAGAGTGGACCCGGCTGGGTCTCTCGCATGCTCAGACGAGCACGGCGCTCCAAACGCTGCAACGCGCGGCGCCGCCGACAGTGACAGTCTGGTTCGACTCTCAGCGCAAGCTCGCCTGTCAGATGAACATCGATATGCAGGTTGGCAATCCGACCTCGTCTGGATCGGGCAGCGTGCAGATGGTCATGGACTTCACGCATTACGGCGTGCCGGTCAACGTCACGCCGCCGGCGCCTTCCGACACGGTCTCCCTCCGACAGCTCGTCCAGGGGCTCCGGCACTAGCTAGGGGTGCCTTCCGGCCCGCGCGCCCGCTGTCCGGGCTCAGCACGCTGTCCCGGTTGGCTCGAACGGAGCGGGCCGCGGGCCAAGATTGAACAGGTGCTCAATAGCGCCAACCGTGCGTTGCGCCGCGCATCCGTCGCCATAGGGGTTCACCATTTTGGCCATCGCCTGATAGGCGCGCGTGCTCGACAGGAGGTCATCGACCGCGCGCACGACGCGCTCGGGGTCGGTGCCGACCAATCGCGCCGTGCCGGCAGCGATTGCTTCCGGGCGCTCCGTGGTATCGCGCATCACTAGCACCGGTGTCCCGAGACTAGGCGCTTCCTCCTGTACCCCGCCGCTGTCGGTCAGCACGATAGTCGCGCGTTGCAGCAATCGGGCGAACGCCCCGTAGCTCAGCGGCTCGGTCATCAGTACATTGCGCGTGGCATTGAGAGCGGGCACGAGTACCTCGCGAACGACAGGGTTCGGGTGCACAGGCAAGACCACCATCATGTCGGGATGTGCACGCGCCAGCCTGCCGAGAGCCTGCGCGACTCCCCGCATTCGCGGCCCCCACGACTCCCGACGGTGGGTTGTGACGAGCAGTACAGGCGCCTGAGACGAGTCGACCTTGTCAAGTTCCGCGCTGTCGTACTGGACGTGCTGCGCGACTGTCCACAACAAGGCGTCGATCACCGTGTTGCCGGTCACGAGCACATCTGGCGCGCTGATGCCAGCGCGGAGCAGGTTATTCGCGCTAACTGGCGTCGGCGCAAGGTGCAGCGTCGTGACCTGAGTCGTCAGACGGCGGTTGACCTCTTCTGGGAACGGGGAATAGATGTCGCCGGTCCGCAGGCCAGCCTCGACGTGTATCACCGGGATGCGCTCGTAGAAGGCGGCCAGTGCACCGGCGAATGTCGACGTGGTGTCACCTTGCACGACGACGGCATCGGGACGGCTCTCCTGCAACGTCAGGGTGACGCGCTCCAGGAGGCGCGACGTCAGGCCGTCCAGCGACTGGCGCGTCCTGATGACATTCAGATCGTGGTCCGGCCAGATCCGGAACAGGCTGTTGACCTGGTCCACGATCTCTCGGTGCTGTCCAGTGAGCGTGACGATTGGCGACAGATCGCGCGAGGCGTGGATCGCGCGGATCACGGGCGCTAGCTTGATCGCTTCGGGCCGGGTCCCGTAGATGACCATCACTCGCTTTGGGGAACCGGAGGCAGCCACAATGTCGATCCTTCTCTTAACCGATCAGGGAGCCGACTTGAGCGTGACGTCCTTGTAGGTCACTGATGCGTCCTCGGCGTAAAGGCCGACGCGTCCAGACCTGTACGGGCTCTGGATGTCGACGTAACTGACAAGCCGGCGGCCGTCGACGCTCACGCTGATCGCTGCTCCGCGCTGCTGAACGCGGACCACGTACCATCGTCCTACCGGGAACGCTGGCCGATTGGCGGTTGCCAGGAAACGCTGATGACCTGGGTAACCTCGGTCTTCCTTGCCGAGCTCATAGCCGTTCGGCTTCAGGATGAAGTAGTAGAAATGGTCGTCATCGACGTAGTGCCACAGCAGCCAGCCGACCTCCCAGGAATTCGGATCGGGTTTGCGGAGCTGAATATTCGTCCGGATGCGGGCTTCGACTATGAGGTCGCTCCAGTTGGTGGCGGACAGCACAAGTGCGGAGTGGGTGGTGGTCGCCGAGTCCGGGCGAGCAGGCTCAAGCGTGATGCGGTAGTCGCCCCTGGCACCGCTGATCCCCACGTGGCCGTAGCCGTTGTAGGCAATGCGCCAGGACTGCACGGCCGGGTGCGACGCAGCAGGCATACCACCGCAGCCCGCGAGCGAGAGCACGGCCAGGACAGTTCCGACGGCAAAGCGCATATGCCTACTTTCTGCCGGCCCGCTCAGGCTGGCTCTCCGGCACCCGCTCGGTCTTCAGCCAGCCGCGCCTGCCGCTCAGCATCCGGCCAAGCGCCCAGTAACCGGCCACCATCCAGAGCAGCGAGTAGCCAGCAAAAGCGTGACCTAGGGCAAGGATTCGCCAGCGAGTGAGGCCAGGCTCACGTCGCGCGTAGACGGACACTGCCAGAAAGACGGCCAGGGCGAAGGTGAGCCAGTACCAGTCGATGAAAACGCCCGGCCGAGCGAGATCGAGCCTGACAGCTGGCGAAACTGCGAAGGCGGCCAGCATGGCTGCGAATGCCCCGAGCAGCAGGACGTTGCACAGCAGCAGGACAGGCACGAGGAGGGTGTGCAGGAGATGCGGCACTGTTCGAAGCGGGGCACCGCGGATAATGCACGGGATCTGCCGCCACGCCTGGAGATGACCCTGAAACCATCGTGACCGCTGACGCAGCAGCTTCCGTACCGATTCCAACCCCTGCTGGTGAACCGCGACATCGCGACAGTAACGGACTTGCCAGCCGACGCAGATCAGTCGCAAACCCTGCTCCAGATCCTCGGTCAGGCCATTTGTCCAGGGCGCAGGTGCCAGGTCCAGGTGCGCAGATAGCCGCACGAACTGGCCGTTGCCACCGAGTCCGGCGACGCCCCATAGGTCGCGCGCGCCCTGGAAGACGTCGGTGTAGGTCACGAACTCCATGTCCTGCAGGCGACCTAGCGTGCTGTCGCGGCGGTTGTCGATACGGACTGCTATCTGCACCGCGCCGACCTCGGGCTTGGCGAAATACGCCGCCACGCGGACCGGTGCATCGCGGTCGAGCCTGCCGTCGGCGTCCATGATCCCGACGATGACCTTGTCGGCAGGCCAGCCGTCGACATCTGCCAAGAGCCGCTGGAACCCCGCGTTCAATGCGGCGCCCTTGCCCGACCTGGCCGCCGGGAGCTGCCGGCGCAGGACCCGGACGCGCGGGTCATCTCGTGACTCGACGAGATCGCCTGTGCCGTCGGTTGAGCCATCGTCGATGACCAGGACCAGGCGGTGCCGGACCGGCAGGGCGAGCAGCCGGTCGACCGTCTGCTCGATCACGCGTCTCTCGTTGAGGGCGGGCACGAGGAAGGCAAACAGGTACTGATCCGTGGCACCGGGTACTGCCGGAGGCGCCACAGGCGCACCGGCAGGGCGGCTTATGAACCACAGCCGAACCACTTGGATAAATATGGCGATGATGCCGACAGTGGCAACCGACTCGAATACCTGCACACTCATCTGCCAGTCACCTGCCTCGTCGGCGGGAGGTCGCTGCGAGTGCGGCGAGCACGAGGATGGCAAGGGCATAGAGCCCGAAGATCAAGCCGACGAGCGCAACCATGTCCGCCGCGATTGTCAGCATGGCTATCCCTTCAATACGGCACAGGGGCTGACGAACTTGTAGCCCTCTTCGTGCATCCCCCTAACAAGACGGCGCAACGACGTCACGCCGAGGAAGGGGTGGTAGTAGACGCTGGCAACGTTGTCCCGGACCACAGCCTTCTGCACCGCCGCGGCGGCCAGGATCGCGCTGACCGAGCCGGGCCCGGTGGAGCGCACGTGCGGGCCTAGGACATACCCGAGTGTTTCCGGTAGCACCGGGCCGCCGTACACATCGCGTACGAGGTAGGGCGGAGATTGCTCGGTGAGGGTTTGCAGGTCCTGGTGGCCAGGCGGCCCGGCGGCGTAACTGCCGCGCTCATACCTGGCGACGAACATCGACGCCGCGAGGCCGTACTCTGCCGGGGACGCGCCGTACTCGGGGAACTGCCAGATGGCAGGCCTGGGCAAGCCGACATCGTGGATTGCCGCTAGGGCCAGCTCGATCCTGTGGCGGGCCCACCCGTCCACGTTGCTGGGTACCGGGTCACCGTAGATGAGCACGTGCTCGGCGTTGTAGTAGGCGCGCAAGAATTCGTAGTCTTCGCCGCTCTGGCCGTCGTTCGGGTTAGGCGCATCGCCGAACTGGTGGGTGAATCCATGCAAGACGAGAGTCGCGCCCTTGGAGAGCATGTATCGCAGCGCTTGGACAATTTGCGGGCGGTCCTGAAGCGGGATCCGCTGGCGCGGGCGCTGATTCACCGGGCCGATGTACATGGGGTAGACCGCCACAGAGTACGGAACGTCTGCAGCGGCAAGCAGGTCTGCTATCTGGTGCAGCTGTGCGGGGTCCGTGTCTGGCCCGATGTCCTCGAGCCGGAGCATGGCCAGGTGGCTGTGGCGAGTGTCGCCGAAGAGGCTGGCCATCAGATCCGCGATAGCGAAGGAGCGGTCCTCGCTGCCTCCGGACGCTAGCTGCACCTCAGAGACATAGGTGAGGTTTCCGGACCGCACCGCCCACGGTGTGGTCTGGCCGCTGGCGGTGACCGCCGCACCGAGGACGGTAGCTTTCGCATGGTCGAGCACATCGATACCGGCAAGGTCGTTGTTGCTAATCGTCAGACTCACGTGGCGGTAGCGCACTTTGATGAAGTTAGCCAGCCGGTCGTTTCCCTGCCGCCAGCCGTGGCTAGCGGCATAGGCCGCATCGGTAAGTTGGTAGGCGTTGCCGCCAAGCCAGAGCACCGGGCGCAGGCCTGACCGCACGTCGGCAAGGAATGCTGCCGGGAGGGCTTCGCCATAGTTCGTACCGAGGTACACCACTGCCGAGTAATGCGACATCTCACCCGCGCTGTAGGACTTCACCGGCTGTCGGACCGGCTGGGCGAAATGCGAAGCAAAATTCGCGGCAAGTACGCCAGACTCGGCCCCGTAGGCGGCGTAGGGACCTGCGCTGTCGTAGAGCACGAGCACCCGTTGGCTCGGTATCGAGTTCTTCCCGGGGTGGCATGACCACGCCGGCACCGTGAGCCGTCCGACGCCGAACTGCCGTGCTACCGCGCGGACCATCGACTGGCCCGCTGTCTGAGCCACAATCGTGAGTGTTGCGACGACCAGGACGGCTGCGGCGGCAGCCTGCAGCAGCCTGGACGGAAGGCGCAGCGCCGGTCTGCGCGATGGCAAGGTGAAGTCCTCCTCGCTGCGATGGGATAACTTCACACTGCCCAAGCGAGATCATATAAACCCGATCCGGCGCTACTCCAGCCGTCGATCGTTGCCAAGCTGGGGAATGCCAGGCTCGATCACGCGCTAACGCAACATTCGCGCGAGCCGCCCGCCGCCGAAAGACCGAAAGGCTGTCGAGAAATTACTACGGTGGCCGCGGAATGCACCGATCCGCTATCTCGTCCGGGCTGACTGCTCGCTCGCGGACTCTGGCCTGAGTCGCGCCGCGATGTCGCTCAGCACGGCGAGCACTCGCCCGGCGAAGTCAGTATCGATGCCGCCAAGAGCGGCGATCAGTTCCGCGTCGGCGCTCCTGGCGCTGTGGGCAGCCACCTGACGCAGATGTGAACTGGCCAGGCTGATCAGCGTCCGCCGCCCGTCGGCAGGGTCAGAGCTGGTCTCGGCTATTCCGCTCGCTCGCAGCCTCGCGATCGAATCCGAGACGTAGCTCTGCGGAAGTCCAGTGCGGGACGTGACGTCAGTGATGGCGCTGCCGGGGTGTGCGAACACGTCCCGCAGCACCAGCAACGCTCCCGCCGACAGGCCGAGGTCACTGCCGGAGCCCTCAGGGCCGCCGCGCATGGCTCGCTCGCCGATCCGGACGAGCTGACGGCCAAGCATGATGAGATCTAGAGCATCCACTGCACGAGGATATATCGGCGCAGATGCATCCGCTACGATGTATTTCTGCAGGCCACTGTCAGCGAGCCGGTCCCCTGCACGTGGGCACTGAGAAAGCGCTCTGGCCCCGAGGTGCCGTACACTGTGCGAGGTTCGCCTGCGCTCGTAGCTCAACGGATAGAGCACCTGACTACGGATCAGGAGGTTGGGGGTTCGAGTCCCTCCGAGCGCGCTGGATGACAGGCCCTTCCCCTTACGGGGAGGGGCCTCTACTATTGCCGCACGATGTCGGCCGACCAATAACGCCGCCGCGGGCCATGAGCTGGCTGCCGCCGCGTGCGGGATTGGCACGCTTAGCGACCGTCAGGTTGCGGCGTGGTGTCTTCTCGGCAGGTCGCGCAGCCTCCGTTTACCGCAAAACAGACCGTTGATTTCGTGGCGACGGTGGGGATACCGTCTAGTCGGCATGTAGTTAACCCACGCGCAACATTTGGTCACAGCAAGGAGGGCCGTATGACAGCTACCACCGCGGAACCAGTCTCCGGACAACGGGGATTGCTCTCCTCGCTGATACACCGGCAGCTGGACTCCTATCCGGATACTGGTCGCCGGGTCATGTACCTGGCCATCACCGTACTGGCGACGATCACGCTGTATTACGAGCTGTATGTCGGTGGCTCGGTGTCGACGCTGATCCTGAGCAACCTGCACATGTCCTTCACGTTCTACGTGGCGACTGTCGCAGTCGGTAACTTGATCGGCGCCTTCGGCTCGCTGTTCGCAGGCCTCACCGACCGATACGGCCGCGCGAACCTGGTGGTGTTCGGGCTGTTGTTCGCGGGCATCTTCGTGACGTTCATCTTGCCCGCCGCCACCAACAAGTGGTCCTTCACGATCGAGAGCTTTGTCGTCGGCGCGGTCGAGGGTGTCTGCCTGGTCGCGACGCCGGCGCTGATCCGCGACTTCTCCCCGCAGGTCGGCCGTGCCACCGCCATGGGCTGGTGGACCAGCGGCCCGGTGCTCGGCAGCCTGATCGTCGCGATCGTCGGCTCCATCACGATCCCGAACATCATCACCAACCCGCGGTTCTGGACGCACGAGTTCTACATCGGCGGCACCGTGGGCCTGGTGGTCTTCCTCATCGCTCTGGTCGGGCTCCGGGAGCTGTCGCCCGGGCTGCGCGACCAGCTGATGGTCACCATGCGGGACCGGGCGCTAATCGAGGCGCGAGCCAAGGGCCTGGATGTCGAAGCGCTGGTGAAGAACCACTGGCGGCAGCTACTCAAGCCCGACATCATCATCTCGGCCCTCGCGGTGTCGATCATGCTGCTGATCTACTACGCCCTCGTCGGCTTCCTGGTCATCTTCGCGACCACGATTCTGGGGTTCTCGCTGAAGCAGGCCAACAACCTCGGTTACTGGTGCTGGGCCTTCAACGCCGTAGCGGTGATCCTGGTGGGCATGTTCTCGGACCGGCTCCGGGTGCGAAAGCCGTTCATGGTCGTCGGCGGCGTCGGCGCTGCGGTGATGCTCGTGCTCTTCTTGCTGCAGTCGAAGACTGGAGCTCACCCGAGCTTCTCCACCATCGCGGCGATCCTGGCGATCATGCTGTTCTTCCTCGGCGTTGCTTACACGCCGTGGATGGC
The DNA here is from genome assembly GCA_036496945.1 of Streptosporangiaceae bacterium. Taxonomy (GTDB): domain Bacteria; phylum Actinomycetota; class Actinomycetes; order Streptosporangiales; family Streptosporangiaceae; genus JAJYUU01. Next base: position 29,255 of record DASXKI010000463.1, on the reverse strand, counting down.
CAGCTTCACTGAGACGGTCGAGGACCGCAACCCGGCAGCCGTGGCAACCGGGCTCGCGATCTGGGGCTGGATCATCCGGGTCGTCGTCTTCGGCTCGTCCCTGGGACTGCTGGTCGTGATCAACTCGGTCACCCCGCTGGTCAACTACGGCAGCACCGTCGCGACGGACGCGGCCACGTACCCGTCTTTGGTCTGGGCAGGCTCGCACGGCCAGATCGTGGCTGACGCGACGAAGTACTCGGCGCCGCTGACGTTCGCGTCGACGCACGCCTCCATCGTCGCCCTGGCGCAGAAGGACGCCACCCAGATCGCCAACGCGCAGAAGTTCGCTCCTGAGCTGGCCGTGATCGAGAAGAACCCGGCGCTGTTTGCGCAGGCGGCCAAGTACCCGGCGAACAAGGTTCCGCCCGCACTGGCAGCCAAGCTTGTCACCGCAGCCGGCGGTGGCAGCCAGGGCCTGGCCATCCTCAGCACGATCGCTGCCAATCAGGCTGCGATCACCGGTGTGATCGGCGTTGCTTCGGACTTGCAGCAGATCCAGCCCTACGCTGCTCAGCTGACGGCCCTGTCGCAGGTGCCGGCGTCAGTTATCTCCGAGGTCACGGCGCCGGGTGTCGGTGCCGAACTGGCGGCGCTGGTCAAGGTGCCGCCGTCGGTAGACGCCTACATGAAGGCCCACGGGGCCGACGTCGCGTCAGCGGCGGCTAAGTCCCCCGGCCAGTGGCGGACCTGGTTCTGGATCTGCGTCGGCGGCATCGTCTTCTTCCTGCTGTCGATCCCGCTGCTGCGTGGTCGCTGGCGGCCACGCGACGCCAAGCGGGACGAGGAGGAGCACGAGGCGATGGTGCAGGCTGAGCTGGCCAAGCTGGGCAGCAACGCCTGATCGCTAGCAGTGCAAGGAAGTCGGCGGGTCGCGCAAGCGGCCCGCCGGCTTCGCGTCTGCCCCCACGCCGGCTTAGGACTGCGGCTCGCCGCTCGCCGGCCCGTAGGTGCTCTGCCACTCGGCAGGCGGCCCGATGGTCGCGGCGGCCGCGCCGAACGCGTCGACGTAGGCACGGTGAGCCTGCCGCCAGCGGACGTCCTGCGGCCATGGCACGGGCTCGCCGGCTAGGTCGTAGCCCAGCAGATCGAGACAGATGTGCCAGCCTGCGCCATCCCTCGCCGCGCGCCCGATCTCCGCGAAGGTGGCCGAGAGGCTCAGCTCGGTTCCCTCGCCATCGGGCGTCAGCTCGAACCGCAGCCGATCGTCGCCCCAGCTGAACTCGAGCAGCTTCGGGGGGTGACAGGCCAGCAGGGCGCCGTCGAACGCAGGAAGGTTCATCTCACGGAAGCTGAACCGCAGCGGCGAACCTGGCACGAGGTCACCCTCGACCGTGGTCGGGAACCAGGCCGCCTGATGCTCGGGCTCCGTTAGGGCTCGCCACACCTCGCCAGGCGGCTGCGGCAGTCGCCGGGTGAAACGCAGCGTCACCTCGTCCGGGCCGCGCTCCAGGACCCCGAGGTCAGGCAGGCCAGGTACGTTGGTCTCGCTCATGATGCTCCCTTCGGCTGCAGGCTAGTACGAGTGATGCATGAGGCCGCGCACCGTCCGCAAAGTCGCCTCGGCGATCGCCCGCGCCTGCTCGTTACCGGTCGCCAGCACCTCGCGCAGGTAGCCCGGCTCGGCCGCTAGCGCAGCCCGGCGGGCCCGCACAGCCGCGAACCGGTCGTTGATGGCGCCTGCTGCCGCCGCCTTCAGGGCTGCGCCGCCGCCAGTGCCGATCTCCGCCGCGACTGCCTCCGGGGAGGTGTCCCGGCACAGCGCTGTCAGCAGCAGCAGGTTGGCTACCTCGGGCCGGTGCTCCGGGTCATAGCTGATGAAGCGCTCGGTGTCGGTCCGCGCCGCTGCCAGCAGGCGCACTGTCTCGTCGGCGGTTGCCCGTATGGGCACGGAGTTGTCCCGGCTCTTGCTCATCTTCTGCCCGTCGGTGCCAAGCAGCAGCGGGACCGCGCTGAGCAGGCCCTCTGGTGCGGGGAAGTACGGGGCGCCAGCACAGTACCGGTCGTTGAAGCGGCGCGCGATGGTCCGGGTGAGCTCGAGATGCGGTAGCTGGTCCCGGCCGACTGGCACTAGATTCGCGTGGCAGAACAGGATGTCGGCTGCCTGGTGGACGGGATAAGTGAACATCAAGCCGGAGACCGCGCCGGAACCGGTGGCCACGATCTCCTCCTTGACCGTTGGATTGCGCCCGATCTCGGCGACGCTGACCAGGCTGAGGAATGGCACGAGCAGCTGGTTCAGCGCCTCGACCTGGCTATGCGCGAAGATCGTCGCCCGCCTGGGGTCGATGCCGATCGCCAGGTAGTCGGCCACCAGGCCGATGACGACGCGGGGCAGGTCAGCAGGGGCGGTGCGGTCGGTGATGGCCTGATAGTCGGCGATGAGCACCAGCAGTTCGACCCCGGCGTCCTGCAGGCGGACTCTGTTGGCCAGGGAGCCGAAGTAGTGCCCGACGTGCAGTGCGCCGGTCGGACGGTCGCCGCTGAGGATGCGGAAAGCGCGCGGATCGTTTTCGATCGCGGCCTCGAGATCGTCGCTTCGGCGCTGGCTCGCGAGCTGCGAGGGGGTAGCGGTGATACTGGGCATGAGAGGACCTCCTGGTCAGGAAAGCCCGCCAGGACATCACGCCGACCCAATGCGAAACGGCGCGCCCAGCGGGCACGCCGTCGGATATGCAAGGACTGGCGGCCGCTAGCGGGGCCGCCACCAGCCGGTGCCGGGCAGTTGTTCCATAGCTGCCAGTGGTTGCATAGCTGCACTGTAGCCGAGGTCCCGGCAACGCTGCCAGCGACGTCGCGGACAAACGCCCAGGCGCGGGCACGTACCCAGGTGCGGGCACGGGGCCTCAGGCGCGGACCAGATCGCCGGGCGTCAGGTGGCAGCCCGGCAGGAGCAGCTGCTCGGCCGCTGGCCGGACCCCGGTCAGGATCCACTCGCATAGGCCGGCCAGCTGGAAGCTGATCAGCGGCGGGACCGCGTCGCCGATGTGCCGGTAGATATTCGCCAGCGTGCCGGCGAACTGGTAGTCACGCGGGAAGCCCTGGAGTAGTGCCATCTCCCTTGCAGTACAGAGGCGATCCTGCTCCGGGTGGGCGTAGCGGCCGTTGCCAATGTGACCGCACTCTCGCTTGATGGTGACCGCCGGCCGGTCCCACCACAGCCGGCCGTAGATGTCTGGGTGGCTGCCAAAGTCGCCGCACGCGGCCCTCCTGGCCATGGCCGGCGTCAGGAGCACGGATCTGTCCGGGTGCTCGACCAGGTCCGCCCAGCTACCACCGTCGGGAGGCACGGCCGCGAGGCGACGCTCGTTCAGCGGCCCGCGGAAGGCCGGCGAGAAGTGGAGCGGATCGGACGGGTGGCGGTGTCCCGCCGCCACTAGCGGCAGGTCCCAGATCGCCCGCCTGACGTGGGTCGCCTTGGCGTCGACGCGCCAGCCATTCCACAGCTCGCGCAGGCTTCGCAACGGCAGCGGCTGGCGGACGGCGACGATGATCGCCCGCTCGCGCCGTTGCGCGAGGCCGAACTCGGTCAGGAAGTGGGTGTCTGCACGCGCCCGGTAGCCCAGGCCAGACAGCTGGCCGAGGAGATCGCGAAGGTGGCTGCTGAATCGGCCGGTGACGAGCTCACGGGCATTCTCGATGAGCACGACGTCAGGTCGCAGCAGCGCTGTGTACTCGCCCACGCGCCCGACGAGGCCATTGCGGTGGTCGTCGCGCAGGTGGTTGCGAGCCGTCGTGCGGGAGAAACCCGTGCACGGCGGGCAGGCAGTCAGAACCGTCGGCGTCCGCGTGCCGAGGTTCATCTCCTGGCAGACGTCGGCGGGCGCCACACTCGCGAGGTCTGCATCGATCGGAGTCAGCCCGATATTCGCGGTATAGCTCGCATTACACCCGAGCGAGCCGGCGACGGCGCTCGGCTTGCCTAGCTGCGCGTCGGCAGCGCCCATAAGCTCAAAGCCGGCATGCCGAGCGAACCCGCAGCTCATGCCGCCGGCTCCTGAGAACAGGTCGACTACCGGCCACGCCTGCGACATCGACCTACCTCCCGCACTGAACATTAGGAGGTCGCGCGGCCTCGTGCCCGGAACCGGGCCGGCGCGTCAGTGCGCGGCGGTGCGGTCGTCGAGGACGAGGCTCAGGAGCCAGCCGACGAGGCCGACGATGATGGCGCCCCAGAATGCGGGCCAGAATCCGGTGATGTGGAACGGCAGCGTGAGCTTGCCGGCCACCCAGCTGCACAGCCAGAGCAGAAGCGCATTGACCACCAGCCCGATCAAGCCCAGGGTCAGCACGTAAAACAGGCAGCCGATGGTCTTCACGACCGGCTTGATCACCGCGTTCACGATGCCGAAGATGAGGGCGACTGCAATTAGCGTGCCGATCTTCTTCGGGTCGCTACCACCGTTCAGCTGGATTCCGGGGATCAGCAGATGTGCCACGCCGAGGGCGGCTGCCACAATCAGGATGCGCAGCAGAAGCTTCATGGCGTCATCCTGCCACGGTCAGCCTAAATAGGCATAATCCCAGGCAGAAGGTTTCTTCAGCTTGTTACTTCGCGACCTGGGCGATGGCCGCGCGGCGTTCGCGAGCTCGGCGGGTTGCTCTCCTCGTATAGGCCATATATTCGGATTTCCTACTGACACCTGCGATCGGGCTGTGGCGGTAGTAGACACCGCCGCCCGGCACTGCCACCATCGCAGCGGGGGAACGGACGCCGCTGCCTTGGTTGCGGCTCGCTCGGGGGAGCGGGGATGGGTTTCGCGTGGATGGCGGAGGTTGGCCGGCGTGGTCTCGGCATGTTTGACTTCGGCGCTGACCTCGATGAGGGAGACAGGCCGCGCAGCGATGGCACTGCCGGCCAGCGACCTAGCCATCCCCGAGCCGGCAAGCAGGCCGCAAGACCCGGCCGGCACGCGCAGCCCAGGAGTATCCGGCCCAGACTCGGCGGTCTAGGCGTGGCCGGAATTTATCCGCGGGCCCGTGCCCTGGGCGACCGTGCCTGGAGCGACCGTGCCCAGGCCGACCGTGCCCAGGCCGACCGTGCCCCGGGCGACGAGGCCCGCCGGGCTGCCGGCTCGCGCGGCGCGCATGCAGCCAGCCGGAACGGCGCGATGCGGGGCTCGGACTGACTGCCGCCCGTCCATCCGCGTGACGCTGAAGGCGAGGTCCTACCAGCGGAAATGAACGAAGATCCGGCCGAAGTTCTTGGCGTCCTTCTCGACCCGGTGGTACAGGGCCTTGATCTCCTTCTGCTGCAGGAAGCGCAGCACATGCTTTTTGAGCTGTCCGGAGCCCTTCCCGGGGATGATCTCGACCAGCGGAGCCTTCGTCCGGACAGCCTCGTCGATGATGCCGCGCAGGGCGCGGTCGATGTCCTGGCCGCGGTTGTAGATATCGTGCAGGTCGAGCTTTAGCTTCATGGCTGTCTCCGGGACTCCACGCCACGCTACCCGGTGCCAGCACGGCGAGCGAGGCAGTCGTGCATGCGCGGACTAGCGGAGCGGTACGAGTACCCGGTCGACGATGTAGATCGTGGCGTTCGCGGTCTGGATATTGCCGCAGACGACGTCGGCGTTGTTGACGATGTACCAGTGACGGCCGGGTTGTGCCGGGAGGACGGCCGTTCCTTGCAACGTGGTCAGATGCTCGCGGTTGGCAAAATCCGCCGGGGTGTGGCGGCCGATGGCCACCTGATACTCCAGGACCTTCGTCAGGTCGGACTTGCTGGCGAGCAGCGTCGTCAGGTTCCCCTGGCCGAGTGCAACGAAGGCCGCATTGTCAGGCGCGAATATGGTGATCGCCTTGGCGGAGTTCAGCATGTTGGTCATGCCAGCTGCCTTGATGAAACGCGTGAGCTGGACAAGCTGCGGATTGTGCGCTGCAGCGGTGGCCGCCGGGAGCGACGCCATGCTTGTGATGCTCCGCGGGCCCTTTGCCGGGATCCGGCCGCAGCCAGCGCCGATGGTGCGGTGTATGGGGGCTGCCAGCGGTCTGCTCGCTCGGCTGTGACTCACCGTGTGGTGACTCAGCACCGGGCCCGACGAGGACGCACCGGGAGACCCGCACGCAGCCGCTGCCAGTCCGGTGGCGGCGACAATGGCTCCGATGAGGCGAGGGCTCACGTGGTGTCGGCTCCGCTCTCTTTCTCCGCTCTGCACACGAGCAGTATTCACTTGACAGCTCGGAGTAATCGCCGGCGGGTGGCCGAGCGCCGGGGATAGACAGGAGACTGACCGTTTTGCCGCGTGCGTGCACCGATCCAACCGGCCTACCGCCCCAATGCAGGGTGTCAGGACCAGACATGCCCGCGTCGGCACCTCTTCGGGGACCAGGGCATCCGCGGCCGCAAACTGCCTGTTCATTACGCTCTGTAAGCAGATGTGTTCTGGACGTTACCTTGGGTAGGAGAACTAGAACGCCTAGCTGCGGCCCGTTCGGAAGCCGTCGCAAAAGCGCCGTCATGGCGGGCGTAGATCGGGGGATCAGATGAGCAGCATGCCTGATCGGGACGCACCCGGACAGCGGGGCGGCGGCACCCAGCAGAGCGCTCTTCCCGGCAACCTGGCCGGCGCGCCGTCGCAGGGCACCACGCCCGGGCAGCAGTTCGACAGCACGCCCCCCCGCGCCAGCGCTCCCGGTCCATGGGGAAATCAGCCGGGCTCCACGAGCCCGGTCAATCGTGACGAGACCAAGGTCGTCGGCCGCCGCGTGGTGCAGTACATCATCGACTACGTCCTGGTCGGCATCATTCCGGGCCTGGCCTACTGGCTGCTCGACCGGGGCAGCCTGCACTGGGTCGGCTGGTTCGTGGCGACGATCATCGCCATCGTCGTCTACCTGTGGTACTGGGTGCTCAGGCCGCACAGCCACAACGGGCAGACGTTCGGCATGCAGCTTCTGGGCCTGCGCGTTATCAGCAAGGGCGGCGGGCCGGCCAACACGGCCCAGCTCTTCGTCCGGGCCGTGATGCTCATCATCGACATGCTGTTCTTCGGGCTCGTGGGCCTGATCACCATGCTGGCTTCCCGGTATCACCAGCGATCCGGTGACCACGTGGCCAGGACGCTGGTGATCGCGACCGGCTACAGCCTCGGGGGCAGGTCGCAGTTCTCCCAGTCGAGATCAGGCCAGACGGGCATGAAGCAGGGCGGCGTCCGGTAGCCATTCGAATCTGACCAGACCATGGCAGCGGGCCCTGGGATATCCCCGTGGCCCGCTGCGCTGTGGCGACGCAGGGCCAACCCAGGCGCCACGGGGTGCCGAGTTAGTCCCCGCGCCGAGACATCCAGATGCCGGTGCCGTCGACGTCGGACTCGCTGGCCAGGCCGCGTGCCTGCAGGTGCCGCAGGTGCGAGAGCACCTCGCCGACCGCCGCCTGCCGCTGGAATGAGGCGAGCTGAGTCCAGGGCCGAGACCAGGTGATTCCGGTCGCGGTGGCCCAGGACGTGAGGCCAGCCGAACCTGCGGCCGCGAGGAGGGCGGCTGTCTCGGCTAGCCGCTCCGCGTGATGCTCGGCCAGGAAGTCCAGCCGGGAGTCCAGGTCGGAGAACCGGTACTCATGCGCAGGCAGTACCTCACGAGGCTGGATGCCGCGCAGCTTTGCTAGCGAGCCCAGGTACTCCTCGAGCGGATTGCTGGTCAGGTCGTAGGAGGACACGTTCGGCGTGATACGCGGCAGGATGTGGTCACCGGTCAGCAGCAGGTCATGGGTCTCGTCGTGGAAGCACAGGTGGCCCGGGGTGTGACCGGGCGTCCAGACCGCGCGCAGGCGCAGGCCGGGCACGTCGACGAGGTCGTCGTGCTCGATCAGGCGGTCGGCTCGCACCATCGGGTCCACCTGGCCCGCACTCTGCCTGCTGGAGATCAGCTCCTCCAGGTGGCTGGCGGGGGCGCCGCACCAGCGCAGGTAGGACGCCATCCCATCGCGCATGAGGCCGCCGTCGCGCTGCATCTCCAGGAAGCCGTCCTCGGCCGGATGCATGCCCACCCAGGCGCCTGAGGCCTCCCGCACTTTGCCGGACTGGCCGTGGTGATCGGGATGCACGTGCGTGATGACCACGGCAGTGACCGCGGTCAGCGGGATCTCGCACTCGGCGAGCCCGCTCGTCAGGGCCTGCCAGCTGTCCGGGTGGTTCCAACCGGGGTCGATCATGACGAAACCGGCGTCGTGTTCGATTAGGTAGCTGAGGACGTAACGCAGCGGGTTGCCGATGATGGGCACCGGCACTGACCAGACGCCGCCGGTGACCTTCTCGACCGGCGGGAACTCGGCCCGCTGCCACGCGTCGCGCTGCCGCGTGCCGGTTACCTGCATACCTGCGAAGTCCCTTCGCGCCAGCCCGCCGATCCGCGGGTGCCGAGCCAGGGTGGCCTAGCCCGCCACGCTCGGCGTTGACGAGATTGTGGCGGATAACACACACACCGGTTGACATGGGATCTGGCGCCATGCTTCGCTCGGAGCCAGGCTAAGAAGTATAACTGATTTCAGTTTTTCCGCCTTGCCCGGCTTGAGCGCATAGTGCTGGCAGGGGCGAGTAAGCAGACCGATGAGAGGTGCGCCGATGAGCGACGACTTCCGCGCGAGGGCTAGGGCATGGCTGGCGGCCAACGCGTCGCGCCGCGGGTCCGGCGACGACGAGGCCGAGGCCGACAGCAGGGGTCAGGCGGCCGTCATCGCCGAGCAGAAGGCGTTCCAGGCCAAGCTGTACGACGCGGGCTTCGCCGGGATCACCTGGCCCAAGGAGTACGGCGGCCAGGGCCTGACCAGCGCCGAGCAGATCGCCTGGAGCCAGGAGTCGCGCGACTACGACCTGCCTAATGGGGCGTTCTTCATCGGCATCAGCATGCCGGGCAACACCCTTGTCGAGCTCGGCACCGAGGAGCAAAAGCGGCGCTACCTGCCAAAGATGCTTCGCGGCGAGGAGATCTGGTGCCAGCTTTTCTCCGAGCCGGGCGCCGGCTCGGACGTCGCCAGCCTCCAGACCAGCGCGGTCCGCGACGGCGAGACCTGGGTCTTGAATGGGCAGAAGGTGTGGACTTCGGGCGCCCAGTTCAGTGACTACGGCGCCATCCTGGCCAGGACCGACCCCACCAAGGCCAAGCACAACGGCATCAGCATGTTCATCGTGGATATGCACGCCCCCGGCGTCAGCGTGCGGCCGCTCAAGGTGGCGACCGGGCATTCGCCCTTTAACGAGGTGTTCTTCGACGGCGTCCGGATCCCTGCCGACGCCCTGATCGGCGCGGAGAACAAGGGCTGGGACGCCGCCGTGGTCATGCTGCGGCACGAGCGGATCGCGATCGGCACGATGGGGTCATCGCGCACCAGCCCGCTGGCGTTCGACTCGCTGCGTGACCTCGCCGCGGGCCTCGGCCGTACTGACGACCAGGGTGTCCGGCGCGACCTTGCTGAGCTCTACGCCAGGAGCCGTGCCATGCAGCTGTTCGCGTTGCTGCTGCGGGAGGAGACATTCGCGGGACGTCCGCCGGGCGCGCGGGGGTCGGTGGCCAAGCTGGCCGGCTCGGAGCTCGGCAGGTTCGCCGGCAACGTGGCCGCCGACGTGCTCGGTGACCAGCTAGCCGGCTTCGACTCCGACGAGCTGGCAGCGGTGACAACGTCGATCATCGCGGCCCCCGGGAGCGCCATCGCCGGCGGCACCAGCGAGATCCAGCGCAACATCATCGGCGAGCGCGTGCTCGGACTTGCAAAGGACCCGGGCGTCGACCGGTCAACCCCGTTTAACCAGCTGCGCGTCGGCACGCAGCGCCAGAACTGAGCAGCGGAAGGGCAGCAAGGGAACTCCGATGGCACTGATACTGACTGACGAAGAGCAGTCGCTGGCCGACTCGGTCCGCAAGTTCGTCGCCGACCGCAGCCCGCTGACGTCACTGCGGAATCTGATCAGCTCCGGCGAGCCGTACGACGCGGACGTGTGGAAGCAGATGACGGCCCAGCTCGGGCTGGCCGGCCTGACCATCCCGGAGGAATACGGCGGTGTCGGCGCCGGCATGTCCGCGCTGTCGGTGGCGCTGACCGAGCTCGGGGCGGGCCTCGTGGCCTCACCGCTGCTGGCATCGGTGCTTGCTGCCGAGGTGCTCCTGCGCCTCGGCGACGAGGCGGCGAAGATGGAGTTGCTGCCGAGGATCGCGGCCGGTGAGGTGATCGCGACGCTGGCGCTGGCCAGCAGGGCAGGCGGGCACGTGACCGCCTCCGATGCGGCCGACGGCGCGACGCTGACCGGCAGCATCTCCCCGGTGCTGAATGGTGCTGAGGCGACCGCACTGCTGATCCCGGCCGAGAGCTCCGGCGGCACCGTCATCTACCTGGTCGACGGTGGTGCCGCCGGCCTCACCAGGACCAGGCTCACGGCGGTTGACCACAGCCGCTCGCTCGCGCGCATCGAGCTCAGGGGGACGCCGGGCCGGGCACTGGCCGGCGACGCGGCCGCGGCCCTGGCTGCCGCCAGCGACCTGGCCAACCTCGCGCTGGCGTCGGAGTCGGCCGGGGCGATGAAGGCGTGCCTGGACATGACCAGCGCATACGCGCGAATCCGGGTGGCGTTCGGTCAGCCCATCGGCGCGTTCCAGGCGGTCAAGCACCGGCTGGCCGACATGGAGAAATCCTGGGAGCTCGGCAACGCGGCGCTGCGCGACGCGGCCAGGGCGGGCGACGCCGAGCCGGGCAGGTTCACTGTCGCCGCCTCGGTCGCCAGGGTACTGCTGGCTAGCGCCTACGCGGAGGCTGCGGTGGACACCGTCCAGCTGCACGGCGGCATCGGCTTCACCTGGGAGCACGACGCGCACCTCTACTACAAGAACGGCCTGTCCAACAAGGTGCTGCTCGGCGGTCCCGGCGATCAGCTCGACCGGCTCGCGGACTCGCTCGGGATCTAGGCGGGCGAGGCCAGGCTGGCGGCGGGTGGCAACCCGAGCGAGCCCTAAAAGCAGAACGGATTTCAGAAAGCGGGTCAGCAGGAGTGCCACAGGCAGGGCCGGCCGTTCCGTCGACCGCGGCGCAGCACGGCCGGCACGACCGGATCATCGCCGCGGCCACGGTCATGCTGGCGGCCGGCGGCGAAGACGCGCTGCAGATGAAGGACCTGTCGCAGCGCGCTGGCGTCTCGGTCGCGACCCTGTACCGGTACTTCCCGGCCAAGGATCACGTCATGCTGGGCATCCTGCTCAGCCGGTACTCCCTGGCGCTGGCGCGAGTGACGGCGGAGATCCCGCCTGGCGCCAGTCCGCGCGACCGGGTCACCAGCCACCTGCTCCGCGAGTTCCGCGCCGAGCAGCGCGAGCCACGGCTGACGGCCGCGCTGAGCCGGGTCATCAGCGAGACCCGGCGCAGCTACAGCGAGATCATCGAGCAAGTTGAGCACCTGCACCTGCAGATGCTCGAGCACGTCGCCGGCGGTGGCGCGCCGATCAGCGCCGAGCAGCGGCAGCTGCTGCCGGTGGTGCAGGCCATCTTTGGCGCCGCGACGCGGCGCTGGCTGGCCGGTGTCTCATCCCCAGCCCAGGCAAGGTTCGAGATTCGGGTCGGCTGTAGGCTGCTCGACCTGCCGGACGCAGCGGTCGCTGAAGAGTCGCTGCTGGCCGGCCGGGCAAGCTAGCGACCGAGCTGGGGACATCATGATGCCAATCGACGCGGACGCGCTGGCCGCCATCGCGACGCGGTTCGCCGCACGCGGCGGCCAGCCGGCAGTTGCGTACGGAGTGGTAGCTGGCGGTGAGCTGGTGCACTCCGGCGGCCGGGGTGAGCGCTGGCTCGGCGGCCCGCCCCCGGACGCCGACACGGTGTTCAGGATCGCGTCGATGACCAAGAGCTTCACCGCAACGCTCGTGCTGATGCTGCGAGACCGGGAAGCGCTGCGCCTGGATGATCTGGCGGTCGACTACGTGCCCGAGCTGCGCGGGGTGGAGCTGCCGACGCCGGACAGCCCGCCGATCACCATCCGGCACCTGCTCACGATGACGGCCGGCTTCCCCACCGACGACCCGTGGGGAGACCGCCAGCAGGGCCTGGATCCCGCGGTGTTTGCCCGGCTGCTGGCCGACGGTGCCATCCGCTGCGCCTGGGCGCCAGGGACGAAGTTCGAGTACTCCAACCTGGGCTACGCCGTCCTAGGCAAGGTCATCGAGTCGGTCACCGGCGCGGACTACGCGCGCGCGATCCGGGCCGAGGTGCTAGGCCCGCTGGGGCTCGAGCGGACCGGTTATGAGGCGACGGAGTTCGAGCCGGCGCACCTGGCCCGCGGGTACTGCCGCGACTCCGGCGAATGGCTGGAACTCGATCCCGATCCCCACGGCGCCTTCGCCCCGATGGGCGGCATCTTCAGCTGCGTGCGCGACCTGGCCAGATGGGTCGCTGGCTTCGCCCGTGCCTTCCCGCCCGGCCCCTCGCCGACCGGCACTGTGCCCGCCGGTGAGGGCGATCACCCGCTCGGCCGGGCCAGCCGCCGGGAGATGCAGCTCGGGCAGGTGGCGATCACGGACGAGGACTCCGGCACGGTCGCGCAGTTCGCGGGGCCGACCTCGATCAGCTACGGCTTCGGCCTGTTTGCCGAGGACGACCCGGCATTCGGCACCATCGTGCAGCACAGTGGCGGCTATCCGGGTTACGGCAGCCAGATGCGCTGGCATCCGGCGACCGGACTTGGCACCGTGGTGCTGGCTAACGGCACGTACGCGCATGCGGGCGCCCTCGCCGGAGAGTTGCTGTCGGCGCTGCTGACGGCGCAAGCCCGGCAAGGCACGGAACGGGGTCGTCCCCACGTCCGCGGTCCTCTCCCCGGCGGGGATCCGTGGCCGGAGACACTGACGGCTCGCGACACGGTCGACGATCTGCTGGCGCATTGGAAGGACGATGTCGCTGCCCGCATCTTCGCCCCCAACATCGACCTGGACCGGCCGCTCGCGGAGCGGCAGGCTCAGATCACGAACTTGCGCGAGCGGATTGGTGAGTTCGCCGCCGACCGTGACCGGCCTGCCGAATGCGACTCGCCAGCGCACTGCCGGTGGTGGCTGACCGGCCCGGGCGGCACCGTGGCAGTGCAGATCAAGCTGGCGCCGCTGCGCGAGCCGCTCGTGCAGCAGCTCGTGGTCGCCGTGCCGCCGGCTAGCGGCTCGGATCTGCACACGGCGCTGGACCAGGTCATCGGCGCAGTCAAGGCCGGCGCGCCCGACTGGCCGGCCGGGCTTGCCGCCGCGGACGGCCTTGACACCGACCGGGTGCTGCGCCAGCTGCGGATGGCCGCCGCCTGGGCGGGTGAGTGCGCGATCGACTGCTACCTAGCCGGGAACGGCACCACTGCCGCAACGGTCCGGCTGACTGGCCAGACCGGGAAGGTGGTCCTCGCGGTGGAGATCACCGAGTCAGGCCAGCTGCAGCGGTCGGAGGTCACACTGGTCGGCTAGGCCGCCCGGTGCGTGCCGACGTGGCCGCCCGACGCGGTCAGCTGGCCGGCTCGAGGATGACGACCGGGATCTGCCGCGTTGTCATCTCCTCGTACTCCTGGAAACCTGGGTACTGCGTCTTATGCGCGGTCCAGATCGGCTCGCGCTCGGCGTCGCCGGCGACCCGGGCTTTCAGCGCCAGCGTCTGCGGGCCGATCTCGGCCTGCACGTCCGGGTTCGCGACCAGGTTGTAATACCAGGCGGGGTTGGTGGGTGCCCCCGCCTTGGAAGCGAACACCGCGTACCCGCCGTCGGTCCGCCGGTACATCATCGGGTGGACGCGCTCCTGGCCGCTCTTGGCGCCGGTGGTGTGGAGTAGCAGGATCGGCGCGCCCTCGAACGGGCCGCCGACCTTACCGCCATTGGCGCGAAACTCTTCGATGATCTTGGTGTTCCAGTCGTTCGTTTCTGACATAGCAACTCCCGGTAGTGGTCCGTGCGTGCTGGCCGGCTGAGGTGGCGCAGCTAATGAAGATGCGGGGCTGGCGACGGGGCGCGCCGTCAGGATGCGGCGCGCTGTCCCCGCACTTCGAGGTGGTCGAGCAGGTCCTGGGTGGCGGCCGCGACGGCGGCGACCGCGTGCTCGAACGCCTGGGCGTTGTGGCCGGCCGGCGTGCGGAACCCGCTGATCTTCCGGACGTACTGGAGGGCGGCGGCCCGGACGTCCGCGTCGGTGACCTGCTCGGTGTAGGGCTCTCGGAGTGTCTTGATGCTGCGGCACATGAGTCCGACGTTACGCCAGGAACCGCCGCCTTGCCGACAGCGGCCAGTAACAGGCCGCGGCGGGACGGCGGCCGGACCTGATCTTGGCGATGGCGGTCTGCCTGTGGCCGCCATTACCCTGCTAATCATGGCGTCTGTTACGGAATTTGAGCTGGACAGGGACCTCGGCGCGGTGCGTCTGTACCGCCGCGGCCCGGCGGCGAAGCTGGAGCTGAACCGGCCGGAGCGGCTGAACGCGTGGGACGAGGAGCTCGGTCTCGCGCTGCGGGACACTGTGCTGGAGCTGGCCGCTGACAGCTCGGTCCGTGCAGTGCTGGTCACCGGGGCCGGCCGGGCCTTCTCCAGCGGTGCCGACCTGCGCGACAGGGGCGAGGCCGGCTCAGGCAGTCGGCCCGATGTCTACACCGTGCTCACCGAGCGCTATCACCCGATCATCACCGGGATCCGGTCGATGCCCAAGCCCGTTATCGCGGCCGTACACGGCGCCGCGGCCGGCATCGGCCTGTCGCTCGCGCTGAGCTGCGACCTGGTCGTGAGTGCCGAGTCCGGTTACTTTCTGCTGGCGTTCGTCAATGTTGGTCTTGTGCCCGACGGCGGCTCGTCGGTCCTGGTACCGACCAGGATCGGGTTCGCGAGAGCTGCCGAGCTGGCGATGCTCGGCTCGCGGCTGTCCAGTGAGCAGGCGCTCGACTGGGGGCTCATCAACCGCGTCTGGCCGGACGCCGAGCTGATGCCGCGAGCGGAAGATCTCGCGTGGCAACTGGCGAACGGCCCGACGGGGTCGTACGCGGGCACCAAGCGGCAGCTGAACGCCTGGCTCTACGGCCGCATCGAGGATCAGCTGGAGCTCGAGGCGCGTATCCAGCTGGAGCGGTCGGCGTCGGCCGACGTGGCCGAGGGCATCGCGGCGTTCGCGGCCAAGCGACCGCCTGTCTTCACCGGCGACTGATCCGGCTAGCGTCGGGATCGCGCCAGCTGGCGCATCATCTCGATCCGGGCCCGGATCTGGTCCGCTGTCGCCTGCGGCAGCGGCGGCCCGCCACAGCCGCGCCTCAGGTCGGCGTGGATGGCCCCGTGCGGCTGGCCGGTGCGGTGATGCCAGGCGGCGACGAGCCCGTTCAGCTCCTTACGCAGTGCTGCGAGCGTCTCGCGCGCTGTGGGCTCAGGCGGCGGGCTGGCGGCTGCGCTCACCGCGGGCCCGGTGGCCGAGGTCGCCGCCCGGCCCGGGAGCGGACGAGCTTTGCGGTTTCGCAACAGCAGTGCCATCTGCTCGGGCTCGAGCAGTCCCGGCAGACCGAGGAAGTCTTCCTCCTCGGCTGTCACGCCGAACTCGTTGCCGTCATACAGGACGCGGTCGAAGTGCGCCGACGCCTCCAGCGCCTGGAACGGCCCCTGCTCGAGCCCGTCGGCAGTGTCTCGCTGCCGCAGCGCCTCGGCGAGCGCGCGCTCGTCGTCGGCAGCGTCGTCGGGCAGGCTCAGGACGTGGTCGCGCTCGGCCTCGAGTTCGGCGGCGTACCCGAGCAGCGACGGGATGGACGGCAGGAACACTGATGCGGTCTCACCGCGCTGCCTGACCCGGACGAACCGGCCGACAGCCTGAGCGAAGAACAGCGCCGTCCCCACGCTCGTCGCGTAGACACCGACCGCCAGGCGCGGGATGTCGACGCCTTCGGACACCATCCTGACCGCGACCATCCACCGATCCGTGGAGGCGCCAAATTTGGCGATCTTCTTGCTCGCCGCCGGGTCGTCGGACAAGACGACGACCGGCCGGGTCCCGCTGATGTCGCGCAGCAGTGTCGCGTACGCGCGCGCATCGGCATGATCGGAGGCGATGACCAGGCCGCCGGCGTCCGGCATGCCGCGCCGCACTTCGGTCAGGCGCCGATCGGCGGCCTCGAGGACCCGCATGATCCAGGCGCCGTCCGGATCGAGCGCCGTCCGCCAGGCGTGGCCAAGCTGCTCCGCGGTCATCGGGCCGCCGAGCGTGCCCGCCAGCTCGTTCCCCGCTCTGGTCCGCCACCGCATCTCGCCGGAGTAAGCCAGGAAAATGACCGGGCGGACGACGCCGTCGCTGAGCGCCGGCCCATAGCCGTAGACGTAGTCCGACGAGCTGCGCAGGCTGCCGTCCGCACCACGGCTATAGGTCACGAACGGGATCGGGTTGGTGTCGCTGCGAAAAGGGGTGCCGGTCAGCCCCAGCCGCCGCCGGGCCGGCTCGAACGCAACCCTGACCGCCTCGCCCCACGACAGCGCATCGCCGGCATGGTGGATCTCGTCGAACACTACGAGCGTGCGCCGGCTCAGCGTGCGCTGGCGGTGCAGGGCAGGGTGGGCAGCGACCTGGGCGTACGTCACCGCTACGCCGGCAAAATCGGCTGAGGCCTGGCCCTGGGAGTTGGTGTACTCGGGGTCGAGCGCGATCCCGAGCCCGTGCGCCGCCCGCGCCCACTGATGCTTCAGGTGCTCTGTGGGCGTCACGACTGTGACAGCGGTGATCTCGCGACGCGCGATCAGCTCGGCAGCGACCGTCAGGGCGAAGGCGGTCTTCCCGGCGCCTGGCGTCGCAACCAGCAGGTAGTCGCGCTGGTCCCTGCGGAAGTATTCGCGGTACGCGTCCTTCTGCCAGCTACGGAGCGAGAGCAGGAGGTCCGGCCTGGCCGGTTGGCGGACAGACGCACGCTCATCGTCGGCGGCGGATGCAGAGAGGGTCACAGGAGCGAGAGGCTACCAGCGGCCGCCGACACTCGCCCGGTGCGCCACGGTACGTCACGCCGTCGGCGGCCCGGACCTCTCGTCCCTCTCGAGCGACTTGAGCCGCCTTAGATCGGAGCGAGTGGCGCGCGCCGGCGGATGTTGCGCCTGGGTAACGGCCCGGTAATAGCGTCAGCAATACCGTCTGGCTAATGGGCCGCGACGGGCCCATCCGTGAGCCGGGTGAGGTACGCCATGACTACCGAGATAAGTGTCTATGACCTGCTAGGCGGCGACCGCCAGTCGATGCGGGCAGTGACGAGTTCCTTCTATCGGCGCGTACTCGCCGACGACATGCTGGCGCCGTACTTCGCGAGCGTCGACATGGACAAGCAGTCCGTCATGCTGGCCGAGTTCCTTGCGCTGGCATTCGGCGGCCCGCACGCCTATGCGGGCCGCGACTTGCGGACGGCGCACGCGCAGATACCGGGACTGACCGACGCGCATTTCGACCAGGTTATTGCACACCTGAGCAGTGCTCTCCGCGAGCACGGAGTCGCACAAGGCGACGTCGCCACGGTGTGCGCCGTGGCTGAGACCGTGCGCGATGACGTGCTGAACCGCTAGGGCGGGGCGGTTCGTGGACATCGCCCGGCTCAAGAGCAGCTTCGCCCGCGTCGCTATGCACGGCGATGAGGTGCCGCTGCACTTCTACTCCGATCTCTTCCTCAAGCACCCGGAAACGCGGCCGATGTTCCCGGTGTCGATGCAAGCCCAGCGCGCTCACCTGGTAGACGCGCTGGTGAGCATCGTGTCGAGCGTCGACAACCTGGACAACCTGACCGTGTTCCTACGCGACCTCGGTCGCGGCCACCGCAAGTTCGGCACGCTGGCCGAGCACTATGGGGCAGTGGGCGAGAGCCTGCTCGCCACGTTCGCCCACTTCTGCGGCGACGCGTGGGACGCGGAGTTGGAGGCCGACTGGCGGGACGCCTACGAGCTGATCGCCAGCGTCATGACCACGGCCGCGGTGGACGACGAGCAGCATCATCCGGCGTTCTGGACCGGCACGGTCGTGGCAGCCGAGCGCCGCGCGTTCGACGTCACCATCCTGACCGTGCGGACGCAACCGCAGCTGGAGTACCTGCCTGGGCAATCGGTGGCCATCGAGTCACCGACTCGGCCACGGCTGTGGCGGTACTACTCGATAGCCAATGCGCCGCGCCCGGACGGCAGCGTCGAGTTCCACGTCCGGCTGATCGACGGCGGCGCTGTCAGCATGGCACTCACCACCGGCTTAACGACCGGCGCCGGGCTCAAGCTAGGACCGCCCGTTGGCGTCCTGCGGCTCGACACGGCGTCCGGCAGGGACGTCCTCATGGTGGCCCGCAGCACCGGTCTGGCGCCGCTCAAGGCCATGCTCGAGCAAGCGGCCGGACTGCGGCAGCCGCCTCGGGTGCACCTGTTCGTCGGCGCGCGCGACGCCGACGGCCTGTACGACCTGCCGAGCCTGGAAAAGATGGCCGCCGAGCAGCCATGGCTCACGGTGGTGCCGACGGTTAGCGCCGGCCGGTTCGCAGGCCACACCGGCTCGCTCACGGACGTCGTCACCCGCTACGGGACATGGTCGGACCACGATGCCTACATTGCCGGCCCGACCGAGATAGTGCAGGACACCGCCTCACGGCTAGCAGCAGCCGGAATGCCTGCCGGTCAGATACACGTCGAGGATTTTGGCTGGAGTGAGCCATGACATCGGATGCCTGGTACGACGAGCAGCGGCGGCTGACTCCGGATGACCTCCTGGCGGTCACCTTCCCGCTGACTCGCTGGGGCCGACACGGCCTCGACGAAGATGCCGTACGCGGATTCCTCGCCGGCGCGCATGCGGAGATGGTGCGGCTGATCAACGAGCGGGCCTCACTGTGGCAGGAGGTCCAGCGGCTGCGCCGGCGGATCCTGGGCAAGGAGACCGGCAACGACGCGATCCTGTTCGGCAAGGACGACGCGCACATCCATGCGGTCCGGATCCTCTCCAGCGCCCAGCGCACCGCCGACCGCTACGTCGCCGACGCCCAGGCCTACAGCGGGCGGCTGACCGAGGAGGCCCGCACTCGCCGCGACGAGATCATGCGCCAGGCTCAGCAGCACGCTGACATGCTGCTAGAGGAGGCCAGGACCAGGGCACGCGCGGCGGCTGTCGACGCCATGAATCATGACGGCCTGCCTCCGCAGACTGACCAGGAGCGCCGCGCAGTGCAGGCCGAGCTTGCATACCTCCGCACGTTCAGTGAGGTATACCGGCAGCATCTGAAGATCTACACCGAGGACGTGCTGCGCACCATCGAGGACTGGGAGACCAAGGAGCGCACGGCAGCTCGCGACATTCCGCTAGCCGGGCAGAACCCGCCCAGCATTGGCTGGCAGCACAGCAGCTAAATCCACTGGCCGCGGCACCTCGTGCTCGTGCCGCGGAGTCACCGGGACGTTCGAAGAACGGGCGCCCGAGTCTTCGACTCGGGCGCCCGTCCTGTGTGCAAAGTTGTGCTGGTTAGCCGGTAGATCAGCGGAGCGTCACCACGAGGAAGGCGGCGGCGGTGGGACGACCGGCGGGCGGTCGTTGCAGGTGATGGTGTTCGGCAGCTCCCATGAAGCGAGCCAGGGACCGGTGGTGCCGCCGCCGGTGTTGCCGCCGAGGTCCGTCAGCGAGAACTCCGAGCCCGCGGGTGTGAAGTTGAAGGACCCGCAGTTGTTGACGCCTACCGCGCCGACGTTGCGAGCCTCGACGTTCTCGAAGGACGCGGATCCGGCTGAGCGGGCGCTGACCACCGATGTGCCTGTGCCGTCGACCTTGATGTCTGCGAAGTGGACGTTCGTGATGGAGTAGAGGTCCTTCACTGGGAAGTCGGAGACCAGCATGATCGCGTTATAGGTGTTGTCGAGGAAGTTGTCCCCGACGACTTCGATATCCGCGTTGATGCTGCTCTGGAGCGCGTAGATCCATATCGCACCTAGGCCGATGTTCCAGTTGAGCTCATAGGTGCCGGCCCGGACGGTGGTGTTGTTCGTGATCCAATCGGATCCGCTGAACGGCACCGCGTTGAAGCGGGAGCCTAGCTGGATGCCGCTGCCCTCACGGATCGGGTCGGCGATGAGGTTGTTCGAGACGGTGTTGTCAGTACCGCCGTAGAGCGCGATGCCGTTCGCGAGCACTGGCGTCTGGATGGTGTTGTGGTCGAATGTATCGTTGGCGTCGGCGGTGATCTCCGACCACATAGCCATGCCGTCGTCGCCCGTGTTGCGGATGAAGTTATTCGACGCGGTCGAATTCGTGACTCCGGTGTGGAAGTTAATGCCGTCGGCGATCTGGTCGACGATGACGTTATTGGTGATGCTCAGGTTCGTCATCGGGCCGTCCAGCCAGATGCCGACCTTGGTGTGCTGGATGTAGAGGCCGTCGATGGTCGAGTTGCTCAGCGCCCCGCCGATGCCGTTCACCTGGTCGGTGTCTATGCGCTCGCGGACGTCACCCTCTATCGCGAAGCCGGACAGGTGGACGTTGGTGCTGCCGCCCTGGTCGGCGTACAGGCCGTAGAAACCGACGCCGGTGTGGATCGAGCCATCCGGCGCGGGCGTGCTCAGCGTCACCTGGTGGCCCTTGAAGATGGTGTACCAGCTGCCAGCGCCATCGATCGTCACGTTATTCACGATGATGTGCTGGCTCACCGAGTAGGTGCCCGGCGGTACGTATACCGGCAGATGAACCTTCTGCGCGAACGCGATCGCCGCTGTCATCGCCTGCGAGGCATCCCGGTGACCTGTCGGGTCGGCGCCGAACCGCAGCACGTTCACGGCGGCGTGGACGACCTTCGGCGGCGCGACCAGCTGAGAGTCCATCAGGTCGATGGTCGTGAGCGAGGCGTCCGTCCCGATCGGAGCTGTGAGGCGGATCGTGGAGCCAGCGGGGAACGTCCGGCCCAGCAGCATGCGCTGTTCGTCATAGAAGTGGTTCGGCCGGAACGGCGTCGGGAACACCGGCGCCGGCGTCGTCGCGTCCGGGACGCAGCCGCACTCGGTGGTCCACCAGTCGGGGTGTAGCGGGCCCGCGTTCGGGTCATTCGAGAACGGGTACTCGTTGTATAGCCACGAGTACTGGGACGTGAGAGTCATGGTGTGGCGTTGCTGGCCATTGACCGTGACGTCGAGCGGTGCGGTGATCCCGCCGCCGGCCGGCGCGTCGGGGATGCTGTAACGCACGTTGATCGCATTGGCCGGCGCGGGCAGCGTGAACTCGACGTATTGTCCCGGCGTCAGGCTGACCGCGGACCTGCCGGAGGCTTCGGCCGCCAGCGTGTACGCGGCGGTGTTCGGACCGATGATGGTGCCGTTGGTGACGGCGTTCTCGGCCTCCTGCTCAACGAACGGGACGTCGGCGCCTCGGCCGGCAGTCAGAGACGGGTCGATGGCGGCGCGGGTGACGACGGGCGCCGACGAGGCGGCGGCAGTGCCCGCGCCGGCAACCATCGTTGCGGTGCCGGCCGCCATCAGACATGCGGTCGCCAGTACTGCCGATCGCGGCGGCCACCCGAGCCGCCTCCATCGAACTCCTGTGGTACTCGCTGGCATCGGCTGCTCATTTCTCTCAGGACGCGCGCTTGTGCCGCTCGCGAGTCGAGCGGCCCGCGAAGACCTTTGAGACGAACCGTAATGCCGTTGTAACGTTATTCACAAGGTTCAATGAGACAATTTCGCCAATTTGTCAAGACGCGTCGAGCAACCGTTGCGCGCTTGCGCAAGCGGCTTGAGTTCTTGCGCAATCACGGCCACCAGGACCTCGGGACACCGGGACGCCAGCGGCGAGGCATCGTTGCCTTGGACATCAATGGGGGGTCCGTGCCAGTCGGCAGCTTGTAGCGACCTCGGCGTAGCTGAGCATGAATAGCTCGGCGTCTGCGGCTTCGACACCGGTCCCTGGGACTGCCACGTAGTAGCCGTAACCATCCTCAAGCGCGACGAGATTCCTCGCGATGATCCTGGCTGGCGCGGTGAGGGTGAAGATCCCGGCCGCCTCTCCCGCCACCAGGATCGAGTGGTAGATCGCGACCTGGCGTTCGAAATAGGCGCGGCTTTGCGCTCCGTAAGCGGGGTTGGTCATGCCCTGGCTGTCGAATTGGTACAGCAACCGCACGAGCTCGTCGCCGGGGCCGGTTGGCAGGCCCGCCCGGATGGCGGACACCAGGCGGTCCCTCGGATCCTCGATCGAGTCCACCATGTCCTCGCGCTGAGAACAGAACCGTTCCGCCGCCCGCTGATGCGTCTCGACCAGGAGTTCGTCGATCTGGTCGTAGTAGTACAGCACCGCGGCCGGGGTGACCCCGGCTTCCTCGGCAACGTCGCGCAGCCTGACCGCCGCCGGCCCGCGCCGCAGCACGGCGCGCGCCGCTGCGGCGACCAGCTCCTCGCGGCGCCGCTTCTGATCCTTCGGTCTGGCCATGCCCTTATTCTTTGACGAGTTGTTCAGTGCATAACAGGCTACCTCTAACCAGGTCTTGACAGGTATGAAGCACCGAGTATTAAATCTGCCTTTAAAGAATCCTGGATACATGGGAGTGCACTGTGACGGACACCGAGGCGGCTGCGGCACCACCTGACGGCAAAGGACTGATGAACTCAGCCATCGGGCTGCTGTCCAGCACGATCATCGGCCTGGCGGCGACCGCACCCGCCTACAGCATCACCGCGACACTCGGCTTCGTCGTGATCGCCGTCGGGCTGCATGCCCCGGCCGTCATGTTCCTTGCTTTCTTCCCGATGGCGGCGATCGCGGTCGGATACGCCCAGCTCAACCGTGCCGATCCAGACTGCGGGACGGTGTTCACCTGGGCCGCCAGAGCGATCGGCCCCCGCACGGGCTGGATCGGCGGGTGGGTCGCCACCTTGGCCTCCGTCATCGCGATGGCGTACCTGGCCGGCATTGCCGGGTCCTACCTGTTCCTGCTCTTCGGTGCTGATGGCGTCGCAGCAGGACACACGTGGACGACGGTTGCCGGGGTCACGATCGTGCTCGTCATGACTTACGTCTGCTACCGGGGCATCCAGATCTCAGCCAGGATGCAGTACGTGCTCTTCGGCATCGAGGCAGCCCTGCTCGTGATCTTCTCGGTCGTGGCGCTGCTGAAGGTCTACACCGGGCATGCCCCGGCCGGGCACCTCCATCCAGCGCTGAGTTGGTTCAGCCCCTTCGGCAGCGGCGGCATGCAAGCGTTCACTACCGGGCTGCTTCTCGCCCTGTTCATCTACTGGGGCTGGGACAGCGCGGTCAGCGTGAACGAAGAAACCTCCGACAGGCGGCGCAACCCCGGGCGGGCGGCCATCTACTCGACTGTCGTGCTGCTCGGCCTCTACATGCTCGTCTCAGTCGCTGCCCAGGCTTACGGCGGAGTGGGGACGAAAGGGCTGGGCCTGGCCAACCTCGCGACGGCACCTGACGTGCTGGCCCACCTGGGCCAGTCGGTGCTGGGCGGCACGCTCAACAAGCTGCTGATCCTGGCAACGCTCAGCTCAGCGATCGGGGCCTTGCAGACGGGCATCTTGCCGACGGCCCGGACCACGCTGGCCATGGCTACCTACGGGGCGCTGCCAGCATCGTTCGCCAGGATGGACCGCAAGTTCGCCACACCCGCGGTGTCGACCCTGGCGATCGGCGGCCTCACCGCCCTGATCTTCGCCGTGCTGACGTATGTCAGTCAGGGCCGGATCCAGGCTGACAGCATCCTGTCGATCGGCCTGCTGATCGCGTTCTACTACGGGATGGTCGGCTACACCTGCGCGTGGCACTTCCGCAAAGAGCTGCGCTCCGGCGGCCGCACGCTCCTAGTCAAGGGGCTAATCCCCCTCTTTGGCGCGCTCGTCCTCACCTATGCCTTCGCCGAGAGCGCGATCCAGATGTGGAAGCCGAGCTATGGTTACACCAGCTTCCACGGGATTGGCGGCGTATTCGTGCTCGGCATCGGGACCATCGTGGCCGGCCTGGTGATCATGCTGGCTTACCGGCTCGCACGGCCGCAGTTCTTCCTTGCCGGACGTAACCTGCCAGAGGCCCGCGAGCTGGCCGAGCTGGCCCGGACCTGAGTATGCGACCTCTTGTGGTGGCGGCCATGCAGATCGCTCCCGAGCCCGGCGACGTGGGCGGCACCTGGAAACGGCTTAGCGAGCAGGTCCGCGGGATCCGCCGGACGTTTCCGCAGGTGCAGCTCGTGGTTGCGCCCGAACTGCACCTGTCGGCGGTCGATCAGCTGCTCGACGAGCGGCCCGGCGCCCCCGAGTCCTCGGCGACAAAGATCCCCGGCCCGCTGACTGACGCGCTCGGGGAGCTGGCCGCCGAGACGGGCTTGTGGATCTGCCCGGGATCGGTTTATGAGCAGGCCGGAGGGACGGTATACAACACGGCCGTCGTCGTGGCCCCGTCTGGCGAGCTAGCCGCCAAGTACCGCAAATGCTTCCCCTGGCAGCCGTACGAGACATCCACCCCCGGCACCGAATTCGTGGTCTTCGACATGCCAGGGACGGCGCGGATCGGCCTGGCGATCTGCTACGACGGCTCGTTCCCGGAAACCTTCCGGCAGCTCGCCTGGATGGGCGCAGAGGTGGTGCTGCACCCAACGCTCACCCCCACCAGGGACCGGGACCTGGAATTGGTCGTTGCGCGCGCCAATGCCATCTTCAATCAGATCTACGTGGTCAACGTCAATGCCGCCGGGCCGCATGGCCTGGGCCAGAGCCTGATCGTCGATCCCGAGGGCCTAGTCAGGCAGCAGGCCGGCCCGAACGAGGAAATCATGATCGACGTCCTGGACCTCGACGCAGTAACCAGGGTGCACCGCTTCGGGACGTTCGGCCTGAACCGAACCTGGGACCAGATGGACAGCCTCGGACCTGCCCTCGACCTGCCAATGTATGGCGGGCGCTACCAGCGGCGGCCAGGCGGCGGTTGATGAACATTACCGGGGTCGACGGAAGTTGCACGGCAAGTAGCACGGCGGTGCCCGCGCTGCGGATCCCGCGACTTGACCTGGGCGGGCGGATCGCCGCCGTTCGGCATGGAGTCCTGGAGCTGTACCACTGCGGACGGCCCTGGCCGACAGCCGCCTCGGTGGTGCCCTAACCGGCATCCGCGCCAGCCCGGACTCCGGTGAGCTGAGCATCCGCGAAGCGGCAGACAACCGCGTCGCCGTCCTAGACGCAGATCCGCGACAGCCGGCACAAGGCCGCACGGCAGGTCAACCTGCCCGGCGGGCTCCGCGTCTGTTGACCAGCACCGCAAAACAAGAAGTTGAGCAGGCCGGCCCGGGATTGGTCGAAGTCGGCGGGATCGTTACCCGCCCGGGCCGCTCCGGTTTCTGGTCACCGTGGCCGGCACCGGGAGGAAGAACGGACAGGTTCACTTGAGAATCGCAGGCAAGATCACAGCCGCAGCCAGCGCCGCCGGACTCGTGGCAGCAGCCACCTTCGCGCTGGGCGCTGCGACTCCAGCCATGGCCAGTTCGTGCGGCACCTGGCGCTGGCCGGTGAAGACCGGCTCGGACGCCACCCGCAGCCAGGTGTCCCGCACGGTCAGCTACACGACGGTCGGCTACCTCGACAGCCGGGTGCGCCCGTCCTCCTTCGGCTCCGGCGCGCAGGACCATCGGATCAAGTGGCCCGAGTTCCGCACCTGGCAGGTCACCAGGGTGACCCTGATCGCGATCAAGCTGGAGGACGACGGCGACATCCACCTGCGGCTGCGCAGCGCGGGCCGGTACATGATCGCGGAGATCCCGCGGCCAGGCTGCGTCAGCTCGGCGTCACCGTGGAAGCCCGCCATCACGGCCGCCCGGAACGCGGTCACCAGCCGCTTCTCGGTCACCCTCTCCGACTGGCACTACATCTACCGGACAGTGAATGTCCGCGGACTCGGCTTCTTCGACGAGGAGCACGGCGTGACCGGCGCGGCACCCAACGACATCGAGCTGCACCCGGTGACCTGGATCCGGTTCTTCTGAGCCCGTTGGCAAACGCCGGCGGCATCATGACGGCCGTGCACCGCGACGCAAACCCGCCGCGTGCGCGCTGGACGGGACGGTAGACGCCGCCTCCCGGAAGGGAGGGGGCGGCAGCAAGAGGCCCAGCGCGGCACGATGACCGGTCCTAGGCCGGACGTCGCTCGGCACGGGCGACGGACGTGTTCGACGGCAGTTCCAGCTCCTCGATCCACGACCCGGCAACCGAATGCCTGATCGCCCGGCGAACCAAGTGTCCGTTCGCTGCCCGGCGCAGATACCCGGGCTCGTGCACAACTCCCGACGCGTGTTCACCCGGATCGACCGGCTCACCGCGTTCTCGGCGAGCCTTGATCTCGTCCCGCACGCTGTTCATGCAGGCGCGAAACTCCCGCTCGTTGTCGAACGCCGCCACCACTACATGCCGTCGCTCCCGTCGCTGCGGGTCATGGCGGTAGTGGCGAACGATGAAGCGCTCGAGGCTGTCGTCCTCGGGGTCTACTCGCGCCATAGCCCGAGACTAACGCCGGTCATACGGCGTTCATCATGCTCGGGCACCCCACACCGGTTGTAACGATGCCCGTTCTGCATGTTGCCCGAGTGGAGGCGCACGATTATCCGGCGTGCGCCTGCTGGCCGGGCAGCGCCGGCCCTTCTCGTGGCCAAAACTGAGATAAATCTCGACGTCGAGATAGTCCTGCCGACACCCGCCCAGGAGCAATGCTCGTAAGACCCCGCAGGTATCGGAGGTGCTGCCGCTGCTGTACCTGCACGGCTTGTCGTCGGGGGACTTCGTGCCCGCGCTGGCCCAGTTCCTGGCTCATGCCGGCCTTTCGGCCTCCACCGCGAGGAATTCTTCGACCGGCCTGGCAGAGCAGTCGATGGACCCCGAGACCAGCCAGGGACGTCGTGGGCCGGACCGGCGCGAGGAACCTCTGCACCCGGATCCTTGTGGAGAGCCCGGCTGGCCTGCGGGGCCGGTCACGTCCTGGAGTCCGCGCGCGACGTCGCGCCCGCCCCCGGCCCTGGGGCCCGCAAGATCGCCTGAAGCTGAAGGGGGGCGGGCGCCGAAGCCGGCGCCTTTCCCCCGTGCTGGTCAGCGGCCGGCTACGACCGTGATGGATCTCCGCCCGCTAGGGATCCAGGCATGGCTGCCGCCGGTCTGGTTTACGTGAGTTGGCGACCCAGACATGACTTCCCGCGACAGCGAATCGCGCCATTGAGGGCCGGTCGCGGCGGCTGGTGTCAGCGGCGCTTGACGCTCGCTGTCATCTCTGGGTGGCTTAGCCGTCGGGCTACGGTGGCCGCATTCTGGCCGCACGCTGCTGCTCACCACTGCTGCCTGCTGTGTGTCGATGAACAAGATCCAACCAGGTCAGCGTGCATATGAGCCAATAGACGGCGTGTCCGCAACACTCTACCGATCAGAAGGTTGAGCGGCCGGACCGCCGAGCCGTGCCGCGAGGGTTGATGAGCACCTCAGCGGGTATAGCGGCGCCACGCCAGGTCCCAGGTTGCTGCGTCAGCGCAGGTTCAGAGGTGCGGCTCTGGTAGGGGCCTTCAATGCAACCATCGACGGCTCGCAGTGATGCCGCCTGGCCACACGCAATGCCAGCGTTGAGTGACAGCTTGCCCGAACTTCGACGGCAGGAGGCTGGACGATGAAGTTCGTCAACTACGCCAGTTACGACATCCGCAACGACCGGCCGACCGCCATGCCGGAGTTCCTCCGGGACAGGCGGCCGCCGACCCTGGTGGCGACCGGCGCCAACGACGAGATCTTCCCGGAAGAGCTCGTCCGGCAGATCCTGCGCGACCACCCCGGCGCCGAGTACCACGCTCTCGACACCGGCCACTTTGGCCTTGAAGACAAGGCAAACGAGATCGCCGCGCTCATGCGCGACTTCTGGGTCCGAGTCCTCCAGCCCGCGCGAACCTCATGACCAGTACGCCTACTGGCGTGGACGGAGCCCGCGCGCTGATGCGCACTCTGGCGGAGTCCGGCATCGATACCCTGTTCACCAACCCAGGCACCACGGAGCTTCACCTGGTGGAGGCGGCCGAGGCGACGCCCGGCTTGCGGTCAGTGCTCGCCTTGTTCGAGGGCACTGTCAGCGGGGCCGCCGACGGCTTCGGCCGCATCGCCGGCCGGCCGGCCGCGACGCTGCTGCACCTCGGCCCCGGCCAGGGCAACGGCTGGGCCAATTTCCACAATGCCCGCCGCGCCCGCACCCCGATTATCAGCGTGATCGGCGATCAGGCCACGTTCCACCAGCGCAATGACCCACCGCTGATGTCCGATATCGCCGCCGTCGCCCGGGCGCTGGACAGCCGAGTCGCCAGCCCGCAGGCCGCCGGCGAGGTCAGCGCGGCCGCCCGCGCCGCGGTCGCCGACGCGTGCTCGGCACCGGGCCGTATCTCGACCGTGGTGATGCCGGCCGATGTCTCCTGGTCGCCGACCGAGGTGATGGCCTCCGCCCTGCCCGCCCGCCCGCCGGCGGCCGTCGCCGGCCAGCGGATCCGCGCGATCGCCGAACTGGCCCGCACCGGCGGGAACCGGGTGGCGATGCTGCTCGGCGGCCCGGCGTGCCGCGCCGCGGGGCTGCAGGCCGCCAGCCGGATCGCCGCCGCGGCGGGCATCCGCGTCTTCACCGACACCTACACCGCACGCCTGGAGCACGGCGCCGGGCTGCCGGAGTTCCCCCGGCTCGGGTTCTACCCCCGGCAGGTGCTGCGCCAGCTCGACGGCGTCACCCACCTGATCACGGCCGGCACGCGCGCTCCGGTCGCCTTCTTCGCCTACCTGGACCAGCCGGTCCTGCTGACCCCCGACGGCGCGGCGAACCTGGCCCTCGCCGACGTCCACGAGGACGCCGTCACCGCGCTGGCTGACCTGGCCGACCTGATCGCACCGACCCTCAAACCCCGGGTCAACGCCCCGTCGCGGCCCGGGATGCCCGCGGGCCCGCTGACGCTGGACACCTGGCCGCAGGTCCTCGGCGCCCTGCTTCCCGACCACGCGATCATCTGCGACGAGTCCATCAGCTCGGGCGCGGGCCTGCTGGCCGCCAGCCGGATCGCCGCCGCGAGCGGCATCCGCGTCTTCCTGGACACCTACACCACCCGCCTGGAGCACGGCGCCGGCCTGCCGGAGTTCCCCCGGCTGGGGTTCTACCCCCAGCAGGCGCTGCCCCAGCTCGACGGCATCACCCACTTGATCACAGCCGGGACGCGCGCTCCGGTCGCCTTCTTCGCCTACCTGGACCAGCCGGTCCTGCTGACCCCCGACGGCGCGGCGGACCTGGC
>DASXKI010000462.1:0-31833 GCA_036496945.1 Streptosporangiaceae bacterium | reverse complement strand
GCCGGCGTCACATCGACCTGCTGCGCGTATCCAGCGCGATCTGTCGTCCTTCCTGCTGAATCAGCCGTTCCCAGCACCTCACAGCGCGCCCGTCATTGCCAGGGCGGCCCCTGTCAGTGCCCGCGCCACGCCAAGTGCCAGCGCTACGCCAGCAGAAGGATCCGAGAAATGCCATCCGAGCCGCGCCGCGGCCAGGGCCAGTGGGCCCTCGGCCACCACGAGCCGCTCAATCCCGCCGAGCGCTTCAAGAAGGACGACGACGGACTGCACGTCCGCGACCGCATCCTGAACCGGTACGCCCACCTCGGCTTCGACTCGATCGACCCGGCTGACCTGCGCGGGCGATTCCGCTGGTGGGGCCTGTACACCCAGCGCAAGCCCGGCATCGGCGGCGGCAAGACCGGTGCCCTCGAGGACGCCGAGATCGAGGACCCGTACTTCATGATGCGGGTCCGCATCCCGGGCGGTCAGCTGTCTGCCGACCAGACCCGCGCCATCGCCGGAATCGCCAAGGAATACGGCCGCGACCTGGCCGACGTCACCGACCGGCAAAACGTCCAGTTCCACTGGATCACCATCCAAGACATCCCGGCTATCTGGAGCAGGCTCGAAGAGGTCGGCCTGTCCAGCCAGCAGGCCTGTGGGGACGTGCCGCGCAACATCCTCGGCTGCCCCGTGGCCGGCATCGACGCGGCCGAGATCATCGACTCCAGCGCCGTGCTGCGGGCGACGGAAGAGGTCGCGACCAACAGCCCGGACCTCACTAACCTGCCGCGCAAGTTCAAGACCGCGATCTCGGGGTGCGCCAACCAGTGCACGGCGCACGAGGTGAACGACGTCTCCTTTGTCGGCGTCATCGGGCCCGACGGCAGGCCGGGCTATGACCTGTGGGTCGGTGGCGGCCTGTCGACCAACCCGATGCTCGCGCAGCGCCTCGGTGCATTCGTTCCCGCCGAGCGGGTGCCGGAGGTGTGGACCGGCGTCGCCCGCCTGTTCCGCGATTACGGGTACCGGCGGCTCCGCAGCCGGGCCAGGCTGAAGTTCCTGGTCGCTGACTGGGGCGTGGAGCGCTTCCGGGAGGTTCTTGAAAGCGAATATCTAGCCGGGAACGGGCTTGCTGACGGTTCGCCGCCGCCCGCACCTGCGCCTGGCTCGCGTGACCACCTCGGCGTGCACCGGCAGCGTGACGGGCTGTACTACGTCGGGGTCGCGCCGCACACCGGCCGCACGTCCGGCACGCAGCTGTGGCAGGTCGCCGACCTCGCCGAGGCTTACGGCTCGGGCCGCGTGCGCACCACGATCGAGCAGAAGCTGCTGATCCTCGACGTGCCGGAGCGGGCCGTGCCCGAGCTTGTCGCCGAGCTCGAGGCCACCGACCTCACGGCCAACCCGAACGTCTTCCGCCGCGGGACGATGGCATGCACCGGCATCGAGTTCTGCAAGCTCGCCATCGTGGAGACCAAGGGCCGCGCTCGTGAGCTGTACACCGAGCTGGACCGGCGGCTGCCGAACTTCGACAGCCCGATCACCATCAACGTTAATGGCTGCCCCAACTCCTGCGCCCGTTTCCAGCTTGCCGACATCGGGCTGAAGGGCTCCATCGTCGATGGCGAGGAAGGATTCCAGGTGCACCTGGGCGGGTCCCTCGGCACCGACCCCGGCTTCGGGCGCAAGCTGCGCGGGCTCAAGGTCACCACCTCCGGACTGACCGACTACGTCGAGCGGCTGCTGCGCAACTACCAGGCCGACCGCGCCGACGGCGAGGAGTTCGCGACCTGGGTGCGGCGCGCGGATCCCGAGTTGCTGACGCAGACCGGCCAGCCAGCATCGACCGGACAGCCGACATGACCGGCGAGCGGCAGGTGCCGTTTTTCTGCCCGTACTGCGGCGAGGAAAATCTCCGCCCGGCAGGCGCCGAGGCCGGCGAGTGGGAGTGCCGCGCGTGCGCGCGCGGGTTCAGCCTGAAGTTCGTGGCCGTCATCCGGCCGCAGCCGCATGACCCGGCGGTCAGGACCGCGCTGTGACTGCCGCCGGCCCTAAGACCGGCGCGCGCCCGGCTGGCGGCGCCCAGCCGGGCCGTGCCGCCCTACCGTCCCGCGCCCGGCCGTCCCCGGTGGTGCAGTATCCGCTGATGCTGTCCATGGCAGGCCGGCGCGCGGTCATCGTCGGCGGCGGCAGTGTCGCGCTGCGCCGGGCCCGGAGCCTGCTTGAGTCCGGTGCCGAGGTCGTGGTCATCGCTCCGTCGGTCGTCGCCGACCTGGCCGACCTGCCGGTCACGATCCTGCGGCGCCGCTACCGCGACGGCGACCTGTCGGCCGCCTGGCTCGCGCACGCGGCGACCGACGATCCCGACGTCAACGCCATGGTCGCGGCCGAGGCGGAACGCCACCGCGTCTGGTGCGTCCGCGCCGACGACGCCACGGCCTCCGCGGCGTGGACCCCGGCGGTCACCCGGCATGGTGAGGTCACGGTCGCGGTGACGGCCGGCGGTGATCCGGCACGTTCACAGCGGCTGCGCGCAGCCATCGCGCTAGCGCTGGCCGAGGGCAGCCTGCCGGTCCGGCGGCATCGAAGCAGTTCTGCGCGAGTCGGCAGCGTCGCGCTGATCGGCGGCGGGCCGGGCGATCCCGGACTTATCACCGTCCTCGGCCGCCGGCTGCTGGCTGAGGCCGACGTCGTGGTCACGGATAAGCTCGCGCCGCGGTCGCTGCTGGCCGAGCTCGACCCCGGCGTCGAGGTGATCGACGCAGGCAAGCAGCCGCATGCGCACAACCTGACTCAGTCGCAGATCAACGAGCTCCTCGTGGCTCAGGCCCTGGACGGCAAGCGGGTGGCCCGGCTCAAGGGCGGCGACCCGTTCGTGTTCGGGCGAGGCGGCGAGGAGGCGCTGGCCTGCGTCCGGGCCGGCGTCCCGTTCCAGGTGGTACCCGGCGTCACCAGCGCGATCGCGGTGCCGGCCTACGCGGGCATCCCGGTCACCCATCGCGGCATCACCCAGGATTTTTCCGTAGTGTCCGCCCACCTGGATCCCTCGCACCCGGGCGCGACCGTCGACTGGGCCGCGCTGGCTGAGACGACAGGGACGCTCGTGCTGATGATGGCGGTCGCACACCTGGACGCCGTGGCCGCCGAGCTGATCAAACGCGGCCGGGATGCGGCCACGCCGGTCGCCGTCATTAGCGACGGCACGACACCGAATCAGCAGGTGCTCACCTCAACCCTGGGCGCAGTCGCGGCGGAATCGGCCAACGCGGGCGTCCGGCCGCCGGCGGTCGTGGTCATCGGCGAGGTCGTTCGGCTACGCGAGCTGCTGTCGCCATCGGCGCCCGCCCCATCCGAGTTGGAGGCCATGGCATGAGCAAGCCAGCGCTGCTCGCGGTCGCTCACGGTAGCCGGAACCCCGCAGCCACCGACGTCATCAAGACGCTGGCTCGGCAGGTCCGCCGCCTGGCGCCGGTCCTGGATGTCCACGTGGCGTTCATCGGGCATGCTGAGCCCTCGCTGCCAGCCGAGCTCGGCGCCGCCGGGTCGAACTCCGTGATCGTGCCGCTACTGCTGTCGACCGGCTATCACCTGACCGCGGATATCACGGGCGCGGCCGCCACAGCTGGTGCGCGGGTCGCCGGCCCGCTCGGCCCGGACGAGCTGCTCCTGACCGCGCTGACCGCCCGGCTAGCAGAGGCCGGGGTGCCAGGCGGGACCCCCGTGGTCCTCGCGGCCGCTGGATCGTCCGATCCGTCGGCCGCGGCCGACGTGCAGAAGCAGGCCGACCTGCTGGCCGAGCGGCTGGGTGTCCCAGTGGTCGGCGCGTTCGCGACAGCCGCGCGGCCATCAGTGCCCGAAGCCGTCGGCGAGCTACGACAGCGCACTGGGCAGCCGATTGCGGTGGCGAGCTACCTGCTAGCTCCTGGCCACTTCCAGGACCAGCTGCACGACAGCGGCGCTGACTGGGTCACCGAGCCACTGGGCGGGCACCCAGCGCTGGCCGGGCTGGTCATCGAGAGGTACCGGACGGCGGCCAAGGGCGCGTGAACAGCCTCGCCATCTACAGGTCAAGTTGGACCGGCACGGCAGGCGGACCGTCGCGCAGCAGCGCCACGAGCAGCGCGGCCAGGCTGCGCGGGCCAAAGAGATCGCCGCCCTGATAGCTAGCGATGTCCGGCAGAGCCCACCAGCGCAGGCCGGTGACGTTCTCGGCCGCTAGCTCCTCGTCGCTCAGCGAGCCACGAGGCGTGAACGCTGGCACCCGGACCAGGAAGTAGTCGTTGATCACGCCGTCATAGCCCGCAGCATGGCCCTCGCGGACGATCTCCTGATGCCAGACGTGCGGCGGGACCTGGTCGATCTCCAGTCCCACCTCCTCCATGAGCTCGCGCCGCAACGCCGCTAGCAGGGACTCACCGGGCTCGACGCCGCCGCCGGGGGTCGCCCAGACGACGACCTGACGGCCGTCGCGAGCGAACTCGAACCGGCACAGCAGGATCCGGTCGTTCTGGTCCAGGATGATGGCGCGGGCGGACGGTCGCAGGTTGGCCTGAGGCACCCGGACAACCTAGCCGAAAGCAGGGTCCGGCCGCCGGCAACGGCCTGGAATGTCGGTATCAGCAGGCAAGATGGAGTCATGGCACCTGTGCGGGCCCTTGACCTTGCTGACTTCAGCGAGGCGACCAGGGCGTGGTTTGGCTCGGCGTTCGCGGAGCCGACTGCTGCCCAGGCGCAGGCGTGGCAGGCGATCGGCAGGGACGAGCACACCCTGGTCATCGCCCCGACGGGCTCGGGCAAGACGCTGGCGGCGTTCCTGTGGGCCATCGACAAGCTGGCCAGAGACCCGCAGCCAGCCGATCCCAAGCGCCGGTGCCGCGTCCTCTACATCTCGCCGCTCAAGGCACTGGCAGTGGACGTGGAGCGCAACCTGCGCTCCCCGCTGGCCGGCGTGTCCCACGCCGCCCGGCGTCTCGGCCTGCCCGAGCCCGACATCAGGGTCGCGGTCAGGACTGGCGACACAGCGGCCGACGAGCGGCGCAAACTGGCGACCAAGCCGCCAGACATTCTGATCACCACGCCAGAATCGCTGTTCCTGATGCTGACCTCACAGGCCAGGGAGACACTGCGGAGCGTCGAGACCGTCATCATCGATGAGGTACATGCGCTGGCCGGCGGCAAGCGCGGGGCTCATCTGGCGCTTTCCCTCGAGCGTCTGGATGCGCTCCGGATAGCCGCCGACCCGGGATCGCCGCTTCGGCCCGCTCAGCGCATCGGGCTCTCGGCGACCGTCCGGCCGCCAGAAGAGGTTGCGACGTTCCTCGGTGGCGCGCTGCCGGTCACTATCGTGGCGCCGCCAAGCGATAAGCGGCTGGATCTGACGATCGTCGTCCCGGTCGAGGACATGAGCGACCTGCAGGGCGGCGAGGAGCTGGACCGGGCTGGCCCGCAGCGCGGTGCTAGCAAACAGAGCGCCGGCGGCCGGGATCAGCCTGAGGGCAACCCGGCCCGGCAGCACTCGATCTGGCCGCATGTCGAGGAGCGGGTCCTTGACCTGATTCAGAGTCACCGGTCGACCATCGTCTTCGCCAACTCGCGGCGGCTGGCCGAGCGATTGTGCGCTCGGCTGAACGACCTCGCGGCCGAACGAGCCGCCGAGGCGCTGCAGGAGGCCGACCATCTGGACCAGCTCGCCCCCGCTTTCGGCGACAACGACACCAGACCGCCGGCGCAGCTGATCGGCTCATCGGGCACCACCGCGGGCGCGGCCGCCGTCGTCGCCCGTGCACATCACGGCTCGGTGTCCCGGCAAGAGCGCAGCCAGATCGAGGAAGCCCTCAAGGCAGGCACGCTACCGGCCGTGGTCGCCACCTCCAGTCTGGAACTCGGCATCGACATGGGCGCCGTCGACCTCGTCATCCAGGTCGAGTCGCCGCCGTCCGTCGCCAGCGGACTGCAGCGGACAGGGCGTGCTGGGCATCACGTGGGCGACGTGTCACGCGGCATCTTCTTCCCGAAGTACCAGGGCGATCTGGTCCAGTCCACGGTTGTCACCCAACGCATGCGGTCCGGGCAGATCGAGGAACTACGGATGCCGCGCAATCCGCTCGACGTGCTGGCCCAGCAGATCGTCGCCATGACGGCGCTGGACGACTGGGACGTCAGCGAACTCGAGCAGACCGTGCGCCGGGCAGCGCCGTTCAGCGGGCTGACGCGACCGGTGCTGGACGCCGTGCTGGACATGCTTGCCGGGCGATATCCCAGCGAGGACTTCGCGGGCCTGCGGCCCCGGGTGGTCTGGGATCGGACCACCGGCAAGCTGACCGGACGGCCTGGCAGCCAGCGACTGGCCGTGAGCAACGGCGGGACAATCCCGGACCGCGGCCTGTTCGGCGTGTTCCTGGCCGGGGGCCAGACCGACCGATCTGGCAGGCATTCCCGCCGGGTCGGCGAGCTGGACGAGGAGATGGTCTACGAGTCCCGCGTCGGTGACGTGTTCGTGCTCGGCGCCACGTCGTGGCGAATCGAAGACATCACCGCGGACCAGGTCCTGGTCTCGCCTGCGCCGGGGCAGCCGGGCAGGCTCCCGTTCTGGAAGGGCGACGCGCCCGGCCGCCCCGCCGAGCTCGGCGCGGCGATCGGTGCTTACTGTCGCGAGCTGGGTGCCGTCAGCGAGGAGCAGGCCACGTCCAGACTGCGCGCCGAGGGCCTGGACGAACTGGCGGCCCGCAATCTGGTCCGCTACCTCCACGAACAGCGCGAGGCGACCGGCTACCTGCCCGACGATCGCACACTGGTGCTCGAGCGTTTCCGCGACGAGCTCGGCGACTGGCGCCTGGTACTGCACAGCCCGTACGGGGCGCAGCTGCACGCGCCCTGGGCGCTCGCTATCGCAGCCAGGCTTCGTGAGCGCTACGGCGGCATGGACGTGCAGGCGCAGCACACCGACGACGGCATCGTGATCAGGGTGCCCGACGCCGACGACCCGCCGCCGGCCGGGATCGCCATGCTCGACCCCGAGGAAGTCGAGCAGATCGTGACCGCCGAGGTCGGCTCCTCCGCGCTGTTCGCGTCCAGGTTCCGCGAATGCGCGGCCCGGGCGCTGCTGCTGCCACGCCGGCAGCCAGGCAGGCGCACGCCGCTCTGGCAGCAGCGCCAGCGGTCCGCGCAGCTGCTGGCGGTGGCCAGCCAGTACAGCCAGTTCCCGATCGCGCTGGAGACCATGCGGGAGTGCCTCCAGGACGTGTTCGACGTGCCCGGCTTGACCGCGCTGATGCGCGGCATCTCGGCGCGCCAGATCCGGCTGGTGGAAGTGGAAACACCAACGGCGTCGCCGTTCAGCAGGTCGCTGCTGTTCCGTTACGTCGGCGCCTTCATGTACGAAGGCGACACGCCGCTCGCCGAGCGTCGCGCGCAGGCGCTCGCGCTCGACTCCGCCTTGCTAGCCGAGCTGCTCGGCCAGACGGAACTGCGCGAGCTGCTCGACCCGCAGGTCATCGAGGACACGGCGCGCGAACTCCAGCGACTAACCCCTGGCCGTGCCTGCCGGGATGCCGAGGCCGTCGCAGACATGCTCCGCGCGCTAGGTCCGCTGACGACCGATGAAGTCGCTGAGCGGTCGGCAGACCCGGACCAGGCACCCGCGTGGCTCGCCGGACTCGCCGCCCAGCGACGCGTGCTTCGCCTGCGCATCGCCGGCGGCGAGCGGTGGAGCGCGATCGAGGACGCGGGCCGGCTGCGTGACGCGCTTGGCGTCGCGCTGCCGCCAGGCGTGCCTGAGGCCTTCACCGAGCCGGTTCCCGACCCGCTGCGCGACCTAGTTCTGAGGTACGCGCGGACGCACGGACCGTTCGGATCCCTCGCCGTAGCCGAGCGCTACGGCCTCGGCGTCGCCGTCGTGACAGGGACTTTGCACCGGCTGGCCGCCGAGGGCATCCTCACCGAGGGCGACTTCGAGCCGAGCGGAGGGACGCAGTGGTGCGAGGCTGGCGTGCTGCGCATGCTGCGCCGCCGCTGCCTGGCCAAGCTGCGCAAGGAGGTCGAGCCTGCGCCCCCGTCGGTGTATGCGGCGTTCTTGCCCGCCTGGCAGCATGCCGACGCGGCGACCAAAAGTGCGACCGCGGCCGGCCGGAGCAGGCCCGCCAGAGCTGAAGCGGTCTACGACGTTGTCGATCAGCTGGCCGGGGCGGCGATTCCAGCGTCCGCGCTGGAGACACTCGTCCTGCCAGGCCGGGTCCCCGGTTACTCACCAGCCCTGCTGGACGAGCTGACCGCGGCAGGCGAGGTCGTCTGGTCCGGTGCCGGGGCACTGCCAGGAAGCGACGGATGGATCATCCTGGCGCCCGCTGCGGCCGCCCCGTTGCTGATGCCTGTGGCCGCCGAGATCACGATGACGCCGGTGCACGAGGCCATCCTCGGTGTCCTGGAGGGGGGCGGTGCCCTGTTCTTCCGCGGCATTGCTGACCGCGTCGCGGCCGGGCTGGCCGACCAGACCACCAAGACAATCGCCGCCAACGACCGCGACGTCGCCAGCGCGATCTGGGACCTGGTGTGGGCAGGCCGGCTGACCAACGACACCCTGGCTCCGCTGCGCACGGTTCTGGGCACCGGCAGGCCGGTCGCGCCGGAGGCGAGCTCGGGCGAGCGACGGCCGTCCGGCCGTGCGGGCGCCGCGCTTACGCGTCGGCCGGGATTCGGCCGCGGCGCGATGCCATCCCGCAGCGGACCCCCGACGGTGAGCGGCCGGTGGTCGGCCCTTCCGCCAGCCGTGCGCGACCCAACCCACCGGCTGCACGCACAGGCGGTCGCGCTGCTCGAGCGGCACGGCATCCTGATCCGTGGCGCGGCCGCGGCCGAGCGCGTGACTGGCGGATTCGGCGCGCTCTACCCGGTGCTCCGTGCGCTCGAGGATGGCGGTCAGTGCCGACGCGGCTACTTCGTCGAGGGCCTGGGTGCCGCCCAGTTCGCGCTGCCGGGCGCGGTCGACCGAATGCGCGCGCTGGCAGACTCGGCCCGCGCTGCAGCCGACTCGCCGGGCGCGAGAGCTGGCCTAGCCGATCCGTGGGACACGGGCGGTCTGGGCGGACCGCCTAGGCCGCCGCGCGACCCCTGGGACATCCGCGCGAGCGGGCCCGGCCAACAGGACACGAGGATCGTGGTGCTGGCCGCGGCCGATCCGGCCAACGCCTACGGTGCCGCCCTGCCGTGGCCTGATAGGCCCGGCGAGACCGCGGGCGGGCACCGGCCCGGCCGTAAGGCGGGCGCCCTTGTCGTCCTCGCACAGGGCGAGCTCGTCTTGTACGTCGAGCGCGGCGGCAAGACACTGCTGTCGTGGACTAGCGAGCCGTCTCTGCTGGAGCCTGCCACTGCGGCGCTCGCGGCAGCCGTGCGGGCCGGCGCGCTTGGCCGGCTCACGGTCGAGCGCGCCGATGGCGGCGGCGTCTATGACTCGCCGCTGGCCAAGGCCCTGGAGACAGCTGGGTTCCGGCCGACTCCGCGCGGGCTGCGCCTGCGGGGCTGACCACGGCACGACCGGCCACTGCACGACCGAACCACTACGCGGTCGGCCTGCCGCTACGCGGCCGCTGCCGGCCGAGGTCAGCTACTTGATGGCCATCGCGTTGGCCGTCGAGCCGATGCCGCCGGGCGCGTTCATCGGCACGCTGACGAGGAAGCTCTCGTACACGCCGTCGGCCGCACAGGAGTCCGCGAGGTCCTTGAGCCACCACAGCTCGCCGAGTGCCATCCCGAACTGCCCGATCAGCAGGTGGTGCAGGAAGCCAAACGGGTGGGCGGCCGGGCTCGGGTCGACCGGCCACACCTCCACAGCGAACGTATCCGAGGCGATCGCGGCCGCGTGCGTGTCCCACAGGTACTCGCCGACTGCCTCGGTGTGCGCCAGCCCAGGCGCTATGACCCGGCCGTGCAGCCGCTCCCTGACGGCAACTGACTGCTCGGAGTACCAGGGAGCGAACCCGGTGTGCAGCAGGATGATGTCCCCGGCGGCGAACTCCAGGCCGGTCCGCTGCCTCGCCAGCTCAAGCTCCGCCACGCCGATCGCCGCGGCTGCGCCCGGCTCGTATTCGCGGCCGGCCTCCGCCATGGCACGTGGGATATCCAGCAGGATCGCCCGGCCCGCGATCCCGTGCCTGGCCCAGTGGTCGATAGTGTTCCGGGCACCAGACTGCACGTCGGCCTCGGTGGCACCGTTGTAGAACTCATCTGGCGCATATCCGACGTGGCCGAGCGAGTCCCACTGACTCGAGGCCTGCGGGTAGAAGTTGTCGTAGAGGTCGTCGAACCCGGCGGTGCCCGGCTGGTGCACGACCGTATGCCGGGGCGTGCCACGGTACTTAGCCAGCGCCGGCGCGACGCTGCCAAGCGGCAGGTCCAGCGGAAACATCCGTCCGGTCCGGACGAGCCTGGCCGCTGCCGCGACCCGCTCCGGCGTCATCAGGTTCACCAGGCCCAGGTTGTCATCGGGCCCGAACAGGCCCCAGGCGCTGCGGCCACCGCGGGGCGCCGCCGGCAGATCCTGGTAACGCGGCAGTTCGCTCACGCCAGACTCACCACCCGCGCAGGTCGATGGGCCAGACGTCGACGACGGTGTCACCAGAGAACAGGTACAGCCGCTCATGGCAGGCCATCGTCGGATCGATATGCGCGGGCACGAGCCAGGCCCGGTCCCCGACCGGCCGTGGCGGCATGAAGGTGACGTGCTCGTCTGAGCAAAAGAGCACCGTTCCCCCATTGACCTCTGGATTGCCATGGTCCATCCCGAAGGCCTTAAGCCCGGCATTACCCACGGCCCAGTCCGGCGACTTGGAGATCACCGTCGCGAGCACGAACGCCGCTTGCTCGAACGGCAGTCCGAGGCGACCGTAGGCGGTATCCATCAGCGCGTAGGAGCCGGCCTGGATCTCGTTTGCCCAGGTGTTCAGCGAGTAGGTGCCGGTGCCGCCCGCCGAGATCAGCTCCCCGCCCACGTCGGCATGGGCCCGCACCAGCAACTCCATCGCGGCTCGGCACCGCTCGGCGCGCTCCGCGGCGTCGACCAATCCGACGACGTGACCTTCGTAGCCCATGACGCCGCGGACCTCGAGGCCGCGCTGTCGGCCCAGGTCAGCGAGCCTGCCGGCGTCCTCGGGCGCGCAGCCGCACCGCGGCAGGCCGACGTTAACGTCGATGAGCACCTCGCGAACACCGCCAGCCGCGGCCGCCTCGATGGTCTGCTCGGAATCCACCGCGAGAGTGATCCGCGCGCCCGCCGCTGCCAGGCTGCCCAGGCGTGTGGCGTCCAAGACCTCGTTCGCCAGCAGCAGGTCCTCGCCGAGGCCCGCCGCGGCCATGCCTTCACACTCGCGGATCGTCGCGCAGGTGAAGGTGCGGTGGCCGGCTGCCGCCTGACGCCGCGCGAGGCCCGTGCACTTGTGCGCCTTGACGTGCGGACGCAGCCGCGGCCCGGGCAGCGCTTCGGCCATAGTGGCGATGTTGCGGTCGAGAACGTCGGCGTCCACCAGGAGGGCAGGTGTGGCAATGTCCGTGACGCGCACCCGGTATCAGCTCCCAGCAAACCGCGCGAGTGGTACTTACCGGGCGGAGCCTACCGGATGTCGCTTTGACGCACCTGTGCTGCGGCGGGCTACCGGACGCGGCGCGCGCCGTGCGAGGGCACGGCCGGCATGACCACGGGCGGCACCCAGCGATGACGGGAGTAGGCGTCCGCCAGCGCCATCCGCACGCTCGCGACCGCGGTCGCCGGTGCGAGCGCGATCACGGCGCCGCCAAAGCCGCCCCCTGTCATCCGCGCGCCTACCGCTCCGGCCGCGACCGCGGTCTCGACCGCCACGTCAGCCTCTGGCCAGGAAACCTCGAAGTCATCCCGTAGCGAAGCGTGCGACTCGGTCAGCAGCGGGCCGACGGCAGCCAGGTCGCCGCGCCTGAGCAAGTCGGCCACGGCGAGGACGCGGCGGTTCTCGCTGATGACGTGCCGGGCCCGCCGCCGTAGCTCCGGATCGGTCAGCCCGATGAGGTCGCCCGGGCCATCGGGCAGGTCGCGCAGCGAGGTGACGCCGAGCGCGAGCGCGGCCGCTTCGCATGACCGCCGCCGCTCCGCGTACCGCCCGTCGGTCAGTGCGTGCCGGACGCCTGTGTCGATCACCAGGAGCGCGAGCCCGGCGGCTCCCGGCTCCAGCGGGACGTCGTCGGAGGCGCCACTGCGACAGTCGAGCAGCAGGGCGTGACCCGCCTGACAAAGCAGGACAGCTGATTGGTCCATGATCCCGGTGGGTGCGCCGGCGAACTCGTTCTCTGCCTTGCTCGCGAGCCGCACCAGTTCGGGGCGGACGACTGACAGACCGTGCAGATCGGCAACCGCGAGGCCAACCGCGCACTCCAGGGCTGCTGACGACGACAGCCCGGCGCCTGCGGCCAGGTCCGCGTCAATCGCGATGGAGGTGCTGCCAGGCTGGTACCCAGCCTGGGCGAGCGACCACACCATGCCAAGCGGGTACGCAGCCCACCCATCAACGGCACCGGGGACCAGCCCGTCGACCGGAGCTGTGACTCGGGCGCCATCTTGCTGCCGGGACCACACGGTGATGCCGCTGCCGAGTCGGCCCGCCGCGACCGCAACGCCGGTACCGAGCGCGAACGGCAGCACGAAGCCGTCGTTGTAGTCGGTGTGCTCGCCGATCAGGTTCACTCGACCCGGCGCGAACCAGACGCCCGCAGGCGCCTGGCCAAAGGTGCGGGCGTAGTCGCGGGCGGCGCTGTCGGCTAGGTCGCGCGGGCTCACGCAGCCACTATCGCAGCCAGCCAGCGGGCCCGGGAGCTACAGGATCTCCCGTTCGATCATCCCGGCGAGGCCACCGCCGAGCCCGCCTCCTCCAGCCAGGCCCGCGCCCATGCCAAAGCCGGTCCCGCGGTTCGCCTGCTGCCGGCGCTCGTCGTGGATGGCCTCGATGGCCAGGACCAGCGCGAGGAGGAACAGCCGGGCGCACTTGGCATGACCAAACCGATACGTGCGCAACGTCGGCGTCAGGCGGGCTCGGCGACCGAGGCGAGCAACTCGGCGCGCGCCTGGTCAACCGCGGCGAGGATGGCGCCGCGCAGCACCGGCCCGCCGGTAACCGCGGTTGGGACGACGTCCGGTCGCGCCGGGCAGATCCTGCCGACCTCGGCCGCGACCCGGTCCGCCAGCTCGGTGCCGCCGGCCAGCCCCACGTCGCCGCCGAGGACGACGAGCCCGGGATCGAGCACGACCGAGATCGCGGCCACGCCCGTCGCCACCCGGCCGGCCAGCTCGCTGAGGAACTCCCCCGCTCGCGCCGACCCGGCAGCAGCCGCGCCGACCGCGGCCGCGACCGCGGCCGCGGCGGTCGGCTCGGCGAAGCCGTACTGCGCCGCGAGCGGCACGAGGGCCTGCGCGCCGACGAGTCGCTGGAACGCGCCCGTAGCCGGATGGGTCACGTCCTGCGGGAGCGGCACGCCGGGAACGGGCAGGTAGCCGATCTCGCCCGCCGCCCCGCCGACGCCCCGGTGCAGCCGGCCACCCAGCACGGTCGCGAGCCCGAGGCCGACGCCGATCCACACCAGCACGAAGTCCTCCACTCCGACTGCGGCGCCGACGGCCTGCTCGGCCATGGCGGCCAGGTTCACGTCGTTCTCCAGCGTGACCGGCCGGCCAAGGTCACGGCGCAGCGCGGCGAGGACGCCCTCGTGCCAGGCCGGCAGGTTCACCGCGAGCCGGGGATCACCCGTCCGCGGGTCCAGCACGCCAGGCGTTCCGATCACGAATGCGCGCAGCGACTCCGGCGGTACGCCGGCCGAGGAACACGCTGCCAGCACGGCACCGTGGACCAGGGCCACGGGGTCTGCGGCGTCACTCGGATTGACCGAGATGCGAGTCACCACGTTCCCCGTAATATCCGCGACG
Organism: Streptosporangiaceae bacterium; assembly: GCA_036496945.1. Classification (GTDB taxonomy): domain Bacteria; phylum Actinomycetota; class Actinomycetes; order Streptosporangiales; family Streptosporangiaceae; genus JAJYUU01. The sequence continues at coordinate 17,915 of DASXKI010000462.1, read as the reverse complement.
CCAGCGCTGATCTCATTTTGCTCGACATGCAGGCCAGCGACGTATGCGGTCGACGGGACGACGGCGTACAGAGCGGCGTTGGGGCCGCGGCCGCTTGCTAGCTCGCCTGCCACCGCGACGATCCCGCGCTCTTCCAGCCGGGAGAGCAGCTGGGAAGCCGTGACCTTGGACAGGCCGGTGTGCTCGCCGAGCTGAGCTCTGGTCATCGGACCGCCGGTGAGCAGCAACTCTAGTGCGGAACGGTCGTTCAGCTCCCGCAACAGGCTCGGCGTTCCCGGCCGTCGCTGCATGCCCCACCCCTCATCTGGCGCCGACAGACCCGACTGTATGGCCGTGGCCCGCGGCTTCGCGCGAATGACCTGCACGAAGGCAGTCTGTGTCTCAATCTGGCAACGGAGTCTATCTTATAGGAAAGTTTCCTGTTAGTTTCTGCGCAAGCAATCATCGGGGCTCGGCCCCTGGCAGGTGCTCATTAGCTCGGGACGGGTCGAAACACTCAAACCCGTCATCTAGCGTAAGTGCCGGCCGTCAGGCCAAAGCCCGGCCGGAGACGTCCGCCCGGAGGACGTCACTTCCGCTGACACAGCCGGGAAGGGAGATCGGTCAGTGACTTTCACCAGATCGGCGGCCGCGATAGGCGCGGCCGTCGCGCTCGCGGGAGCAGCCGCGGGCATCGCGGGCTGCGGCTCGAGCACCAACTCATCAACGGCCTCGCAGGCCCCCGCCAAGCTCGTCGTGTGGCGCATGGGTGGTTCCGTCTCGTCCCAGGTCACCTGGATGAACGGCGTCACCAAGCAGTTCCACACGCAGTTCCCCCAGTACAAGACGACCAAGGTCGTCGTGGACTGGATCCCGTGGGGCAACCGGACCACCGACTGGACGAACGCCTTGACCAGCGGCAAGGGCGGCCCTGACATCACCGAGCTCGGCAACACCGACACCCCTGGCGTGGCGACGCAGGGCGCGCTGGCGAACGTCACCAGCGAGGTCAAGGCCTGGTCGAGCGGCTCGGACATCATCGCGGGCAACCTGGCCAATGACACGGTCAGCGGCCAGAACTACGCAGTGCCGTGGTTCGGCGGCGTGCGCGGCATCTGGTACAACAAGAACCAGTTCGCCAAGGCCGGCATCTCGGCACCCCCCGCCACCTGGGCGCAGCTGGTCAGCGACGCCAAGGCGCTCATGAAGGCCTACCCAGGCACCTACGGCCTGGGCGCGCCGAGCAACTTCACCAACGCGATCGTCAGCTTCATCTGGGGCGCTGGCGGCCAGGTTGCGGTGCAGTCGGGCGGCCAGTGGAAGGCGGAGCTCAACTCGCCGCAGTCCGAGGCCGGCATCAAGTTCTACTCCGACCTGCTCCTGACCGACAAGGTCTCCCCCGCCAAGTACATCGGCCAGACCGAGCTTGGTGCACCGGGCGCGACTTCCGGCGGCAGCAACGAGGACTTCGCCAAGGGCACGCTCGACATGTACATCGACGGTCCGTGGGCCGAGTCTTCGCTGGCTGCGGTTAGCACGGCGAACAAGGCTCAGTGGGCGTCGTTCCCGATCCCGAGCGTGAACGGGCCGAACCCGGCTCCGGCTTTCGCTGGCGGCTCGGACCTCGGCGTCTGGGGCAAGAGCGCGAACAAGACCGCGGCCTGGGACCTGCTGTCCGTGATGGACAGCCCATCCAACGCCACCACGTTCGCGAACTCGCAGGGCTTCTTCCCTGACTTCACCTCGCAGCTGTCGAGCCCGACCTACTCGAGCAGCCCGATCCTGTCAGGTTTCGCCAAGGCGGCCGGCTACACCCAGATCTCTCCGCTCAACTCGAAGAACTGGGGCACCGCCGACGCCACCGACCAGATCATTCCCGACATGATGAAGTCACTGATGCAGGGCGCCAACTTCACGACCACCGTGAACAAGGCCAACACCGAGTTGCAGAACGTGCTCAACACCGGCAACGAATCCTGAGCAACCACTGAGACTCCCGGCCGGCCCGTTGTGCACGGGCCGGCCGGGACGCCAGGCCACTGGCGCCCGGAACGCTAGGCCGCTGGCGCCCCGCGCCAGCCGCCGGCGCGGGGGACGCTAGACCGCTGGTGCGGGCGCAAGCCCGCCGAAGCGCTCGGGCGCAAGGAAACCGAGGAGCCGGGGCGCCGGCCCAGTGAAGGGAGCTGACGAGCCAGATGGCCGGGATAATGGGTCAGCAGCACGCTGTCCTTCCAGCCGGGCTACCCGACGGGCTACCCGGCGGCGGGCCAGGTCCGCGGCAGAGCCGGCCAGGCGCCTTCATTCGCCGTCACAAGCTCGCGCCCTACCTCCTGCTCGCGCCCGCTCTCATCGGCATCGCGCTGGTCCTGCTGTGGCCGCTGGTCCAGGTCGTGATCTTCTCGTTCCAGAACTACAGCTTCACGCAGATCACCGGTGTCGCGCCCACGCAGTGGGTGGGCCTGGCGAACTTCACCAGCACCTTCACCGACCCAGAATTCTGGCTGTCACTGCGGAACACCCTGCTCCTCGCGCTCGTGGTCGTCCCGGCCACGCTCGTGGTCGGCACAGTCGTCGGCTTGCTGCTCAATCGGCTCGGCAAGAAGATGGCAGCCTTCGTCAGCACCGCGGCACTGATGGCGTGGGCGACTCCGCCGATCTCCGCTGCGGTCTTGTTCTACTGGCTGGTCAGTCCCGACGGCGGCATCGTCGACTGGACGCTCTCCAAGATGCCGCACTGGCTGGTCGGCAGCACCAACTGGGCGCAGTACAACTGGACCACGAACGGGGCGTTGCAGGCCTACGTCGTGATCGCCGTGCTGGTTGTCTGGCAGTCGTTCCCGTTCATCGCCGTCTCCGTGCTGGCCGGCCTGAAGACGATCCCGTCGGAGCTGCTGGAAGCTGCCAGGGTCGATGGCGCGAGCCCGTCGCGGGTGTTCTGGAAGATCACCTATCCGCTGCTGAAGCCGATCTTCCTCGTCCTGCTGCTGCTGTCGGTGATCTGGGACTTCAATATCTTTGCGCAGAGCTACATCGTCACCGGATTCCCCGGCAACCAGAACGAGTACAACCTGTCGACATACCTGTACGACAAGGCGTTCGCCAGCTTCCCGCCGAGCTACGGACTGGGTGGCGCGATCGCGCTGATCTTCGCGCTGATCCTGCTGGTCGTCACGATCGGCTACGTACGCACCTCGGTCCGGCAGGGGGCACTGACATGAGCACGCAGAGCACGGACCTCACCGCGCTGCGCCCCGTGACGGCCCGCGCCGGTGCCACCAAGGTCAGCGCGCCAGGCGCCCGCCAAGCTCGCGCTCGACGACGCATCCGCTCGGCCGGCCTCAACGGGTTCGGGCTCATCATCGCGCTGGCGACGCTGTTCCCGCTCTTCTGGATGATCTCGACGGCGTTCAAGTCGTCGAATGACATCTACTCACTGACGCCCCACCTGGTGCCGTCGCATCCGACTCTCGGCAACTTCCGCGAGGTCATCAGCGGCCAGGTCTCCGGCATCGGATCGGTATGGCTGTTCTTCCGCAACAGCCTGACGGTCACGCTGGCCACCGTCCTGGTCGCGTCGCTGGTGTCGCTGCTTGCGTCGGTAGCTGTCGCCCGGTTCCGGTTTCGGCTGCGCGCGTCCTTCCTGGTCATGCTGCTGATCGTGCAGATGATCCCGGCTCAGGCGCTCATCATCGCCCTGTTCCTCGACTTCAAGCGGCTGAACCTGCTGGAGAACCTGTTCGGCCTCATCATCGTGTATGCGGCCCAGGCGCTGCCCGTCTCGATCTGGATGCTGCGCAACTTCGTCGCCACGATCCCGCGAGAGCTAGAGGAAGCTGCCGCCATCGACGGAGCGACGAGCTTCCGCATCTTCTGGCGCATCCTGTTCCCGCTGGTCGCGCCGGGCCTGGTCGCCACGAGCATCTTTGCCTTCATCACGGCGTACAACGAGTTCATCGTCGCGCTGACGTTCCTCGGCCAGGCACACAGCGACTTCACGCTGCCGATCTACGTGACCTACTTCTTCGGCCGCGGCGGCGCGCAGTGGGGCCCGATCATGGCGGCCTCCACGATGTACACGATCCCGGTGATCATCTTTTTCCTGATCGTCAGGCGCAGGCTCGTCGGCGGCCTCACCGCGGGAGCGGTGAAGGGATGACCCGGGAGATCGAAGCCGACCCAGCGCTGGGTCGGCTAGCTGAGGCGATCCTGATTCCGCCCTTCCCCGGCGGCCAGGAGCCCGGCTGGGTCCGTGCCGCCCTTGGCGACGGGCTCGGCGGCGTCACCCTGTTCGGCTCGAACGTGCAGGACCGCCAGCAACTGGCCAGGCTCACGGCCAGCCTGCGGAGCGCGGCGATCGAGCCGGTCATTGCCATCGATGAGGAGGGCGGCGACGTCACCCGCATCTCGCATCAGACCGGCAGTGATTATCCAGGGAACGCAGCCCTCGGCGCTATTGACGACACCGACCTCACCAGGCTGGTGTACGCGGCCCTCGGCGCCGACTTGGCTGCGCTCGGCATCAACCTGGATCTTGCACCAGCCGTCGACGTCAACACGGCGGCGGACAACCCGGTGATCGGCACTCGGTCGTTCGGCGCCGATCCGGCACTGGTAGCCCGGCACGCCGCCGCCGCGGTCGTGGGCCTTCAGTCGGCCGGGGTCGCTGCCTGCGCCAAGCACTTCCCCGGCCACGGCAGCACCACGCTCGACTCGCACCTCGTGCTCGCCACCGTTGACGCGCCGCTCAGCGTGCTGCGGGCCAGGGAGCTGCCGCCGTTCGCGGCCGCGATCGCCGCTGGCGTGCGCGCCATCATGCCGAGCCATCTGCGCGTCCCCGAGCTAACCGGCGATCTGCCGGCTTCACTGTCGCGGCGGGCGCAGACGGACCTGCTGCGCGGCGAGCTTGGCTTCACTGGAGTCATCGTGTCCGACGGCCTGGAGATGCGTGCCGTGAGCGAGCCTTACGGCATCCCAGAAGCCGCTGTCCGGGCCGTGATCGCCGGGACCGACCTGCTGTGCCTCGGGCGCGATCAGGACCAGGTGAGCTTCCTCGCCGTCAAGTCCGCGCTCGTCGAGGCGGTCCGGTCGGGCCGGCTTCCTGGCTCGCGGCTGGAGGAGGCCGCAGCGAGAGTCGCCGAGTTGCGAGAGTGGACCGCGGCCGCGGCGGAAACGGCCGCCGCCAGAGCCAGCGCAGGAACGGCCGCCGTGGGAGACACCAGTGCGGGAGCGGCAGCCTCGGGGGCGACCGCGGTGGGAGCGGCCAACGCCGGAGCGGCCGCCTCGGGAGCGGCCGCAGCCGACCAAGTCCGCATCCCGACTCAGACCCGGCCGTCGACGGCGGGCACCAGGCGGATGTCGGTTGCTGGCGCCGGCCGGCCCGTTCTGGACGCTGCTCCGGCGCCTTCGATCGGGCTCGCCGCCGCCAGGCGCGCGGTCACCATTCATGGCGTTCCCCCGGCGCTGCGCAAGCCGCTCGTCGTGCAGCTCGTGCCGCCCTCCAACCTGGCCGTCGGCGCCGTGCCCTGGGGGCTCAGCTCGTTCGTGCCGGCTGACAGCTATCGCCTGGTGAGCACAGCGTCAGCTGGCGAGGACCTCGCTTACCTGGTGTCCGGGCTGCTGGCCGAGGCAGACGACCGGTCCCTGATCATCGTGGTCCGGGACGCGCACCGGCATCCCGCGGCAAGGCAGGCAGTCCAGCTAATGGTGGCCGGACGACCCGACGCCGTCGTCGTGGAGATGGGCCTGCCCGTGTGGCAGCCAGCCGAGGTCAGCTATGTGGCCAGCTACGGCGCGGGGCGCAGCAACGCCCGCGCGACTGCCGAGCTCCTGGGGCTGACCGGCAGCTAGCTGGTCCCTGCCAGCCGCGGTCTACGACAAGCTGGCCGCACGGGTCCATCGGGCCTGCACCGGAGCGCCACCAGCGGGCCAACCTCGGTTACCTGCATAATGTTGCATATGCGTCTGTCCGCACGTTCCGATTACGCTCTGCGCGCCGTTATCGAGCTCGCTGCCTCGAGCGCCGGCCACGTGACGGCCGACCAGCTCGCCCGGACGCAGGCCATTCCGGGGAAGTTCCTCGAGGCGATCTTGACTCAGCTACGCCGCGCGGGGCTCGTCCGGAGCCAGCGCGGCCCGGACGGAGGATTCTGGCTGGCCCGCCCGGCCGGCGAGATCTCGCTGGCCGACATCATCAGGGCCATCGACGGCCCGCTGCTCGGCGTGCGTGGCGAGCGGCCGGAGAACCTCGGCTACACCGGTGCCGCGGAGCCCCTCCAGGCGGTCTGGATCGCCTTGCGAGCCAACGAGAGGGCCATCCTGGAGGAGGTCACGCTGGAGCACGTCGTGTCAGGAAACCTCCCGGCCAGCGTGCGCAAGCTTGCGGACAACCCAGCAGCCTGGACATCGTCGCACCTGCCATCCTGATCGTCAGCCTCGGTCGCCGCGATCGGCCTCAGCGCCACACGGTCTGCGTGAGAACTGCCCAATCGGCCTCAGCACGGCCCGCGATCGGCAGCACGCCGTCCGATCGGCCTCAGTACCGCAACGGCTGACGCGAATCCCTCGCCCAGCGGTCCGGTATATCCGTAATGTGACCTAAGCGAATGGCCGCATCCGCACAATTCACGTCTTCCGTGCATGGTGGCGCCCAATTCATCCCGATTTGCGTGCACGGAGCCAGTGAAATGTCCGATCCGCGGTCGTCCCAGCGGCCAGCGAAGTCGCTCGCCGACGCGCTAAGTACCGCCAACGCCAGCGGCCCGCGCTCTTCAGCGCGGGCCGACGGGACGAATTGGACGAAACTAGGATGGATGAATTGGCTAGACCGGCACCATGTCCGTGACGTCGCGGGCCCTCTTGTCGAACTTAGGCTCGCCGCCGGGTAGCGATACCGGCTCGAGCCTCGGCTCCGACGGGGCTAGGTGCTGGCCGGTGCGTACGGTTATCTTCCGCTGTGGCATGACCAGGCGCTGCGGCCCGGCCTGTCCCTTCGCCGACTGCGGCAGTCGGACCGCGCCGTGAAGCGAGGAGGGCGAGCCAGCGGGCGCGGGCTCCCCGGTCTGGCGCGCATCGGACTGCCCAGCGCCAGCGAGTGCTGGCTCGAGCGGCACACCGTACGCGGGCTCGTTCTGCAGCTCTGCCAGCGCGAAACCGTCCGACACTTCGCGCAGGACCTGCGAAAGCGGGGCACCGAGTGCGTCGCAGATGGAGGCAAGCAGCTCGGAAGACGCTTCCTTCCGTCCCCGCTCTACCTCCGACAGGTATCCCAGGGAGACCCTGGCCGTGGCCGAGACCTCACGTAGGGTGCGACCCTGGCGAAGACGCAGTCGCCGTAGCGCGTCACCGAGCAAGTGACGAAGCAGGACCATCGTCGCGCTCCCTCCCTGAGGTCGATCAGCTGACTCCTCTACCGTACCTGTCCTGACGGACCGTACGGGAGAGGGCATAGCCGCGTGTTCACATGCACGTAACACTGTAATCAGATTTCATCTTCCCGCAACGCGCTGACCAGCAACGAGAGCGCACGCCGAACCGTCTCAATCCGCACCTGCTCACGGTCTCCGGTGAGCTCCAAGCCCGACCCAGCTGGTCCGGAAGGGCCCTCGACCGCGATGAAGACCGTGCCCTGCGGCTTACCGTCGGCCGGGCCCGGGCCGGCGACTCCCGTCGTCGACACTCCGTAGGTAGCGCCGAGCCGTTCACGGACGCCCGCCGCCATGGCCGCCGCGACGCCTGGATCGACCGGCCCGTGCCGGGCCAGCAGGTCACTGGGGACGCCCAGCAGCCCCGCCTTCAGGTCCGTGGCATAGGCGACGATTCCGCCGCGGACTACGAGCGAGGCGCCAGGAACGCTCGTCAGCGCCGCGGTGACGAGTCCGCCGGTCAGCGACTCCGCCAGGGCGACCGTCTGGCCGCGGGCCGTCAGCAGCTCAATGATCTCGCGGGCTTCTGGATCGCTCACTGGACAGCCCGGCGCAGCCGGATGGCCCTCGCTGTGTAGTCGATCCCGGTCACGACAGTCACGACCAGCGCGGCTCCCATCACGATCTCGCGCGCAAGCACGATGTGCCACGGCAGCACGTACAGGCTGATCGCGATCACCTGGAGCATGGTCTTGGCCTTACCCCCGCGGCTGGCCGCGATGACACCATGCCGGATGACCCAGAAACGCAGCGCGGTGACCGCCACTTCCCGGACCACGATGACGATGGTGATCCACCACGGAAGCTCGCCCAGGTAGGACAGCGTGATCAGAGCCGACCCGGTCAGGGCCTTGTCGGCGATCGGATCGGCGATCTTGCCAAAATCGGTGATCAGGCTGCGCCGCCTGGCCAGCTCACCGTCCAGCAGGTCAGTCACCGACGCCAGCGCGAAGGCGACGAACGCGATCGCCCGGTCGCCGGTACCTCCGGCCAGCAGGAACCACACGAACACAGGCACGAGGGCAAGCCGCAGCACGGTGAGCTCGTTGGCCACGTTGAGTAGGCCCGGCGCGGGTGGCGCCTCGGGCGCTACATGCTCGCCTCCGCCGCCGGGCGCGGCATGCTCGCCGCCGCCCCCGGGGTCGGCTGGCGCGCTGCTCCCGGATCCGTCCGGCATAGTCCCGGCCTGAGCCCCGGCCGCTGCCACGGGGTCCTCCGGCCTGCGGTCGCCGTCCTCGCTAGTCCCGGGAGCTGCCCAGCTCAACGCGCGCCCGCGGCACTATCTCCCGCCGTCACTACGGCGAGCGCATCGGCTAGCAGGTCGACACCGTCGCTTCCCGTGACGATTGCAGCCACCACGTCGCCTGGCATGAGCTCGCGCTCGCTGCGTACTTCCGTCGCGCCGTCGACCTCGGGCGCCTGGTGCTCAGCCCGGCCAAGATAACGGCCATCTGGCAGAACCTCGTCGATGAGCACGTCGACCGTCGAGCCGATCCGCTCCGCCGCGCGCTCCGACATCAGTTCGTCAGCAAGGCTCGCAAGTTCCTCGACCCGGCTGGCGATCTCCTCCTCGGGCAGCTGGCCCGGCAAGCCGGCCGCCTCGGTGCCATCCTCATCGGAGTAACCGAAGACGCCGATGGCATCCAGCCTGGCCTCGGTCAGGAAGGCCGTTAGCTCGGCGAGGTCTGCCTCGGATTCGCCAGGGAAACCGACGATGAAGTTGGAGCGGATGCCTGCATCCGGAGCCAGCGCCCGGATCTGCTCGATGAGCTGCAGAAACCGCTCCCGGTCGCCGAACCGACGCATCGACCGCAGCACATTGCCGCTGGCGTGCTGGAAGGACAGGTCGAAGTACCGCGCCACGCCGGGGGTGCTCGCCAGCACCTCGATGAGACCCGGCCGGACCTCGGCGGGCTGGAGGTAGCTGACGCGTACTCGGCGGACCCCGGGCACCGCGGCAAGCTGTGGCATGAGCGACTCCAGCAGCCGGAGGTCGCCTAGGTCCTTGCCGTAGGACGTCGAGTTCTCGCTCACCAGGAGCAGCTCGCGAGCACCGTGGTTGGCGAGCCAGTCGGCCTCGGTCAGTAGATCGGCTGGGCGGCGCGAGACGAATGCGCCGCGGAATGCCGGAATCGCACAGAACGTGCACCGGCGATCGCAGCCCGACGCGATCTTGAGCGGAGCGACGACCCCGCCGCCGAGCCGGCGCCGCAAGACCCGCGGGCCCGAGGCTGGCGCCACTCCAGGCGGCAGGTCGGCTATCTGGCTCTGCCCGGACTGGCTCTGCCCGGACTGGCTTTGCCCGGACTGGCTCTGCCCGGACTGGCTCTGCCCAGGCTGGCCTTGTCCAGACTGGCCCTGCCCAGACTCGCCCTGCCCAGACTCGCCCTGCCCAAGCTGGCTCTGCCCGGACCGGCCCTGTCCGGACTGGCCCTGTCCGGACTGGCCGTGCCCGGGCACATGCGCCGTACTGCCGGGCCGGTCAGTAGGAGAGAGCGGCAGCAGCTTGCGCCGGTCCCGCGGCTCATGCGCCTCCCACCGTTCGCCTGCGGCGATCGAGTCGAGCCGGGCAGCGATGTCCTCGTAGTCGTCGAAGCTCAGGATCTGCGCCTCGGGCATGGCGTCTGCCAGCCCGGAGCCATAGCGCTCGGCCAGGCAGCCGGCCGCGACCACCTGTGCGCCGCCAGCCGCGGCGTCGAGCAGCTCGTAATGGATTCCTGCTTAGCCGCATGGATGAAGCCACAGGTGTTGACCAGGACGATGGCGGCGTCCTCGGTGGCGTCAGCGAGTTGCCAGCCGCCATCCTCGAGGCGGGCTGCGAGCTCCTCAGAATCGACCTCGTTGCGAGCGCAGCCGAGCGTCACCATCCTGACCACTCGCCCGGTCGAACCTGGATTTTGCTGACTAGACGACACACCGGCAGACTACGGTAACCAGCCAGGTGCCGGCGCACCAGCAATGCCCTCCGCGGCCAGGCAGGTGCCCGGTCAGGTGCCTGGCCGGGCAGCCGGCCAGGCACCCAGGCCTACGCCTTGCAGATCGTCTTCGAGCACCTGAGCGTGATGGGGTTCGTCTTCTCGTAGGTCTGCTTCTTACCGTTCAGCCAGAGCGCCGTCCCGCCGGGATTCCCCATCTGCAGCGTGACCGTGTCCTTCGTCGTCCACGACTTCTGCCTGATCCCGACGGACGCGCCGATGTCACCCTGGAAGATCACGTGCCCCGAGGCCGCAGTCAGCTGCACCCAGGTCACGCTTCCGGGCAACGCGGCTAGCACTAGGTGTACGTTCTTCGGCGCGGTCTGGACGACCGGCTTGGTTGTCGGCGGCTTAGACGTGTGGCTGGTCTGCACCGGCGGCGGCGGAGTGGATTTGGAATGATGCCCGAAGTACCGGAACCCCACGATGCCCGCCACCACGACCAGCCCGGCGATCAGCACGATGCTCCAGTTCGGTCGCCGGCGCTCTTTCAGCTTCACCGGCGTGAACGGCTGGAACACGTCGGCCGCCGTCATGGGCTGGGGCGGCGTCTGGGTGGCGTCGTATTCCCGGATCAGTTCCTCCGGATCTAGCCCGACCGTGCGGGCGATGCTGCGGATATGACCGCGCGCGTAGAAGTCACCACCGCAGGCTGAGTAGTCCCCACGCTCGATGCCGCGGACGATCGTCTCTCTGATGCACGTCCGCTGGCTGACTTGCGTAATGGTGAGACCCTCCTGACGGCGCGCTGCCGCCAGGGCGTCACCGATACTCACGCGGCGCCTCCGTTAGTCATGCTGCGTCCCGCCCCGGGCCAGGGCCACCCGGCCCACCTGCCCGTTGTTGGCTTCCCCCGAATCCCATGGCTGGGACCGGTCACCAAGTGTAGACATGTGGTTACGCTCCGGCTGGGAGGAGACCAGATTCGGAGTGGCTCGCTACATATTTGTCCTGACCGGTGCACCGGTCAGGTGACGGCGGCTGGCTCAGTCCTCGCCGCGCAGGGAGGCCAGGAGCGCGGCCAGATCGTCAGGCCTTATGAGCACATCGCGCGCCTTAGATCCCTCGCTCGGGCCGACCACGCCCCGGCTCTCGAGCAGATCCATTAGCCGGCCAGCCTTGGCGAAACCAACCCGCAGCTTGCGCTGCAGCATCGACGTCGAGCCGAACTGCGTGCTGACGATCAGCTCGGCCGCATCCAGCAGGTGTTGCAGATCGTCGCCGATGTCCGCGTCGATCTCGCGCTGCCTGCCTTCCGGCGCGATCACGTCCTCCCGGTAGGCCGGCTCCGCCTGCTTCTTGCAGTGAGCGACGACCTCGCGGATCTCCTTCTCGGTGACAAACGCGTTCTGGAGCCTGATCGGCTTGCTCGTGCCCATCGGCAGGAACAGCGCGTCGCCCTGGCCGACCAGCTTCTCCGCTCCCGGCTGGTCCAGGATGACGCGGCTGTCGGTCAGGCTGGAGGTGGCGAACGCCAGCCTGGACGGGACGTTGGCCTTGATCAGGCCGGTCACGACGTCCACGCTCGGCCGCTGGGTGGCGAGTACGAGGTGGATGCCGGCCGCCCTGGCGAGCTGGGTGATCCGGACAACCGCGTCCTCGACGTCGCGCGGCGCGACCATCATGAGGTCGGCTAGCTCGTCGACGATGACCAGCAGGTACGGGTAGGGCACATAGACGCGCTCAGAACCTGCTGGCGCCGTGAGCCGCCCGGCCCGGACCGCCTTGTTGAAGTCGTCCATGTGCCGGAAGCCGGATGCGGCCAGGTCGTCGTACCGCCGGTCCATCTCCCCCACCACCCACTGGAGGGCATCGGATGCCTTCTTCGGGTTGGTGATGATCTGCGTGATCAGGTGCGGGATGCTGGCGTAGGGGGCGAGCTCGACCCGCTTGGGATCGATCAGGACCATCCGCACCTCGTCTGGCGTCGCCCGGAGCAAGATGGACGTGATCAGCCCGTTGATGCACACCGACTTGCCCGATCCGGTGGCGCCGGCGATCAGCATGTGCGGCATCTTCGCGAGGTTGGCCACAACGGTCCGGCCCTCGACATCCTTGCCGAGGCCGACCACCATGGGGTGCTGGTCACTCGTCGCGACGGGCGACCTCAGCACATCGCCGAGGCTGACGACGTCCCGGTCGGTGTTGGGGATCTCGATGCCGATGGCTGACTTACCCGGGATCGGGGACAGGATCCTGACGTCGGCACTCTTCACGGCGTACGCGATGTTCTTGGACAGCTGCGTGACGCGCTCCACCTTCACTGCGGGCGCCAGCTCGATTTCGTACCTCGTCACCGTCGGCCCCCGGGTGAAGCCGGTGACCTGAGCGTCCACCTCGAACTGGTCGAGCACCGCCGACAGCGCCTCGACCATCGCCTCGTTGGCCTTGGTGCGCGGCCTGGCTACCGTGCCGGGCTTCAGCAGGGCAACCGGCGGGAGCGTGTAGCTGCCGTCCGTGATCGCGGCCAGAGTCAGCTGCTCGGACTTCTTCGGGTGCGCGCCCGCAGCGCCGGCGCCACCGTCTGCGCTCTCGTGCGACGCCGACCAGTCATGCCAGCCGCCGCCGGCCGAAGCGCCAGCCACCCCGGCGCCGTTGCTGATGCCGTCGACGCTCACAGCGTCCGCCGCGGCCGCGGCGTCAGCGGCGCTGATGCCGGCCTCACTCGCCGGCTCCAGGTCCTTGTGCGGATCGCGGCGGCTGAGCAGGCCGCCAAGGAGCGGCGTGTCGTAAGCCCGGTCACGCGCTCCGACCTCGAGCGCCTCGGTACGGCGCCGCGCCAGCCTGGCGGCCTGGCGTGTCGGCCTGCCCTGACCGTTCTCGCCGTCGGCCTCCCCGCCGGGAGGCGCGTGTCGGCGCAGGACGAAGCCGTGCAGCTCCGCGATTCGGTCGGGAACGCGGTGAAGCGGCGTCCCAGTCACGACGAGCAGGCCGAAGCCGGAGACGAGAGCGAGAACCGGGATCGCTGCCCACTTAGTGAGGACTGCGACGAGCGGAGCCGACGCGGCGAACCCGATGACACCGCCAGCCGATCGGATAGCGGCCAGCCCAGCCGACAGTTCCGGGGTTCCGGAGGCCACGTGCACCAGGCCGAGCGCGCCCACCAGCAGTGCTGTCCAGCCAATGACCATCCGGGCGGTGTCGGCGTTGCTGTCGGGATGACGCAGGAAGCGCCAGGCGAGCAGCCCCAGCAGGATCGGGATGGTCCACGATCCGGACCCGAACAGGTTCACCAGCCCTGTCGCCACGGGCCTGAGCGGCCCGGTCACGTGCCACCAGGTGGCTACCGCCGCGACGATCGCCGCGCACAGCGCGGCCAGGCCGATGCCGTCCCGGCGATGCAGGGGATCGAGGTCTCGGGCGCTGCGGCCGAGAGCTCGGCAGACGGTTCCGATCGTGTGCGCGAGCGCCATATAAATGGCGGCGATCACGCTGACGAACCAGCCCGCCAGGATCACGAACGGGTTGGCTGACGGGGCGGGCCTGGTATTACGCCGACCCGTCGACTTGCCCCGCCTGGAGGCAGCAGACCGGCGCGTGTTGTAGCCATTGCCGCGGCGGCTGCGTGCGGACGAGGGCGATCCGCGACGAGCCGGACTGGCTGTCTGCCGAGTCCGGCTGGTCGTGCCGCCGCGAGGGCGCGCTGCGCCTTTGGGCGCACGAGTCGCCATGATCCCCACCGTACCCAGGAGAGGGCCGATAGGAGCGGAGCGCTCGCGGCGTGTCGTTAAGTTCCGCGCGCGAACGCCAGGCCCACGCTCGCAGCGTGCCGTTAAGTTCAGCGCGCGAACGCCAGGCCCACGCTCGCAGGGTGCAGTTAAGTTCCGCGCGCGAACGCCAGGCCCACGCTCGAGCGCGCCGCCCAGTTTCCGCGCAGCCGCACACGCAAACCGCTTGCCATCAGCGACTGAGCACCCTATTGTGCTAGTCACCTAGATAAATGGGAGGCTCGGTGATCGAGTTTCACCTGGACAGCCGGTCCGGGGTCGCACCGTACCTGCAGCTAATCCAGCAGGTTCGGCAGGCGCTTCGGCTCGGCCTGCTCCGGGAGGGCGATCAGCTCCCGACGGTGAAGGACGTGTCGGGGTCCCTGGCGATCAACCCGAACACCGTCCTCAAGGCCTACCGGGAGCTTGAGTACGAGGGCCTCGCCGCGGCCAGGCCGGGGGTCGGCACCTTCGTGACCAAGACCCTCGCTAGCGATTCGATCGCCGCCTACACCGAGCTCAGCCGGGATCTTGAGGGCTGGATCAGCAAGGCTCGCGTGGCCGGTCTCGACGACGAAAGCATTGGCGCCATCTTTCAGCGGACCATCCGGACCGCCGTTCAGGAGGAAGTGACATGACCGCAGCGATCGAAGCCAGCGGCCTCGGCAAGAAATACGGGCGCCGCTGGGCGCTATCGGACTGCACACTCAGCATTCCTGCCGGGCGCGTTGTCGGACTGGTGGGCCCCAACGGCGCCGGCAAGACAACGCTGCTGAACCTTGCGACTGGCATGCTCGCCCCCACCACCGGCAGCATCGAGGTGCTAGGCAGCGCCCCGGCGAGCCGACCGGAGCAGCTCGCCAGAGTTGGCTACGTTGCCCAGGACGCTCCGATCTACGCTGGGCTCAGCGTCGCCGATCACCTCAGGCTGGGAGCGCATCTGAATCCGCGCTGGGACGCCGACCTGGCCGCCCGGCGGATCAGTCAGCTCGGACTCGTCCTGAAACAGAAGGCCGGCACGCTGTCCGGCGGTCAGCGGGCGCAGCTCGCGCTCACGCTGGCCATCGCCAAGCGCCCCGAGCTGCTAATCCTGGACGAGCCGATCGCCAGCCTCGATCCACTCGCCCGGCGTGAGTTCCTTCAAGTGCTGATGGAGACCACCGCCGAGTGCGAGGTCAGCGTCATCATGTCGTCGCACCTGGTCGCCGACCTGGAGCGGATCAGCGAGTACCTCGTCGTACTGGTCGATTCGCGCGTCCAGGTGGCAGGCGAGATCGACCAGCTGCTCGCCTCGCATCAGCTGCTGACCGGAGCGCGCTGTGATCCAACCACACTGCCCGCGAACCAGCACGTCATCACCGCAAGGCACACCGACCGGCAGAGCACGATCCTGGTGCGCAGCGACGTGCCGGTTCTCGACCCGAACTGGTCGGTCGATCAGATCGACCTCGAAGACCTGGTCCTCGCGTACATGAGTCAGGCACGCAGCAGCAGGCTCGTCGCGGGCGACGAGGCGGGCACCAAGATCCTGGAGGAGAAGCGATGATCTGGCTCACCTGGCGACAGTTCCGCTGGCAGGCCATCACGGCCGCCGCTGCTCTCGGCGCGGTTGCCATCCTGCTGGCTGCTACGGGGCCGCACATGGCAGCGTTGTTTAGCACGGCCGGCCTGAACTCATGTGCTACCAGTTGCAGCAAGCAGACGAGCAATTTCCTCGACAGCGTAGCCGGTCTCGACACCGGCCTCTTCGAGGCTGCCATCGCGGTCATGTACCTCGTGCCCGCATTGATCGGCATCTTCTGGGGCGCCCCGCTGATCGCTCGCGAGTTCGAGACGGGCACGCACCGGCTGGCCTGGAATCAGAGTGTCGGCCGCACGCGCTGGACCGCCGTCAAGCTCGGGCTCATCGGCGCGGCCGCAGTCGCGACTGCGGGTCTGCTCAGCCTCATGATCGGGTGGTGGGCGAGCCCGATCGACCACGCGATGGCCCTCGGCAACCAGTTTGGCATGGGGAACCACTTCCCCCGGCTCAATCCCTTGGTCTTCGCCGCCCGCGGCGTAGCGCCGCTCGGCTACGCCGCGTTCGCCTTCGCGCTCGGTGTCACGGCGGGCGTACTCATTCGCAAGACCCTGCCAGCCATGGCCGTCACTCTCGCCGTCTTCGCGGCCGTTCAGTTCCTGATGCCGACCGTTGTCAGGCCGCACCTGATCCCCCCGGTGCAGGTGACGGCCCCGTTTAACGCCAACGACAATAACGAGCTCATGATCGGCGGGCCTGGCGGCGCCATGACGGTCGTGGGGAACTTCAGCCGGCCGGGCGCGTGGATCCTGTCGAACAACACCATCACCCGGTCGGGCAAGGTTTTCACCGGCCCGGCCACCGCGGCTTGCACGGGCAACGGCTCGCCTCAGGACTGCATCAACTGGTTGAACAGCCTCCACCTGCGACAGCAGGTCAGCTATCAGCCGGCCAGCCGCTTCTGGCCGCTGCAGTGGATCGAGACGGGCATCTACCTGGTCCTCGCCGCCGGGCTTGCGTTGGTCTGCACCTGGCAGGTGCGCCGCCGGCGCGCGTGAGCTGATGAGCAGCAGGAAGCCCACGCCGGCCGTGTGAGCTGACATGTAGCAGGAAGCCCACACCGGCGCGCGTGAGCTGACGCATAGCAGGAAGCCCACGCCACCCGCGTGGGCTTCCTCTTGCGTTCTGTTGACGATCGTCGCACATCCGGCATACCCTCGCCTGTGACAGCCACGGCCACAGGCGAGGGGGCGCGGTGCGAATCGCGGTCGCAGGCGGCGGACCAGGCGGGCTCTACTTCGCAGCCCTGGCGCGCCAGCTCATGCCAGGCGCGGAGATCACGGTGTGGGAGCGCAACGCGCCGGATGACACGTTCGGCTTCGGCGTGGTGTTTTCCGACGAGACCCTCGGCGGCATCGAGAACGCCGACCCCGGCATCTACCGGCAGATGGAGCGCGACTTCGCCCGCTGGGACGACATCGACGTGCACTACCGCGGCGAGGTCATCACCAGCGGCGGGCACGGCTTCGCGGCCATGGGCCGGCGCCGGCTGCTCGAAATCCTTCAGCAGCGCTGCGCCGAGCTGGGTGTCACGGTCCGGTTCCGGACGGCCGCGCCCGATCCAGACCAGCTCGCGGCTGATTACGATCTGGTGGTCGCCGCAGACGGCGTCAACTCGGGAGTGCGGAGCAGTCGAACGACCACGTTCCGGCCTGAATTTGATGTTCGACACTGCAATTACATGTGGCTGGGCACGGATCTGGTCTTCGACGCCTTCAAGTTCTATGTCGAGCAGACCCCGTACGGCGTCATGCAGGTGCACGGCTACCCCTACGACGCCATGGGCAGCACCTTCATCGTCGAGATGAACGAGACCGTCTGGCAGGCGGCGGGCTTCGCCGAGCTGGCTGCGGCCGCGGCGGATCTGGCGCCTGGCCAGTCGGACGAGGCGTCGATCAAGCGGATCGGGGAGCTGCTCGGCGGCGTGCTCGGCGGGCACGCGCTGCTGGCCAACAACTCGCGCTGGCTCAGCTTCGCGACGCTGCGCTGCGACAGCTGGCACGACGGCAACGTCGTGCTGCTCGGCGACGCCGCGCATACGGCGCACTTCTCCATCGGCTCCGGGACCAAGCTGGCCATGGAGGACGCGCTGGCGCTCGCGGCGTGCCTGTACGAGCACGGCGCAGACGGCACGCCCGGCGGCATCGCGGCCGCGCTGACCGCCTACGAGGCCGAGCGGCGCCCCGTCGTCGCGTCCACTCAGCGCGCGGCGCAAGCCAGCCTGGAGTGGTTCGAGAACCTCGGGCAGTACTCC
>DASXKI010000461.1:0-9062 GCA_036496945.1 Streptosporangiaceae bacterium | reverse complement strand
TACTTGCCGCCGCTACTCGCCAGATAAGAGTCCTGAGGCACACACTCGAGGGCCTCTGTTTGTGGGCTTGGGGCGTTCAGTCTGTCGCTAACACATGCGGACTGATGGTCCACCACCTGGCTTATCTCGCACGAGTGTTCTATTCTAGGCGGATGGCCAGGACTCAAGATGACCGCCTAACCATCGCTCACATCGCTGGAACCGCGGCCAGATACTCCCGCGAACATCTATCAGCGGAAGCTAGGCAAGCCGCGATCCTTGAAATGACGGAAGTCGCAGGTGGACGTGGCGACCTTCTGGCGGAACACGCCGGCGTAGTCGTCGGTATGCACGAAGGCCACGTTGACGAGGCTCGTTACCTCCGAGCGGCCCAGCTGTGCGTTGAGGCAGGAGCAGACAAAAGTCTGATACCGCGCTGGATAGAGGTGGGCCGTCGCCGAGCGCGCGACGTCCAGGCCAGCCACCAGCCCACCCGCTAGCTCGCGTTAACGCGTAGCGCCTGGGCAACGCGGCGACAGGGCAGGGTTCGCCAAACCCGGCTAAGATCCTCGCCCGGATCTCTCACCCCCGCCCTGGCGCCCACTGCAGTGAGCGCCGTGGAGCAGGCCGTAATCCAGGTAGTCCTGGACACGCTCGGTGCGCCCTCATCCTGCACGTGCCTTGAAGGCACAGGCCCGATCGCCCGACACGGCGGTCGCGCCCTCTGGTTGCTCCGGTAACTATTCCGGAGAGCCAGGCGGATGCGAGCCTAGGTATTTGCTTGCACGGGCAGCACGTCGCGGAGCTGATTTCTGTTGCTAATGCCGAGCTTGGGGAAGATCCGGTCGAGGTGAGATCCCACAGTGCGATGCGAGAGGAAGAGCAGAGCTGCGCCAGCAGGTCGCTGCTCCGGTCGCCCGGATCGAGCAGCGCCCGTGCGTAGCTCACCTGTGCCCGAGGGTACGGCGTGCCCACTGTGGTCGCGATCGTCTCGACCTCGGCCACAAGCCGATCGGCAGCGGCTCGAACGTCGCCTACTAGTGCCGCCCGGCGGCGTTCAGCCGGGACACACCGGCCTGATCTCCGGAACGCCTCCCGGCAAGGTGCCCTGAATGGTGCGCTGGCATTCATTCGTCTTTGTGTACCGGATCTCTGTTGAATTCGGGTCGAAGCCATGCACATGAAGCAGATTGAAAGCAGGCCGCCCCTGCTCGACGGTGGGGTCCGGCCAGCCCGGCACCCCGTGGGAACGCATGCACTGGGCGAACCTGCGCTCGGCGATCAGAACCTGCTGCACCATGGCCTGCGGACAGTCGCCGGTCTGCAGGCATAGCATCATCGACGCGGTAAGCGACCCGCCGTTGGTCTACGACGGAGCGGTCGCCCTGGACGCACGGCGAGTAGCTACTACGACGTGGTCGTGCTCGGCCGGGACCTGCCGGCTGCGCGTGTCGACCGTCCTGTCGGCTGACACGACAGAAGAGGAAGTCAGCTCCGCGGCGTGCTGCCCGACGGTGCGCTTATCCAAAACCCCAGGGTGCGGAACACAAAGCGGCCGCATCTGGTCGTCGCCGCTCTGCGCCCCGCCCGCCGGAGTAAGCCTGTCGGCGCCTAGCGAACGACTCCACCGCGGTCATTCCGCGCCAACACGGGAAGCGAAGCCACGCCATGAGATGGGTCGCGCCAGGTCAGGTCGTGGAGGGTGGCCTGCCGCAGGTAGCTGCGTAGACCTGCTCGGTCAGGCCGCTCAGCTGCTCGGCCATCGCGTGGATCTGCTCGGTGAGGTCGGTGTTGCGCTGCAGCAACTCGGCCTGACCCTGGGCGAGTTCCTCTCGATGCTTCGCGCCAGCCTCCTCGTTCGCCTGGTCCGTCCGAGTCTGCGCCTTCTGCGCGATGATGACCAGCGCGCCGGTGTAGAACGCGACCGCTGAGAAGAGCAAGTTCAGCAGGATGAACGGCGCGGGATCGAAGCCATGCCCGTTCAGCAGCCCGTGCCACGAAGCGTCCAGGAAGTGGACGACGTGGTTGAGGAGCACCCAGGCCACAATGATCGCAGAGCTGATGACGAGAAACGCGACGGTGCCCATTCCGCTCGCCACGGCCTCCGAGACGCGCTCCATGAAACTGCTCCCGCCGGCGTACGGGGACCCGCCGGCCTTGTCCTTGCGCTTCTTGGCGTGCTGATAGTGCAGGTAGTGCCGCAGGGGATCCTTCTCCGACCGCTGTTGCTCGAGCTCGGGTACCGTCGTCGCTGTCATATGTGCTCCTGGTCTGAAAGTGAACGGGTTGCCAGGCCCCGGCCTGCGGGTCCGACGGCCTCGTGATCATCTGGGAGCAAATGGCCCGGTAGGTCACTCTGTGGCCGTGCGGCACAGCGTAAATCAGACAGACCCCGCCCGGCGACTACTAGGCCTAGCCTTCTTTCGCCGCACGTCCAGGGCCGGCGAGCACGAGATTGGCGACCGTCGCGATCCCGGCGGCGCCGCGGGCTGACCCGCTCAGTTCGCCTCGGCCGCGATTAGTGTTCGTGCCGCTGCGGCAATGTGGGCGGCTGACAGTCCCGCGGCCGCGAGCAGTTCGTCTGTGGTCCCAGAGCCAGGCATATCGGTAACGGCCAGATGGGCCACGGCGGCACCGCGGATCCCGCAGCCGGCGAGCGTCTCAAGGACGGCTTCTCCGAGTCCGCCCTCGGGGTGATGGTCCTCGGCCAGGACGAGACGGCCGGTGTCGCGGGCCGCCGCGGTGATGGTGGCGGCGTCGACGGGCTTGATGGAATACAAGTCGATCACCCGCGCCGAGATGCCCTCAGCGCCGAGCGCATCCGCAGCCGCGAGGCAGTTGTGCAGGGTGACGCCTGCACCGATGAGCGTGACCTGGTCGTCGGCGGATGTCTTGAGCACCTTGGAGCCACCGATGGGAAATAGCTCAGCCTCGGGATAAAGCACCGGGTAGGCGCCGCGGGTGGTCCGCATGTACGTGATGCCGGCCCGGTCAGCCATCGCGGCGACAAGGGCGGACGTGCTGGTGGCGTCGCTGGGATACAGCACGGCGGAGCCGTGCACGGCGCGCATCATCGCGAGGTCTTCCAACGCCATCTGCGAAGGTCCGTCGGCGCCGATCTCGACACCGGCGTGGGAGCCGACGAGCCGAATGTTGGCCTGGGAGATTGCCGCCATCCGGATGAAGTCGTATGCGCGGCTCAGGAAGGCCGCGAATGTGGAAGCGAATGGCACGTACCCCCGGACGCTGAACCCGACGGCGGCCGCGACCATCTGCTGTTCGGCAATGAACATCTCGAAGTACCGCTCGGGGTAGGCCTGTGCAAACTGGTCGGCGAAGGTGGAGTTGCTGACCTCGCCATCCAGCCCGACCACGTCGAGCCTGGCACCGAGGGCCTTCAGCGCGTCGCCGTAGGCCTTCCGGGTCGCCACCTTGGCACCGACTTGATAAGCAGGCATGCTGATCGTGGCGTCACCGGGCACCGGATGCTCCGGCCGTCCCGAAGGGTCAGGCCGCGGGCCTCGCACCCGCATGTTCCGCTGACCACCAAGCTCGGCGATCGCCCGTTCGGCCATCTCGGCAGGCAGCGGCTTGCCGTGCCAGTTCTCCCGGTCCTGCACCTCGCTGAATCCGCGGCCCTTCTCGGTGCGGGCCAGGATCACCGTCGGCTGGTCACCCCGCATGCTGCCGGCGTCGGCCAGGGCTTCGTCGATGGCAGCGATGTCGTGTCCGTCGATCTGCAGCACTCGCGCGCCGAACGCCTCGGCGCGGCGGGCATAGGCACCAAGGTCCCACGACAGCTCGGTTGGCCCGCGCTGGCCGAGCCGGTTGACGTCAATGATCGCGATCAGATTGGAGAGGTGGTAGTACGAGGCCTTGTCCAGCGCCTCCCACATCGAGCCCTCGGCCATCTCGCTGTCGCCACACAGCACCCAGACCCGGTAGGGCAACTTGTCCAGGTATTTGCCAGCCAGCGCTACCCCGACTCCGTCGGGCAGCCCCTGTCCGAGCGACCCGGTCGCCACGTCAACCCACGGGAGAACCGGCGTCGGATGGCCTTCCAGCCGTGACCCCAGGCGCCGGTAACCGGTCATCAGCTCCTCGTCCGATATGACATCGACCGCCTTGAAGACCGAGTACAGCAACGGTGAAGCGTGTCCCTTGGAGAAGATCAGGTGATCATTGCCCGCCTCGCGGGGACTGGCCCAGTCATACCGGAGATACCTGCCTACCAGCACAGCCAGCACGTCGGCGGCCGACATGCTAGAGGTCGGATGCCCCGAGCCTGCTGAGGTGCTCGCGCGGATCGAATCGACCCTGAGCTGCTGACCAAGCTCGCGCAGCTCGTCGAGCGTGGCGAGATCCGCAGAAGTCCCTGTCAGGTCGATGCTCATGCTGCACCCCGATCTCGGCGCCGGATGACCGGAACACCAGGTCCCTGGTGCCGGTTCGGATGGCCGCGTCACCCACGCTACGTCGTGGAGGCTCACATGGTCACGCTGAGGGGTGACGGAGGGCCGCGCCGCCTGCGATGCTTTTCGGGTGGACGCGGTGGCGAGGGCGGAGAGGCTGAGGACGAAGCCGCAGCCGGGTTCTCGACATTGAGCAGGGCCCGACCAGCCGAATGCGGCTCGCGGTGAGTCACAAGGCGAACAGCCGCACCCCGTTCCCCCACAAGACCTTGCGAAGCCACTCGTCGCCATGTCCGAGCGCCGCCAGCCCGCTGATCTGGGCGGCGAACGCGTGCGGGATGGTGGGGAAGTCCGACCCGAACACGATCCGGTCACCAAGCGCGCCTACCCGCTCGATTAGGTGCGCCGGCGTCGGGCCCAGATAGGGCGGGTCGGTGAAGACCATCGCGGTGTCGAGCCACACGCCTGCGTGCTCCTCGGCGAGCCCGACGAACGCGTCGTAGTCAGGCGCGCCCAGATGGGCGATCACCAGGCGCAGGCCAGGGAACCGGTCAAGCAAGCGCCGGACCGGCTCCGGCCCGCACCACCGCTCGTTGCCTGAGCCGTCGGCGACCGCCCCAGCGTGCAGGATGATCGGCGGGCCGGCCTCCTGGAGCAGCCCCCAGGCCTCGTCCAGCAGAGGGTCGGTGGCGTCGAATCCGCCGACCTGCAGGTGCACCTTCACCGCGCGGCCGCCGGCCGTCAGGCACCGCGCCGTCTCGGCGCCAACCCCGGGCTCGGGGAAGATCGTGAACGTCGGAATGACGGCAGGCTCTGTGCCCGCCAGCCCGAGCGTGTGCTCGTTCAGGAACCTCAGCATGCCGGGCCGGTGGGCATAGGCGAGCGCAGTGTGATGCCGGACACCAATTCTGGTCAGTGTCGCGAGCCTCTCCTGCGCCGATGCCCGGTAGGTCACAGGCCACGGCGGGGTGAGCCGGTCGAACCATCGCCACACGGCGTCCTGGACACTGTCGGGAAGGAAATGCACATGCGCGTCGACGATTCCGGGGATGCTCAGCTCCGCCAGGAAGCCGGGGACTTCGTCGTCAGTCATCGCGAGCAGGTTAGCCGCTGGCTGCGGCCAGGCGGCCCGTAGCATGGGCCAGTCAGCGAGAGTGTGCTGCGGTTGCGGCTGTTTGCCAGGTGGCCGGTCCTGAGCTAGACATCAGTGAGACCTGAGCCGCCTTCCAGGAAACATGCAGGCTGTGCCCCTACGGTCTGGTGAGGACGTGAGCGGCCAGGCCAGCGGGACGTAACTGGCTCGGCCCGGAGAAGGAAGGATCCGAACGTGCCTGAGAACGTCAGCATCGCCTATCGCGGCGCGAACTACGCGATCGGACAGGGGCCGCAGTTCTATGGGATCTGGCACGCCGCGGCCCTGCAGTCCCCGCCGATGGAATGGTGGCCGCTAACGCCGGAAGGGTGGTCAGGGGCATGGTCGCGGTTCGCCTCGATCGAGGTGGCCGGCACCATCGCGCCCGTGACCCAGCAGCCCGTGACCCAGCAGTCCGTGCCCCAGCCGCCTGTAACCCAGCTTCCTGCGACGCAGCAGCCGATGATGCTCGGGGCCGGCGCCGAGGCCCTAGGCATTCCGGCGGCCGAAGCTGAAGCGAACCCGGCTCGGGTGACCCGGACGTCCCGCATCGCGGCCGCCGTCGTCGGCCTTGGCGTAGTGCTCGGGATCGTCGGCCTGTTCCCGAATTACGTGGCCGGCGCCAGCCTCGCCTCGCAGCCCTCCGACCTGGTGGCGCATGCGATCTACCTCGCCGCCTGGACCCTGAGCGCCGTGCTCATCGTCCTCGGCGGGACCCGGCTGCGGGTCGGCGCACTGATGGGCCTTGGTGTGAGCGCCGTCACGTTCGGCCTGTTCTTCTCCGATGTCGGCACGCCGATCGCCGACGGGGCGAAGTTCATGGGCGCTGGCCTTGTGCTCGGCATCCTGGGCTGGCTGGCCTGCACAGCAGGAGTCGGGCTGGCCCTGCGAACCGGACTGTCGGGCAGGGCACCACAAGACGGGAACGGGGCCGTAGCAGGACGCCGCCTGCCGAGCCGTCTCGGCGGCCTGTCCAGCCAGGAGATCGTGCCGCTCGTCACGCTCGTGCTCGCTGCCGTGGGTGCGGCCATCGCGTTCGCGCCTTCGTGGGACAGGTTCGTCCTCCGGACTGCGAGCGGGGTCTCGCAGGTCATCACTGAGGGCAACGCGTTCGCCAACCCGGCACCGGTCATGGCAGGCAGCATCCTGGTGATGGTTGCCCTCGTGGCCGTGGTGATCGTGGCGGCGCTGTGGCGGCCGATGCGCCTCGGCGCGGCGCTCGCCGCAGGCGCCGTCATCCCGATGGTCGCGCAGGCGATCTCGGCTATCGTCCAGATCAACGGGGCGACGTCACCGCTTCAGTTCGGCATCTCCCAGGCGCAGGCTAACCAGATCGGGCTGACGATTACAACGGGCCTGACGGCGATGTTCTGGGTCTTCTGCGTCTTCCTCGGCACGCTGATCCTGCTGTGCGCGTGGATGCTGCTCGCGCACCAGTCGCCGGCGTCGCAGCAGGCGTCGCCGTACCAGGTCGGCCCGACCTCTGTCGCGCCAGTCGCGGTCGCCGGTGCCGGTGCGGCAGCGGTCGCGGGTGCGGGTTCGGGAGCGGGTGCGGCAGACTACACCGATCCCGCGCGACTTCAGACAGGCAGTCAATGATCTCGACGAGGAGAGCTTCCGGCAGCTGTATGGCCACTGGGATCCCCTCGAGCCGGGCACCCTCGCCGCACTCCTGATGGTCTCGCCGCCCGTTCGCTGGCATATCGCCGGCGGGCGGGCGGCTCGTCTCGGGGCTTGGTCACGGTGACTGGGCGCGACGCGTGCGCGACGTTCTCGAGCAGGCCTGACCGCCGCCTAACTCATCTGCCGGACCGCGGTCCGGCCTGTACTGTCCCCGTATGGACCTCGACATCGCGACAGCGACGGCTGCCGAGCTGAGCCGGGCAATCCGGGCGCGCGTGATCTCCAGCCGCGAGCTGCTCGATCAACTGGTGTCCAGGGGAGAACGGCTGAATCCTGCACTTAACGCGATCGTCGCCTGGGACCTCGAGCGGGCCAGGGCAGCCGCAGCGGCAGCCGACGAGGCCACCGTTCACGACCAGGTGGCGGGACCGCTGCATGGCCTGCCGATGACGGTCAAGGACGTCTTCGAGACCGAAGGTCTGGTCACGACCTCGGGCGCGCCGGAACTGGCGCAGTACGTGCCGGCTGCCGACGCGCTCGCGGTGGCACGGCTGAAGCAGGCTGGGGCCATCGTCTTCGGCAAATCCAACACGCCGATGTACGCCGGCGACTGGCAGACGTACAACGAGGTATACGGGCGGACTAGCAACCCGTGGGACACCAGCAGAACCGCGGGCGGCTCGTCGGGTGGCGCCGCCGCTGCCGTGGCGGCCGGCCTCACGCCGCTGGAGTTCGGCAGCGACATCGGCGGTTCGATCCGCAACCCCGCGCACTACAACGGGGTGTATGGCCTCAAGCCGTCCTGGGGCATCGTCCCAGTGCGCGGTCACATTCCCGGACCGCCCGGCAGCCTGGTCCAGGTAGACGTGGGAGTCGCAGGCCCGCTAGCCCGTAGTGTCGCCGACCTGCGGATCGCGCTGCGCGCTACCGCGGGCCCGCTGCCCGAGGACGCCCCAGCCTGGCGTCTCGAGCTCGAGGCCGGGCCAGCGATTGGCAGCCTGTCCGAACTCCGGATCGCCACGGTCTTCGGCGAGGGCGCGGACGTCGTGCCCCTCGCTGCTGGAGTGCGCGCCAGCCTGGACGGATTCGCCGCCCGGCTGTCTGAAGCTGGCGCGCACGTCCACGCGGTCCGGCTCCCGGTGCCGCTGGCCGACGGATTCAGTACCTGGCGTGATCTCGCGCTGCCAATTTTCGGCGTCGGGCTGCCGGATGCGGAATACGCCGAGCTCGCCAAGCTGGCGGACATACCAGGCGATGACCCGATGCTGGCCAGCGCGCGGGCCCTGACCAGCCGGTATAAGGCCTGGTTCAGCGCCACGGAACTGCGGGAGCGCCAGCGGGCCGCGTGGGCGACCCTGTTCGACCAGTACGACGCCGTGCTGGCGCCGGTCATGCCGACCGCCGCCTTCGCGCACGACACCGACCGGCCGATGGACGAGCGGATGCTCGACATTGATGGTGTCGGTGTCCCGCACCGTCTCGCGGCGGCCTGGTGCTGTGCCATCGGGGCCATGCTCCTGCCCGTGGTGACGCTGCCGACCGGACCGGACCGGGCCGGCCTGCCCGTGGGCGTGCAGGTCATCGGCCCGTTCCTTGCTGATATGCGGCTGCTGCGGATCGCTGAGCTGCTCGACTCCGCCGCGGGTCCCGGCTTCGTCCCGCCGCCTCTTAGCTAGGCCGGCCGGCAGCTTGCTGGCCGGGTAGCCGCTCGCCTTGACTCCGTACCGGGGTACGGCCGGTACCGTGCAGCACATGAGCGGGATGACAATCGGGAAGCTGGCCGCCGCCGAAGGTGTCGGCGTCGAGACTGTGCGCTTCTATCAGCGCCGAGGCCTGCTGGCCAAGCCGGAGCGGCGTGGCTCGGGGTACCGCGAGTACTCCGAGGGCGACCGGTGGCGGCTTGTCTTCATCCGCCG
>DASXKI010000460.1:0-3138 GCA_036496945.1 Streptosporangiaceae bacterium | reverse complement strand
AGGGTGAACTGACACTACGATGTGCGGATCGCCAGAAGGCGGGAGAATGTAGCTATGCCGGGGCCGACTCAGCCGTGGGACCAGTCAGGGGACCCGCGCGAGAGCACAGTCGACCTGCCGCGTATTGACCGTGCGCGCATTGACCTGCCTCGCGCTGACCTGCCTCGCGCTGACCTGCCTCGCCCTGACCTGCGTCGCCCTGACCTGCCTCGCCCTGACCTGCCTCGCCCTGACCCGCCTCGCATTGACCTGCCTCGCCCTGAGCCCGAGCCGCGCAGATCCCCGGCGTCCAGCCGCAGGCC
The DNA here is from genome assembly GCA_036496945.1 of Streptosporangiaceae bacterium. Lineage (GTDB taxonomy): Bacteria > Actinomycetota > Actinomycetes > Streptosporangiales > Streptosporangiaceae > JAJYUU01. The sequence goes on along the minus strand of DASXKI010000460.1, from coordinate 2,836 downwards.
CGAGCCAGCCAAGTTCCTGCACCCGTACGCCCAGCCGGACGTCCCTTTTGAGCCGCCAGGCGCGCGGGCCGTCGCGCCAATGGTCCCAGTTGCCGCCCCGGCTCCCGCGGCCGATTCAGCGCCGGTTGCCGGCGATGCGGGCGCTCCGAGCTCCGTTCCGGTCGCCAGCGCCGCACCGAAAGACGCCGACGAGCCGGGCCTAGCCGCCCCGCCGATCACGAACAGGCCGCCGACCGCTGTCGCCCGGCCGAATCCTGCACCGGTTCCGGCGACCATGCCGCCACCGGCACCAACGCCCCCAGCACTATCGCCCCCAGTACTGACGCCGCCGGCGCTGGCGCCGGCCCCACTGGCCCACGCGGCACCGACGCCCGCGGCCCCGGCGCCCGCGGCCCCGGCGCTGGACAAGCCCGCGGACGAGGCAGGTTCCCGGGACCACTCGACTAGGTCCTACCCTGCGGTTAGGGCTCCCGTCGGCTCGCTTGCCGATCTCAGGTCTCGGCTGGCCAGGCTGCCGGCCGGCCACCCATCCTCGCCTTACGAAGACGGCGGCCAGGCCAGGCCCCTGCCGACCCGCCTCAAGATGCTCGAACTCGGACTGCCGGCACCGGCGCGCGAGCTGGCCGACCGCTCCGTGGCCGACATCGGGCCTGACGATGCCGAACTCGATCTCGCTGGCCTCGATCACACCCACATCGATCACACCGGCCTCGATCACACCGGCCTTGGTCGGGCCGAGCCCGAGGCTGCCGACCCGGAGGCCGCCGAGTCGGCGGGAGCCGAGCCGGAACGCGCCGAGCCAGAGCGCGCCGAGCCGGAACGCGCCGAGGCCAGCCATGCCGAGGCGGACTTTGCCGAGCTCGATTACCCGGCAGCCGGTGACGCGACGCCTGCAGCCAGCGAGCTGACTGCGCGTGGCATGCCCGCGCCCGACTTCCAGCCTCGTCCCATGCCGACGCTCGGATCCAGTCGAGGGAGTACCGCGGACGACGTGCTAACCCCGTTCCCTGCCCAAAACGGCGACGTCAACGGTCCCGCCCGCTCCGAGCGGGGCAATCCGTACGCCGATGGCAGCAACGGCCGCACGACGCCGGGCGGACCCGCCGATCTCGTCCTCGGACGGTGGCAGGGCACGCCGCCTGCCCGGATGAGCGGCCTGGAAGGCCTCACCGCCGGCGGTGGCAACGGGCACAGCAGGGGCAATGGCCACGGCAACGGCCAGCACCAAGGTGCCAGCCAGCCAGAGCCGGGCCGGCTAGATCCCGGCCAGCGCGACGCCGCGCGGCGGGACACCGTGCAGCATCGGATCATCGAGCCTGGCGCGCCGCGCCATGACACCGGGCCGCGTCACGAGACCGGGCGCCACGACACCGGGCGCCACGACAGCGGCCCCCGCCACGGGCCGCGGCCGGAAACGAACAAGTTGGATTCCGGCGTCGGTCCCGCGGCCGCAGATCTGCGCACCCTCGTCGACCGCACGCTGGCTAGCTGCCGGGCTGCGGAGGGACGCAACATGTTCGGCGGCTACGGCAACAGCGGCCTGACCCCGGCAATGCAGCGCATCGCCGCGCATCTTCCCGGCGGCGGACTGGCCCGCGGCAGCGAGGCCGACAGCCTGAAATCGCCCGACCGGTTCGCCGCTAAGCTCGCCCGTTTGATCGCGCGCAACCCTGGCCGGACGGCAGAAGAGCTAGCGGCTGCAATCGGTGACGCGGTGCGGTATGCATTCGTCTTTGAGGCTGGCGATTACGTGGAAGGCACCTGGCTCGTGCACCGCAGGCTCAAGTCGCACGGATTCGAGCTGGAAATCAGGCGTAACCGCTGGGAGAGCCCCGAGTACAAGGGCATTTTCACCCAGTGGCGCGACCCGGCACATCACATCGCCTTCGAGGTGCAGTTCCATACGTCGGCAAGCTGGGCAGTCGCCCAGCGCACCCACGACGCCTACGTCCGGATCACCGATCCGGCGACGCGACCTGCCGAGCGAGCCCGGCTCAGGGCCCGGCAGGTTGCCGCGGCAGCCACCGCGAAGCCGCCGCCGAACTGGGCGGACATCGCCGACTTCAGGCTGGACCCTCGATGAGCGAAGTGCGGTATTACGTGATCGTGGCGGCCAGCACCCGCAGCCGGGCCGCGACTGGGCTCGCGCGCCGGACGTACGCCGAGGCCGGCCCGATCGATGAGTCGCTCAGCCGGGACCTGACCTGGCGATCGGATTCGGCCATCGTGGAATGGGAGTACGGCGATCTCGGCGCCGAGATAATCAAGATCAGCGAGCAGGAAGCTGAGAACCTCACCCAGGCGTTCCGGGCCAGATGGGAGCGGGCGAACTGAACATCGTCGTGCGGCGGCTCCGCCACGCCGATCTGAGCCAGGTCAGCGACATTTTCGGCTGGTACGCGATCAACTCAGCCGCTACGTTCGAGGAGTCACCGCGTGCCGACGCGGACTGGTCCGCGCTTGCGGCCGAGCTGGACGGACTCGGGCTGCCGTTCCTGGTGGCCGAGGCCGACGGCGCCGTCGCCGGGTATGCCTACGCTGGCCCGTGGCGCCGCAAGGCTGCCTACCGCGCCACCGTCGAGGACTCGGTCTTCATCGCGCCCGGCCAGACCGGCCGCGGCATCGGCCGCCTGCTGCTCGCCGACCTGCTCACGGCCTGTGCGGCTTGCGGGACACGCCAGGTGATCGCGGTCATCGCGGATTCCGGGGCCGGGCCGTCGGTCGGCTTGCACGAGTCGTGCGGCTTCACGCACGCCGGGCGGCTGGCCGACGTCGGATACAAGCACGGCAACTGGATCGGCACGCTGCTGATGCAGCGGGCGGTTGGCTGACCCAG
>DASXKI010000459.1:0-5637 GCA_036496945.1 Streptosporangiaceae bacterium | reverse complement strand
TCAGCTACCTGGCGCCCGAATCGGCCCCGGCCACGCACGATGCGCAGTTCTTGGATTGGATCTGCGTCTGCGTAGAGGTGATCCAGGAACGGCTCCATGTAGCGACTAGCAGGCGTGAGTACGGAGACGACGTGGCCGGGGGTGAGCGATCTCACCGTCGTCGCCCGATCCCCCGTGATTCCAGATCAGCCATCTGTTCTCGGCGGCCATGTCCCCGGCGACACGCATCAGCACGGTGGAATACGGGCCGGCAGATCGGCGGAGTCGAAGACCGTCCGGATCACCTACGGGCACCTGTTCGCCGACACCGAGGACCTCGGCCGGACCGCCATCGACCAGGTTCTGAGGCCCGTATTGACGGAACCGGAACGGAACTGGAGCCCTCATGACTACAAAGCTGCAGGTCAGAGTGCAGGCGGCGGGCGAGCTGGCCTGTAGGCCGGGTTCTGTGCACCCGCTCGCGCGGGTCGGCGGCCATCCATCTAGGACTGCCGTTGCCGACAGCCTCGTGCGGTCTACCCGCGAGCATCGGGCGGGCCGCCCTCAATCGCTCGCGCAGGAGCCGCTCACCGCGAAAACCTTCGCGCCAGCGACTCCCTCTTGACCTTGCTCCGGGTGGGGTTTACCGAGCCGCTCAGGTCGCCCTGAGCGCTGGTGGTCTCTTACACCACCGTTTCACCCTTACCCCCGGACGAGTCCGGGGGCGGTCTGTTTTCTGTGGCACTATCCCGCGGGTCACCCCGGGTCGGCGTTACCGACCACCCTGCCCTGCGGAGCCCGGACCTTCCTCGGCGCGCCAGGCAAGCCTGGCGCGACGCGGCCGCCCGGCCAACTCGCCCGCCGCTGTGCCCAGGATACGGGCAGCCGGACAAAGGCGAGCGGCGCAGGCCACAACAGGCCGGCGCCGCTCGCCTTTCACACTGCTAGCCCGGAAGCACCTGCTCAGTGAATCAGGCTGCCGAGCAGGCTCCCGTACTCGCCGTTGCTCCGCGACTGCGTGGGCGTGGACAGCGTCAGCTCTGACGCGGGCCGCATCGCGGTCGAGGACGGCCGGCCAGCCGGCCGGCTGGTCGACCTGCGGGCAGCCGGGCGTGACTTCGACGCGGCTGAGCGTGGCCGTGACACCGCCGGCTTCGGCTTGGCGGTCGCCGCGTTCGGCTTGGCCGCGCTCTGCGGCTTGGCTGCGGTCCGTGCCGCGGACGCAGTCGTCCTCGGCTGGGTGGTGCTCGCCCGTGCCGACGTGCCAGCCGCCCTGGTGCCCCTGGCCGACGTGGCCCGGGTCGAGGTGCTCCGAGCCGACGTGGCCCGTGCCGATGTGGCCCGGGTCGACGGCCGCGTGGAGGACGCCCTCGGCCTGGCCGATGGCCTGCGCGCGCTGGCAGTCCGTGGCGTCGCCGCTGCCCGGCGGGCAGGGCTGGCGGCCACCGGCTTGGCCGACGACATCGTCTTGGCCGCGACGGTCAGCGCCTTTGCTGCCGTCATCATGGCCTTGGTGGCGGTGTTCATCGACTTCATGGCCGTCGACATCGTCTGCGCCGACGCCGTTGCCTTGGTCGCGGCGGCCGTCATCTTGGTTGCCGCGGACGTCACCTTGGTGGCTGCCGAGGATACGGTCCTGGCGGCCGTCGCCGGAGTGGCCGAACTGCGGCCGCTACGGCTCGCGGTGCTCCCGCGCGCAGCGCTGGCACGAGGAGCGGTGGAACGTGAGGCGGTCGATCGCGATGCTGTGCTGCGGGTCGACCGTGAGGCGGTGCTCCGTGTGGTCGTCCGGGCGGCCGTGCCGCTGGCCGGCTTCGCAGCGCTGCTGCGAGTCGTCCTTGGCGTGGCGCTCGACGTCCTGGAGCTTGAACTTGATGGTCGGCTCGTAGTGCTCCTTGACGCACTGCGGCCGACCGACCTGCTGCGAGCGGTACTCGCCGGACTCCGGCGGGTCGCCGCACGGGTCGTGGACTGAACAGCCACTGATCTCCCCCCGTCTTGATCAATTACGAGGAGTGCTATTCCACACACGGAGAGTATTTACACACACGCCGACATGTTCGCTCAGAACAATGAACCCATGCGAACCGAAATCATCCTGTACTCGCGGCCGCGCAGGCGCAAGTGCGAGTGCGAGTGCGGGTGTGCGGCGGACTGTCAGTCCGATCGCAAATGCGCGGTGTCGTTAAGCGACCGTAGCAAGGCAGGTCCGTCGGCGAACCACGCGGCCTCCGAAAGCGCGGCTACATCCAGATGGATCCGGAACAGCGCCGCAGTCGGCGCGAGCAGAGCCCGGCACACCATCGTCTTGATCGGCGTGACATGACTGACAACGACGACAGTCTGGCCCTGATGCGCGGAGAGAAGCCGGTCGAGTGCCGCGTTGACGCGCACGCCCACCGCGGCGAAGCTCTCCCCGTCAGGTGGCGCCGCGTCCGCATCGGCCATCCAGGCCGCCATCTCCGCTGGCCAGCGCTCCATCACTTCGGCGAACGTCATGCCTTCCCAGCTGCCGAAGTCGGTCTCAGCCAGGTCCTCGTCTTCAGCCAGCGGAACACCGGCGGCGTCGGCGACGGCGACGGCGGTCTGCCGCGCGCGGCCGAGCGGCGAGGTCAGGACCAGGTCGATACTCCCCCGCCGCGCAAGCCTGGCTGCCGCGGCAGCCGCCTGCTGCACGCCGACATCGGTAAGCGGGATGTCGCCGCGGCCGGCGAAACGGCGTTCTACTGACAACGCGGTCTGCCCATGCCGCAGCAGCAGGGTGGTGGTCGGCTTGCCCTGCGCTGCGCGCCAGCCGCTGGCGGGCGTCTGCCTGCTGCTCTGCGCCGAAGCGGCGTGCGGGTCAGAGGCCTGATTCATCGGTCCGGACCAGGATCCGGCGGCACTCCTCACAGCGCAGCACGTCGTCGTCGGCAGCGGCACGGATCGCATTGAGATCGACGGTGTTGAGCGAGAGATGGCAGCCCTGGCACTGGCCCCGGCGCAGCGCCGCCGCGCCCACGCCGCCATGCTGGACCCGCAGGCGCTCGTAGAGGTCAATCAGGTCGGCTGGTTCCTCGGCCAGAACCGCGGCCCGGCGCTGCATAGCCGTGCCGGACAGCTCAGCGATATCGGCCAGCGCGACGTCGCGGCGGGCCTTTGCAGCCTCCGCGTCGGTGACGATCGTGCCGCGCTCGGCGCCAGCCTCCTTGAGCCTGGCCTGAGCCCCCTCAAGGCGCTCCATCACGTCGAGCTCGACGTCCTCAAGATCAGACTGCCGGCGCAGCAGCGACTCGATCTCGGATTGCAGGTTTTCCAGCTCCTTCGGCGAGCTGACCTGGCCGGCGTCCAGGCGCGTCCGGTCGCGGGTGATGCGCGTGCGTACCTGCTCGACGTCGGCGTCCGCCTTGGCCTGCTCGCGCCTCAGGTCCCCTTCCCGCGCTTCGAGCGACGAAATCTCGTCGCGCAGCTCGCGGTCGCGCTGCTCGAGCTGGGTGAGCTCGGCGTGCTCGGGCAGACCGCGGCGGCGATGCTCCAGCCTCCCCAGCTCGGCATCGAGGTCAGCAAGCTCAAGCAGTCGCAGCTGTGCTTCGGGGGATGCTTTCACGGTGGCCACGTTAGCCTGCCGCGGGAGCGTATGTCGCCCCGGCCGTGGGCAGTGCGGTCATGGGCCGAGCGCGACCATGACAACGGGGGCGGACGTCGGCTGCCCCGTTCCCGTCGACGGCTCGATCGTGAGGCCCAGCAGGTCGCCGGGCGCGAGCCGGCGCACCACCACAGGCCCGGACATGCCCTGATGGCCGGACGGCAGCATGCCGGCCGGGGTGGCCCCGGCCGGTCCCATGAGCCACAGCTCGTAGGCTCTCGAGGCCGGCAGCCTGGTCAGCCCGCTGGCGGTGAAGACCAGCGCGCGGGCCCGGTGTGACATCACCACAGTGGCCGTGCCGCCGGTCCTGACCTGCGCGGTCAGCGTCGTCGCATCGTGCGAGCCGAGGACGGCGGCGATCGCGCTGTCGTGCCGCTCCATCGAGCTCAGGCGGCCCTGCATCGCGCTCATGTGCACGCCCAGCACGATCGCCGTCACCGCCAGCACGATCGCAACCCCAGCCGCCAGCCTGGCCAGCCACGGGCGCGACCCGGCCGCGCGGCCGCCCGTCAGCCGCAGCCCGGCAGGCACCCGCCGTCGGCCGGCCCGTAGCCAGCCGGCACCGTGCGGTGCCGGCTCGCCTGCCACCACCGGCGGCAGCTGCCGGATCCGCGACGCGGCATTGATTGTCTGGTCGCGCAGCTCCGGGCGCGGGCCAACGGCCGTGGCTGCGGCCAGGTGCGCGGCGGCTTCCCGCAGCCCGCGCACGTCGTCACGGCACTGCTCGCAGGTCAGCAGGTGACGCTCGAAGTCCGCCTGGTCCCTGCCGGTGACGGCGTCCAGGACGTACGCGCCGACCAGCGTGTGCAGCGCTGCGCGCCGGGCCCCCATCACTCCACCCCCAGGCAGTCCCGCAGCCTGATGAGGCCGTCACGCATGCGCGTCTTGACAGTGCCGACCGCGACACCCAGCAGCTGGGCTACCTCCCGGTAGCTGTAACCGCCGTAGTACGCCAGCGTCACCGACTCGCGCTGAAGGTCAGTCAGGCCGCCCAGGCAGCGCCGGACTCGCTCGTGCTCGAAGCTCGCCATGGCCGCGTCACTGACCTCGTCGTAGTCGATCGAAGCCGTAGCGGCGCGCAGCTCGCGCGCGGCGGCGCGCTGCTCATGCCGGACGCGGTCCACTGCCCGGCGGTGTGCAAGCGTCATGATCCACGCGCTAGCCGAGCCGAGCGACGGATCGAACCTGGCCGCCGTCCGCCAGACCTCGAGCAGGACCTCCTGCATGACCTCTTCTGACTGCGCGGGGTCACGCAGGACGCGGCGGGCGGTCCCGAGCACGGCAGGCGCGGCCTGGTCGTAGACAGCCCGGAACGCTGCATGATCGCCCTTGGCGACGTCGGCCAGCAGGGCCTCGAGGGCACGCCCGGCCGCCGCGCCGCGCCCGGTCTCCCGCCCGCCGACCGGCTCAGCGCCGCGCCCGATGTCGCGCCCGCCGCTGGCCTGCTCACCGCCTAGCAAGTCCACATCCCCTTATTCGCCGCCGCACCGGCCGGTGGCTTGGCCGGAACGCAATCAGGACTTCGCGCCCACGCGGGGCAATCCGCAGCGCTGCCCTGCTACGAATACGCATGTGACCTATCAGCAACGTCCACCTAACCCCCAGCGCGTGCGGCGCGGCACCAGGTCAGGCCGCGCGGCCCTGACGGGCGCCGGCACGGTCGTCGGCATCGTCACGGCGCTCGTAGCGCTCGGCGTCGCCCAGGTCGTCGCCGCCATCCTCGCCTCACCCATCGGCCAGCCGGTGACGGCCGTCGGCGAGATGTCGATCAACCATACGCCGGCCGCCGTGAAGGACTTCGCGATCCGGGAGTTCGGGTCCAGCGACAAGACGGTCCTCGTCTGGGGCATTCGCGGTGTCTTGATTATCTTTGCCGCCGTGATCGGCGTACTCGCCGTCCGCAAGCTCTGGCTCGGCCTGATTGGCCTGGCGGTCTTCGCCGCCGTCGGCGTGTACGCGACCCTCAGCCAGCCGACGGCGAAGGCAGTCGACGTGCTGCCGACGCTCATCGGCGCCGGTGTCGCCGCGTTCGC
>DASXKI010000458.1:0-14460 GCA_036496945.1 Streptosporangiaceae bacterium | reverse complement strand
ACCGACACCGTCCCCGCCTGGCTGCGCAAGGCCGTCATCGCCCGCGACCAGCACTGTGGCTTCCCCGGCTGCCAGGTCCCGGCCGAGTACTGCCACGTCCACCACATCATCCCCCGCGCCGACGGCGGCCCCACCAGCCTGCAAAACTGCCTCCTCGGCTGCGCCTTCCACCACCTCACAGTGGTCCACCGCTGGGGCTGGCAGCTCACCCTCAACCCCGACGGCACCAAAACCGCCGTCCACCCCCGCGGCTGGCGCACCCTGCACAGCCACGCCCCACCCACCGCCGCCTGACCCCAACCGGCCCGGCTCAGTTCACCTTCCGGGCCCGGCACGCGCACGGCCGATAGTAGGAACCTGCGCCAACTCGGCAGCCCGGCCATGGCGACCATGCGCAGTCGTGGCTGCCTTCCCGCACACGCAGTAGCTTGGCAATCTGTGGGACTGGCTCGTCCAAGACTGTCCGGACCGGAGGCGTCATGGCTGGGTACTTCGTTGCGAACACCAGGCCATAAGCCACCTCCGCACGGACAATGCCGAAGGCATCGCGGTCATCGCGGAGGGCAACTAGCCCCAGTTTCACCCGGAGACCCCGAGGGCGACGAGCGGTGAGGTCGCGCCGGATCAGGCCACTGACCAGCACATATAAACCACAAATCAGGCCGAGGGAGCCGAGAGGTAGCGGCGTGCTGAGCGAACTACCAGCTGGCTCGGCCGTTGGCCGAGGTTACCTGCTGGCTCGTACCGGGAATCATGCCGGGCCTGGGCTGGCGCCCGGACGCTGATATATCCGTAGCGTTGTCCATCCCTGAAGCGCCCTCAAAGGTCCGGCCTGGGCCCGGCGGTCGGCGCATCGGTCACGGCGTCGGGATCGTGCCGGCCGCCACCGCCGTGCTGCCACCGTTCACTGCGGCTCTCGCGCTTGAGCTTGCGCCGGTTCGCGTCAACCTCATCGCGGCAGGCTTCGTCGACACGCCGTTGTCAGCGTCGCTGCTCGGAGATCAACTCGAGGAGCGCCGCAATGAGCTGCGCACGGCGCTTCCAATCGGCCGCGTCGTAAGCCCCGCCGACGTCGCCGCACTCGCCATCCACATCATGAGCAACACCGCGCTCACCGGCGCGACGTACGACATCGACGGCGGCCAGCAACTCGTCAGCTGACGAACACACGGCACCGAATGCATGCCGGGACGGGCAAGTAGCGCCACGCAGCCCGAAGGTTGAGAGCCCCGGCGCGTTCCACGACGATCGGGCTCGTGTCGCGCACAGCCAGCTCATAGCCCAGACGCGCGAAATGCTACCCCGTTCCTGGCTATAAGCCTGCTCATCACACAGAGGACCGGCGTTCAAGCGAAGGAGATACCCATGGAGTACAGACGTCTCGGACGAACCGGCGTCTCGGTCAGTGAGCTGTCCTGCCCAGACGTACGTGGTCCATCAGCGCCACTCCTGTCAGTGGCTGGCTACGAGCCACCCAGCTCGGAGGAGACATGCTCTGCCACCGATGGCACCACATCGGAGTTGATCCCGGCCGGCTTCTCGAAGTTCTGTGACTAGTTCGCCGCCTGGGCTAGAAGCTTTTACCCCGCATCCGGCGATGATCGAAGCCACATGGCCGGCCGGGCGGACGCACACGCTGCGCGGCGGGCTGGGCTAATGGCCGTTTGCCGACGCGATGCGCCAGGGTAAAGCTGTCGAGAGAGGCCGCCAGGGAGGTGCCTCTTGCCAGCAGATGCCCGGCTGCGTGGCGAGAATGCCGACAGTTCCGAATTAGCCGGATCGGGTTACGGCATCTGACGGGGGAGGACCCAATGCCCGCGGTTACAGTCACGGACCGGGCTACGCTGCCGAGAATAACCAGCCCTGGCGTGGCGCTGGGGGCTGAGCGTCCCTTGGTCTCGGTCACCACTGCGCCGGCCGGCTACGAAGGTGAGGGATTCCCGGTACGCCGGGCCTTCGCCGGGATGAGCATGCAGGCTCTGGACCCGTTCGTGCATATGGACCAGATGGGCGAGGTCGACTACGCGCCCGGCGAGCCCAAGGGCACTCCGTGGCACCCCCACCGCGGGTTCGAGACGGTGACCTACATGATCGACGGGACCTTCGCCCACCAGGACTCCCACGGGGGCGGCGGCCTGATCACTAACGGGGCCACGCAGTGGATGACCGCAGGCGGCGGAATCCTGCACATCGAGACACCGCCTGAGGATCTCGTGGTCTCGGGCGGCCTGTTCCACGGCATCCAGCTATGGGTGAATCTGCCGGCCAAGGACAAGTTCATCCCGCCCGCCTATCAGAGCCTCGAAGCAGGCCAGGTGGCCCTCCTCTCCTCGGCTGATGCCGGGAGTCTGGTGCGAGTGATCGCGGGCCAGCTAGGTGAACACCGCGGCCCAGGGTCAACCCACACGCCGATGGCGCTCGTCCATGCCAGCGTGTCGCCGGGGGCACTGCTTAAGCTCCCGTGGAATCCCAGCTTTAACGCACTCGTCTACGTCCTGGCCGGATCCGGGCGGGCGGGCACCGGGGGACGGCCGGTGCGAAGCGGCCAGCTGGTGGCGTTCGGCGCAGGGGACTGGATGTCGATTCGGGCCGACGACGCGCAGGATTCCGGCACTGACGATCTCGAGCTCCTCGTGCTGGGCGGGCAGCCTATCGGAGAGCCGGTCGCGCATTACGGGCCGTTCGTGATGTCCACGCGCGACGAAGTTATGCAGGCACTGGAAGACTTCCAGGCAGGCCGCTTCGGCGCGATCCCCCCGGATGCGCTGATGCCGCACGTACCTGATCCCGACCCGGTCCGAGCTGAGCACACAGGAATCTGAGGGTCACCGATCCCGTGGCGGCGTTCTGCTGCAAGCAGGATCCGTGGGGGACAGGAGCGATCCGGTTACGGCGTCCATCCGTTGACGATGGCCGGAATGATCCTGTAATCCCGTTGCAGGACTAGGTTGTGGAGGTCGGCCGACGCCATGGCCCGCAGGGTCGGAAGCTGTGCCGCTGCCTGCTTCTCGTCGAACACGTTCAGCGGCCAGTCGCCGGCGGTGCCCGTCTGCAGATGCGGGTGGTGAGCGCCTGCGCTGTAGTACGCGCGAATGATGACGGGATTGGTCCCGGCTGCCTGCTGCTCGGGCCATGAGAGCGCCCAGATGGCGTCGACTCCGCCGCCGCGATGGCCTACCCCGGTGGCGGTCACCTCACCGGAGGCCAGCAGCAAGTCTGTGTTGATCTCCGTCAATGCCTGCCGGGCGTGCGGATCAAGCAGCGCGGCCGCCGCGGTGAAGAGACGCTCCTTGTCCGGCCGGGCCGCGGCGCCGCCGTGTGTGCCGTCTCGCAGATCGGCGAAGTGGCGGAGGAGTTCCGCGGTGTACTCCAGGTCGGGGCTTCCGATGTCGCCTTCCTTACCCGGACGCGGTCACTTCGCGCCAGAGTCCGCCGTTGAGGTTGAGGTTGTTACCGCTCGCCTGGCCCGGGGCAGTATCGCCGATGTAGGTGTACAGCGGGTGCCCGTCGTAGGTGGCCTGGGTCGAGCCGTCTGACCGCTTGATGGTGCCGAGGGTGCCGGTGGCGCCAGGGCCGGCTGATGGGTTCCCGGTGACTGGCGGCCAGTAGGCGGCGCACGTCCCATTGCAGTTCGACTTGGTCGGCGTGTCAGGGGCGAACCAGTACAGCGTGAAGCCCTGGGCGTTGGTGACCACTGTCACTCCGCTGATCTGCGTAGTCTTCAGTTCTGGGTGGCTTCCGGCGGTGTTGGCTGGCGTCGCCGGGCTGCCCGCCCCGGCAACGGCGACGCCCAGCAGCGCCAGCGCGACGAGGCACAGGCCCGCGATCGCCAGGCCCGCGCCCGGAACGCCCGCCTGCAATCTGGCCAGCGCCGCATTGCGCGGAGGCGTTGCCCCGGCAGGCTGACCGAGCGGGTCAGGCAGGACCGCGAGGGCAGCAAGCGCCGCGAAGGCGGCGACCTCGATTACGCCCGCGACGATCCCGGCGGTCGTGCGGACCTCCTTGAACCCGAACAGTCCGATCCAGACGGTCAGAAGGTAGCCGCCTAGAGTCGCCACGGCGAACCCGGCGCCCGCGGCGGCGGCGAGGCGACTACCGGTCACCAGCACGGCGACGGCCAGGACGAAGGCGGCGATCACCTGGAGCAGGAACAGCCAGCCAATCGTCGGGATCGACCGGTAGCCGGTCAGGTACAGGTCAAGGTGGATCGCGCCCGCGGCGACCAGCAGCCCGGCCCCGGCCAGCCGCAAGCCGAGCATCAGCTCCCGACTAGTTCCTAGCCGCCGCGCGCGCTCGGTGTCCATGTCCCGCATCCGGGCTCCTCGACGCCGGTTAGTAGCCGGGGATTCCGCCGCCCGAGCCGGATGACTTGCTGGTCGCGGGAGCAGCCGCGCCGGATGCGGTCACCTCATGCCACAATCCGCCAAAATTGTTGAGGCCGTTGCCCGACGCCTGGCCTGGCGCGCTGTCGCCGGCGAAAGTGTAGAGCGGATGCCCGTTATACGTCGCTTGCGTCGAGCCGCCTGATCGCGTGATCGTGCTCAGCTTGCCCGTGACGCCCGCGCCGGCCGTCGCTGGTCCTGCCACCGGCGGCCAGGCCGCGGCGCACGCTCCGCTACAGGCCGACTTGGTCGCCGTATCCGGGGCGAACGAGTACAAGGTGAAGCCCTTGGCGTTCGTGAGCACGGTCACCCCGCCGATCTTCGCGGTCTTCAGGGCTGTCGCTGAGGCCGTGGCTGACGGGGAGGCGGACGGGGAAGCCTTCGGAGTGGTCGAAGCTGGTGCCTTCGACGCCGGCGACGAAGTGCTCGTCGACGGCGAGGAGCTCCCGCACGCAGCGGCGAAGACAGCTAGGCCTGCTACGCCAGCGGCCGCCCACCACCTGGCCTTTGCGCGCTTTGGTGGCCGATGGTTAACACGATTTTCCCGATGCTCACATGGCATGGCTTCCTCCGCTCGGTTTGACGCGTAACGTCTGAGATGTTCTTTGGCGGCTCAGGCAGGCCCGCGAGGTTCCCCGGCCCCGCCACGCGGGTGGTGAGCGTTGACAGCATCGAAAGCAGCGACTCAGCGAAACAGACCGCCGGCCTACATGCGAATAAACATGGCCAGCGGCCAAGTGGGCGCTTCCGTCCCGTGGCCTGTCGCCCTAAGTCCCCACAGGCGCGGGTCGCCAAACCTCGCCGATTCCGCTTCGCGACGATCGCGACGATCGCGGCGATTGCGACGACAGCATGCCGGAGGGCGGTCCGCCTCCAGGCTCGGCAGGCACCGAGGAGGGCGGTGGCAGGCAGTTTCAGGCTGGCCAGCTGGCGGTAGGACCAATCTGGCACGTCCGCGGGAGTCGGCCAGATGCGCCTCAGCCGCCCACAGGTCTCCAGGCTCCCTTCGGCCTGGCCACTGCACGGCTGATGTGCTGGATGCTCGGCGGATCACGGCGAGATCGCTGGAAACGGAGCGGATCATGGCGGGATCCTCGGCGGAGAAGCCGTCCTCGTCGAGGCCGGGTGCTCCGGCCACAGCCGCCGACGTTATGCGGCCAGCGCTGACGACAGTGGAGACAAACGCTCACCTAGCCGCGGCCGCCTATCTGATGAAGCACGCAGGCGAGACTGCGCTGGTGGTCATCGATGAAGAGCAGGCCAGGCGTCCGATCGGCCTCATCACCGACGCCGACATTGCCCAGGCGGTGGCGGATCAGCTGGACGTCAACGACGTCAGGATCCTGGACCTCATGACCACCAATCCGACCATCATCACCGCGACGGCGAGCATTCGTGAGGCAGCCGAAGCAATGATCACCGCGGGAAAGCGGCACCTGCCGGTAGTCAGCAACGCCGGCCTCGTCGGGATTGTCGACATTGGTGACGTCTGCCGCGCGTTGCTTGGCCCGCGCGGTGGCTGAGCGCCCGCTTTCGCGGTCAGGCCAACCGCCTTCGCGGGTCAGGCCATCAGTTCGCGGACGCGCGGGATGACCTGCGTGCCGTACAGCTCTATGTTGGTCATGACCGCCTGATGCGAAATTCCGACCATGCCGTATTTGAGGTCGAAGCGGCTCGCGCCGAGGACGGTCAAGTTCGCGGCGATCTTCTGCGCAACGGTCTCGGGCGATCCCACGTACAGCGCCCCGCCTGGCCCGACCTCGCGCAGGAACGAGTCCCTGGTCGGGATTGCGAACCCGCGTGTCTTGGCGACGCTCGCGATGACATCCCGGTAGCGCGGCCAGAACTCCTCACGTGCCTGCTCGTCGCTAACGGCGACATGACCGGGCGCGTGCACGCCGACAGGCAGGGGAGCGCGCCCGAAGCGCTCCAGCGCCTGCTGGAAGAGCTCAGAGAAGGGCGCGAATCGCGCTGGCGGCCCGCCGATGATGGCGAGCATCAGCGAGTAACCGTAGCGGGCTGCGCGGATGACTGACTGCGGGCTGCCGCCGACGCCGATCCAGGCCGGGAACGGCCCGTGTTCGGTGTGCGGGACCACGTCCTGGTTGAAAAGCGGCGCGCGGGTCTTGCCCTGCCAGGTAACCGGCCCGCCTTTCAGCAGTTCCGCGAACAGGCCGGCCTTCTCATCGAAGAGGTCCTCGTAGTCGGCCAGGTCGTAGCCGAATAGCGGAAACGAATCGATGCTCGAGCCCCGGCCGAGGATGACTTCGGCCCGGCCGCCGGAGATGGCATTGAGAGTGGAGTACCGCTGGAACACCCGGACTGGATCGTCGGAGCTGAGTACCGTGACCGCCGACCCTAGATGCATGCGGGTTGTGCGCGCTGCGATCGCGCCGAGCACGACGTCGGCCGCCGGCATCGGGAAGTCATCGGTGTGGTGCTCGCCGATGCCGAAGAAGTCGGCGCCTACCTGCTCGGCCAGTACTCCTTCCTCGACGACGTCTCGGATCGTCTGCGCATGCGAGATCGGCTTGTCCTGCTCGTCATGCGTGACGTCACCGAAGGTGTCGAGCCCGAGGATGAGTGGTGGCTGATTCACGTGCAGTCTTCCTGTCTAGTACAGATAGGGAACGGGGTGGCTTCCGCTAGGCAGCGTTGGCCCGCAGGGCACGCTCGAACTCGAACCGGCTCAGCGACACGCCGAAGACGGGGCCGCCGGGTTCGAGGAAGCGCCCGGCGCTCAGGCTGTCGAGCTGGACCGCGTCGTAGCCAATGCGCTCGACAAGATCCGCGACGACGCCCAGGGCGCGCCGGTCATCGGCAGCGACGCCAAGCGCGCGCCGATCTGGCGAGCCTGCAGGCCGCCGCTCGTCGTCAAGTTCGTGGTAGCCGATGTGGTTCAGGGCCTTGACGACCGTCGAGGAGGCCAGCCGGCGCTGGACGATCTCGCTGCTGCCGCGCTGGGGATCGTCGAACATCGGCACCACGCCGTCGACGGCCGGCCAGTAGTTCATCACGTCGACGACGAGCTTGCCCGATACCAGGGATGGGTCCAGTGTCCCGAATTTGTGCAGTGGGATCGCCAGCACCACGATGTCGGCGCCCGCGGTGGCATCGGCTGCCCACCGGGCCTCCGCCCCTGGTATCAGGACCTGCGTGATCAGCTCGATCTGCTCCGGGTCGCCGGAGGCGGCGATCGACACGGGGTAGCCGGCATCTATCGCAACCCGAGCGATCACCGGGCCGGAGTGCCCAGCGCCGAGCACGGCGATCCGAGGTCGCCGGGCAGAAGACACTAGTGCTGGCATGGGCTCGTCAGTAGCCGACCGACTGGCGGATGAGGACCACGTGGATACGGCCGGGCAGCTCCTGGTGGATTTCCAGGACCTTGCCGACGGAACTGTGCTGACCGTACGCGGCCTGCGCGCGGGCGTCCTCGAGGATCAGGCTGTGCTGGTAGATCCGCTGGTGCGCCGCTTCCAGCGTCGGGACCAGCTTCTGCGCGCCGACGACGAAGATGACGTTGGCGGCTCCCCACGAATAGGACGCGAGCTGGCTACCGGAGGCGGACGCGATGACCAGCGTCCCGTCGCGCGTGACCGCGTGCACGCTGCCGAGGGCGTAGTCGGGCTGGCCGCCGATCGCCTTCATTTCCTGCGCCTGGGTCGCGAAGTCGAGCGCGAACATCTTGTTGCGCGCCGACTCGTACGGCCCGTCGTCGTTGATCGCGTCCGCGATGCCAGTCTCCTGCAGCGTCACGGAGGTGTTGGTCATCACCGACGAGCCGCGCGGGATTCGCGCGAGGACAGCCTCGCGTGCCGCGTCCAGTCCGTCGACGACCTCGACGCTGAACCCGTGCTCCTCCAGGGCGGTGACGGTCGCTGTGAGCGCCTGGTCGTCGGGGAGCGCCGTGAACCGGTCAGAAACGTCTGTGGTGCTCATCGCTGGTCCTCCTTGATAGGGCGCCATCAGCGGACCTGTGGCGCCTCTCGCGGGCTGTGCCGAGTAAACGGACTATACCCCGGTTAGTATTCCGGCCGGTAGAGTGACCTCCGTGGACCGGCTCCTGTTGCCTTTGGCGGCGCCCCGCGGCGAGCGCGCTGACGCCGCGCGCAACCGGCTGCATCTGCTGGCCACCGCCCGCGACATGCTGGCCGAGCAGGGCGCGGACAAACTGACCATGGACGCGCTGGCCGACCGGGCGGGCCTGGGCAAGGGGACGGTGTTCCGCCGGTTCGGCTCCCGGGCGGGGATCTTTCAGGCGCTGCTGGACGACGACGAGCGCGCCTTCCAGCAGCAGGTGCTGTCCGGGCCGCCGCCGCTAGGCCCTGGCGCCCCGCCGGTCGACCGCCTGATCGCCTACGGCCGCGCCCGTGTCGGCTTCCTGATCGACCACCGCGAGATCGCGCGGGCCGCGCTGGACGGCAGCCAGCCCATCCCTGCCGGATCGCAGACGCCAATCTCCCAGGTGCACATCCGGATGCTTCTCGGGCAGGTGAGCCTCGGCCCCACCGACCTCGACGTCCTGGCCGTACAGCTCACCGCCGCCCTGGATGGCCCGCTCCTGCTGTACTTGTCGGCGTCCGACCTCACAGAACCTGCGCAGATGACCGCCGAACGGATCACACAGGGCTGGCAGGACCTCATCCAGCGCGTCTGCCGGAGCTGACGGCATTCCGGCGCCAGCCGCCGTGTCGTGTAGCGCGCATGTGCGGTGTCAGTCGCGCCGCAGCAAAACTCCGGTGCGACCTGGCACGAGCGTCGCGTCATCTTCCTCCTACGCTTGGTTACAGGGACCTCGGCCGGGGACGCCCGATTCCTGGCATTCCGCCGCTGGTTTGGGGGCCGTCATGCAAGCAGACCGGCCGTATACGGCCTCAGCCGACGCCGGGCGTGGAACCGTCGCTGCGCTGTGGCGCTATCCGGTGAAGTCAATGCTGGGAGAGGAACTCAACGCCGCCGAGGTCACGGCGCGTGGCCTGCTGGGGGATCGCCAGTTCGCCGTGGTGGACGCGGCCACCGGCAAGGTCGCGGGCGCGAAGAATCCGCGCAAGTGGGGCAACTTCCTCGACTTCCGCGCCGTCTACCTCGAGCCGCCGCAGCCAGGATCGGAGCTTCCTGCCGTACGCCTGACGCTTCCCGACGGAACCGCCGTGACCAGCGACCAGGCCGACCTGCCGCAGATACTGTCGGCAGTGCTCGGCCGCGAAGTCACGTTCGCGGAAGCATTGCAGGCCGGCCAGTCGCCGGGCTCGACCGCCGAGGAGTACTGGCCTGATGTGGAAGGTCTGGACTTCAGGGATACGGTCACGGACTTCGACCTGCCGACGGGGACGTTCTTCGACGTAGCCGTCGTTCACCTGCTGACCACAGCCACAATCGATCGCCTGCGCGCGCTGTACCCGCCGGGACGGTTCGAGGTGCGGCGTTTCCGGCCGAACATCGTGGTCTCGACCGGCCCGGACGAGCAAGGGTTCGCCGAGGACGACTGGATCGGTCACACCGTCGCCATCGGGGACCAGGCCCGCTTGCGGATCACCGGACCCTGCGGCCGTTGCGTCATGACAACTCTGCCGCAGGGGGACCTGCCGAAGGATTCCGGCATCCTGCGCACTGCCGCGCAGAACAATCACGTGAACGTGGGCGTCTATGCCGACGTGATCGCCGACGGCCCGATCCGGCGCGGCGATCCCGTCATGCTGATGTGAACCGAGGCGATACGCTGCGAGCCGAGTAGATGACGAGCTCAGGCGTGCCCGTGCTGGGACGGTGGGGGATGGGGACGAGAAGCGGGCTTCTCTCCGGCCGGGTAGCTCTTGTCACAGGCGCCTCCTCAGGCCTGGGCGGGCGGTTTGCACGGGTGCTGCGCGAGGCCGGCGCCGATGTTGTGGTGACTGCCCGGCGCGCGGACCGCCTGGAGCAACTGGCCGGTGAGCTCGAAGCCGTCGCAGTGGCAGGCGACATCGCTTCTCCAGCGCACCGTCAGGCGCTGGCCGCCGCGGTAGCAGAGAGATTCGGCCAGCTCGACATCCTGGTCAACAACGCCGGGGTGTGCGATGACGGCCCGCTGGAAGATCAGAGCCTCAGCGAACTGGAAACGGTCGTACAGGTCAACCTGATTGCCGTCCTGGACCTGTGCCGCCTGATGGCGCCACTGCTCTTCACCAGCGAGTACGCCTCGGTGATCAATATCGCGTCCATCTACGGCCTAGTCACCTCGCGCGCCCCGATGGCCGCCTACAACTCGACGAAGGCCGCGCTGGTCGGCCTGACTCGTCATCTGGCCGCCCAGTGGGGCCCGCGGCGGGTGCGCGTCAACGCGCTCGCTCCGGGGTATTTCGCCACCGAGCTGACCGGGATGCTAGCTGACCCTGGCTTCGTCGCGGAGATCGGGAGCCAGACCCTGCTGGGACGCGCCCCGTCCATCGAGGAGCTCGACGGGCCTTTGCTGTTCCTGGCATCGGATGCTTCCAGCTACGTCACCGGCCACACCCTTGTGGTCGATGGCGGCTGGACCTGCACGTGAGAGGCATGATGCTAGGAGCTCTCGACGGGTGTGGCTGGCTGCTTGCCCCACTCCGCCCACGAGCCGTCGTAGACCGCGACGTGCTTGTAGCCCAGTAGGTACGTCAAGGCGAACCAGGCGGTACAGGCGCGGCCGCCGATGGTGCAATACGTGATCAGTTCTCCGTCGCCAGCTGGCCCGACTGGTGAGAACAGCTCTCGCAGCTCGGCTGCGGTGCGGAACGACCCGCGCTCATCAAGGATGCTGTCGACCGGCAGATGCACGGCCGAGGGAATGTGACCGGCACGGCCGCCTGGCTCGGAGCCGCCGGATGGCCAGAATCGTTCGCCGCGGTATTCCGCTTCGGTCCGCACGTCGACAATAGTGCGCGCCGGATCGCCGATCGCGGCCTCGACCGTCCGCTGGTCGGCCCTGACCTGCTCGTCCTGGCTATGGAGCGGATACCGCGTGGCGACGGGATTGGCCGCCGCGCTGGTCCAGGGGCGGCCTTCGTCTTGCCACGTGGCCCGCGAGCAGTCGAGGATGCGGACGTCGGCGTGGCCGTACAGCTTCAAGAGCCAGAGGCCCATCGCTGGCCCGTAGCCGTAGACGACCACGGTGGAATCCGGGCTGATGCCGGATCGAGCGAAGAGATCTTCGATGCCTGACTGGCCGGTGAGCTGGTAGCTGCTGTCCTTCAGATCGCTGTAGATATTCCACAGCACGGCGCCGTCGATGTGGCCGGCGTCGTAAGCTGCCGGGCTTACATCGACCTCGACGATGCGCAGCGCAGGGTCGCCAAGGTGGTCTTCGAGCCACTGCGGTGTGACCAGGACGTCACCTCTGGTGTACCTGTCGTATTTCGTGGCGGTGTCTTGCGCGGTCATCTTGGCCTCCCATGGTTCTGGCCTACTCCACTTTGATCCAGCCGAGCAGGTCTTCCTGCTCGACCGTGGCTAGGAGATCGGGATGGTCGTCCCGCATGTGAGCCCGGATCGCGTCGATTACCTCGGCGTCGGTCTGTCCCCGGGCCACGAACCCGCACTCGCACTGGATGATCCTGGCCATCGCTTCCTCCTCCTGCTGGTATACGTCCACGTTATTGGCACAATGTTGGCGTGACCTTGGCGCCAGCCACCACGAGGATCCAGCTATGCGGGCCGACCGTCATCGAACGGGATGGCGAGCGGCTGGAGAGCCGCCTGCCTGGCCGCCAGGGCAGACTGCTGTTCGCTTACCTGGTCCTCAACCGGCAGCGGCTCACCGGCCGTGACGAGCTGGCTGAAGCTATCTGGCCGCGTCAGCTCCCTACAGCAGCCGATATCGGGCTCAATGCGCTGATCTCCAAGCTGCGCAAGCTCCTCGGCGCAGGATCCATCGACGGCCGGACGGCCTTGCGCCTGATGCTGGGTCCGGACACTCAGGTCGATGTGGAGGCCGCAACAGCCGCCGCGCACCGCGCCGAGTCACAGGTCGCTCTGGGTCGCTGGAGGCAGGCCTGGGGCCCGTCCCTGGTTGCCATGTTCGTCGCCGAGCGCGAGTTCCTGCCCGGCGAAGACGCGCCCTGGATCGGCGAGCAGCGCCAGCATCTGGCGGGTATCCAGCTCAGGGCCCTGGAGTCCTACGCTGTGGCAGCTCTCGGGATCGGCGGGACGGAGCTCCCCGCAGCAGTGCGGGCAGGCCGCGATCTCGTCACTCGGGCCCCGCTTCGGGAGAGCGGCTATCAGGTGCTCATGCGTGCCCTGGCCGCCCAGGGCAACGTGGCCGAGGCGCTTAACGTCCACGCCAGCCTGCGCGCGACCCTTCGCGACGAGCTCGGAATCTCCCCGTGCGCTGCCTCGCAGGCCGTCTACGACCAGCTACTCCATTCCTGAACCTGGCGAATGGTCACCCGCGACGCATAACAGGAGCGTGGATCGTTACAGCCGGTCCGGGGGAGGTAGCGATCCCACCGCGTCCTGAAGCCCGCAGCCTGGCCGCGGCATGGCCTGCCTGTCTCGCCGTGATCACCGAGTTAGCCTGGAGCCGAGGCATCGACCAAGCGAGCGGGGGGGCCGCGACGATAGACGAGCGGGGCAACGGCAACCAGGGCGACGCCGGGCCTCGCCCGGCTGCGGTGACCATGATCACGACGGAGCACTTCACGCTCCAGGGTGCCCGGTCGACGACTACAGCCGAGTCTGTGGGACGGGCGACGATGTTCCTGAGCTCGATCTCCGGCAGTCTCGTCGCGCTCGGGCTGATCGCGACGGCTACTCATGTGGGCACAGCGTTCTACGCGTTCGGCCTGATCTTGCTCCCCACCCTCGCCTTTATCGGGCTGGTGACGTTCGAACGGACGCTTCAGTCGGGAATCGAAGACCACGGATACGCCCGCCGGATCGCCCGGCTGCGCGGTTACTACTTCGACGTCGCTCCCGAACTGACGCCGTACCTGCTGAGCGTCCCGGTGCCGGAGCGGCTGGAGGTGCAGGGCCTGCAGGCAGGGCGCGGGCAGGGATTCCGGACGGTCGCTGGCATGGTGGCCGTGGTGACTGCCGTACTGGCGGGCTCGGCCGTCGGCTTGCTCGTCGGCGTCCTATCCGGGCACTCGCTGGTCGCCGCGCTTGTGGCCGGCGCCGTCACCGGGATCGCCATGCTGGTGGCGATGATGCGCTACCAGCAGGCGGCATGGCGGCGTGCAGCCGCCACGCCGCTTTTCACCAGCAAGTCGCAACCACAGTAAGCCGCCGGCATGTCGGCGTAGTCGCGACGTCACCTGCCAACAGCGTGGCTGGAACCCTGCTGCTGCCGTTTCCGCAGTAGATCGGCAGCCATGACGATCTCGCGTCATGCGACCCCCGAAGCGGGCGTTGCCTGCCGCGGCGCTAGACTTGCCCAGTTCGTTTTCTTGTATCGTTCGCGTTTACGGGGGTAGGGGTCTTGGCGCTATGACTGCATCCCAGACGACGACCTCCGCCGAGGATCTGCGTGGCGCCGGCTTGCGGGTTACGGCCGCCCGCGTCGCACTGCTCGAGACCGTCCGGGACGGTGACCACCTCGGCGTGGATGCGATCGCGTCCGGGGTGCGCGATCGCATCGGCCATGTCTCCTTTCAGGCCGTCTATGACGCACTCCACGCGCTCACGGCGGCGGGACTCCTGCGGCGCATCGAGCCGGCCGGCAGCCCCGCCCGGTTCGAGGGACGCGTCAGGGACAACCACCATCACGTCGTGTGCCGGTCGTGCGGTGTGGTCGCTGACGTCGACTGCGCGGTCGGCGAGGCGCCCTGCCTGACCGCGTCCGACGACCGCGGCTTCTCGATCGACGAGGCCGAGGTCATCTACTGGGGCCTGTGCCCCGACTGTTCTACCGCCAGCAGCTCCTGGGTACCGTGACCCGCCTAGTCCGGAAGGATTTCGTATGTCCGAGAACCATGATCCAGTAGTCATCGAGGACTCGACCCCTGAGAGCGGGGGATGTCCGGTCCTGCACGGCCTCACGCACCCCACCAAGGGTGACGCTAACAGCGAGTGGTGGCCGAACCGGCTCAACCTCAAGATCCTCGCCAAGAACCCGGCCGTGGCCAACCCG
>DASXKI010000457.1:0-10020 GCA_036496945.1 Streptosporangiaceae bacterium | reverse complement strand
CGATGGTTGTTGGGTACAGTTGGTTGTAGTCGAAGTTCGTGCACGTGTAAGAGCGCCTGCGAAATTCAGACAGCGGGCGCCGATGGGCATCCAGATTCCAGCCTTAGGGCAGGCGGCCGCGCAGCCCGGGAGACACATCCGTGGATCCCGAAGGTCGTACAGCAGGAGAAAGCAACATGGCTCAGGGCACTGTGAAGTGGTTCAACGCTGACAAGGGCTACGGTTTCATCGCCCCCGACGACGGCACCGCCGACGTCTTCGTGCACCACTCCGCCATCCAGACTGACGGTTTCCGCAGTCTTGCAGAGAACCAGCGGGTCGAGTTCACCGCAGGCCAGGGCGCCAAGGGCCCTCAGGCCGAGCAGGTCACCCCGATCTAACCAGCCTGGCTCTCACAACTCGGAGAGCCGATAGGCGCATAGAGCCCGTCATCCCGACGGGTGCTGCCCGTCCTGCTTGAGTTGCCGTCAAAGGCATCGCGAGCAGGGCGGGCTTTGGCCTGCAATCGGGCAGGGACGTCCCGAACTCCTGGTTGAAGTGCCTCCGGCCGTGTCGTACCTTCATAGCAGGCGATACTCCGCGTCGGCGGTGCGTCGCCTCAGGCTGCTCTTGACCTCGGCGGCGTCCGACTGCTGAGGAGTGCCTATGACCGCCCCCGCGGCACTGTATGACGCGAAGCGCGCCGTGTTCTACGTCAAGCCGACCATGCGTGGGTGGCTGCACCTCCTGTGGTTCTCGGCGTCGCTGGTGTGCGGGACGCTGCTGATAGCCCGCGCGCACGGTGTCGCGCAGCACAGCGCCGACGCCATCTACGCGGCGAGCGTGACCGCCTTGTTCGGGACCAGCGCGCTCTACCACCGCGGCAATTGGAGCCCTGCGTGGAATCGGCGACTCCAGCGCCTCGACCATGTGATGATCTTCTTCCTCATCGCCGGGACGGCGACTCCTGCCTTCATGCTGGCCACGCACGGCGTCTTCCGGCTGGCCGGCCTGATCATCCTGTGGGCCATAACCCTGACCGCTGCGGTGATCCACCTGGCCTGGATGAGCGCGCCCGAGAGGGTGGTCGGCGCTGTGTTCGTCGGACTCGGCTGGTCAGCCGGCCTGTCGCTGCCGGCCGTGTGGATGCATCAAGGCGCCTGGCCGGGAGCGCTAATGATCGCCGGCGGGATCCTGTACACGGTCGGCGCTCTTGCCTACCACCGCCGCTGGCCCGACCCCGTTCCGGCAGTATTTGGCTATCACGAAGTCTTCCATGCCTGTGTTTGCGCCGCCGCGGCGTGCCAGTTCATCGCCATCGCCATGTTCACCAGGTGACCTGCGCGGCCGACCTCGCGGGCGCTACGAGGTGGACGCGAAGGAGAGCACCGTGAACCAGGACGAACGCCGGCAGTTTGTTCGGGACCACCGCACCTGCATATTCGGTTACGCGCGCAAGGAACACGGCCCGGCCATGACGGTCGTCTACTACGTCATGGACGGCGAGGATCTCCTGGTCTCGACCATGGCCGAGCGGGGCAAGGCCAAAGCGGTCGACCATGATGGGCGAGTCAGCCTCTGCATTCTCGATGAGTCATGGCCGCTGTCCTACCTCCAGGTCTACGGCAAGGGCGTCGTGGAGCGCGACCCTGAGCTGGCCACGGACGTCCTCACACGGGTGATCGGCCTGATGGCCGGCGAAGAGGTGCCCGCCAGCCGCCGCCCGCAGATCGCCCAGATGGCGCAGGACGAGCAGCGGGTAGTCATCCGGGTTCGGCCGTACGCCACCTTCGAGACGCCGCCGCGCCACGTTCACAAGATGGCAGACATCGATACGCTCACGCACTTCACGAGCACGTCGATGCCTTGGTAGCCGACATGCCAGCAATCGTCGCGCGGCTGCGGGCCGCGGGATGCGTGTTTGCCGAGGACGAGGCGCGGCTGCTTATCGCCACAGCGCGCACGGCGGCCGACCTCGCCTCGATGGTGGACCGCCGGGCCGCTGGCCTGCCGCTTGAGCACGTCCTCGGCTGGGCGGAATTCTGCGGGCTGCGGGTCGTCGTCGGTCCGGGTGTCTTCGTGCCCCGGCGCCGCAGCGAGTTCCTGGTCAGCCAGGCGGTCGCCGCGGTGACTTCTGCCGCCGGGACAGTGGCCCAGCCTGTCGTCCTCGACCTGTGCTGCGGCTGCGGCGCAGTCGGCCTTGCCGTCGCGACCGCGCTTGGCGGCGCCGACCTGCATGCGGCCGACATCGATCCCGGTGCGACCGCGTACGCG
The DNA here is from genome assembly GCA_036496945.1 of Streptosporangiaceae bacterium. GTDB lineage: Bacteria > Actinomycetota > Actinomycetes > Streptosporangiales > Streptosporangiaceae > JAJYUU01. The sequence continues at coordinate 7,767 of DASXKI010000457.1, read as the reverse complement.
CGCCGCAATCTCGCGGCGATCGGCGGCCACGTGCACGAGGGTGATCTCTATGACCCGCTGCCCCCTGACCTGCGTGGCCGGGTCGACGTCCTCGTCGTGAACGCGCCCTACGTGCCGGCTGGCGAGATCGGCCTGATGCCGCCGGAGGCGCGCCTGCACGAGCCTCTGGTGGCGCTCGACGGCGGCAGCGACGGCGTCGACGTCCATCGCCGGGTCTCGGCACAGGCGCTTGAGTGGCTCGCGCCAGGCGGCAGCTTGCTGATCGAGACCAGCGACCGGCAGGCAGAGCTGACGAAGGCGGCCATGGCGGGCGTTGGCCTGACGACTAGCGTCGCAGGCGACGAAAATCTGGACGCCACGGTCATAATCGGGCGCGCTGAGCCGCACTGAGTTCAGCCATCGGCGGCCGTGCGCAGCCGACCGAACTCTTCCGCTAGTCCGCCAGCGCTCCAGTGCGCGTTGAGGCCGCTGGGATTCGGCAGGATCCACAACCGCGCGCCGCCGAGGCGGGCGCTCTGGGGTCCGACGACGGCCTGCGGCCGCCCGAAGGCGGTCCGGTAGGCCGTCACGCCGAGGATCGCCAGCCAGGACACGCCCAGCGACTGGGCCAGCGTGGCCAGTACCCGGGCGCCCGCTCGTAGCTCGCTGGCGTCCAGTTCGTCCGCCCTGGCGGTAGCCCTGGCTACGACATTGGTGATGCCGAGGCCGAGATCGAGGAGGAGCGGCTGCTCCTCAGGCTGCAGTTGGCGGCTCGTGAAACCGGACCGGTGCAGGGCTGGCCAGAAGCGATTGCCGGGACGCGCGAAATGGTGCCCGGTGGCAGCCGAGTACAGACTCGGATTGATCCCGGCGAACAAGACGCGCAGCCCGGGCGCCACCAGATCCGGAATGGTCTGGCCGCGGGCGGCGGCGATATCGGCTGGCGTCGGCCGCAACTGCCCGCCTGCGGGGACGGGCCTGGCGGGGACGGGCACGGTCACGCGAACCAGCGTACGGGCGCCCGTCAGTGCCGGTGACTGGCGGACAATGGTCGGGTGATCATCGTCGATCCGGAGTCGTTCGAGCGGATGGTTGGCACCGCGCTCGACTCGCTGCCGCCGGAATTCGGTGAGCTGATGAAAAACGTGGCTGTCCTCGTCGAGCACGGCCCTGGCCCGCGCGGCCTGCTCGGCCTCTACGAGGGCATCCCGCTGACCAGCCGGACCACCAGCTACGCCGGCGTCCTGCCAGACCGGATCACTATCTACCGGCGAGCCATCTGCGCGATTTGCCAGACTGAGGCCGAAGTCGTGGAGCAGGTCCGGCGTACGGTGATCCACGAAGTCGGCCATTACTTCGGCATCTCCGATGAACGGCTGCGGGAGCTCGGCTGGTGACAGCGGGAGGCCCGCGAGGATACCGAAGTTCAGGACGGGAACGGGGTCGTCAGCCGACGCCGAGGCTTCCCTTGGCCGCGGCCTCGAACACGCGGAACGGCAGCAGCCGTTTGGCCACCAGGCCGGCCCGTTCGCCTGCCTTGCCGACCGACACCCGGCGCGGCGGCCGGCTGGCTGCCAGTACCCGCTCGACGGTGGCGGCGACGCGCGAGGCGGGCGCGCCGTTGGCCTCGTCCCGCTCCATGAGCGACAGCGCCTTCGTCATCGCCGCGGCATAGGCCGAGTCGCCCGCGCCGCCCGCAGCCAGCAGCCGACGCGCCGTGAAGTCGGTCGCGATGTTGCCCGGCTGCACCAGGGTGACGTGCACGCCGAACGGCGCCACCTCGTACGCCATCGACTCGGCAAAGCCCTCAAGCGCGAACTTGCTCGCGCTGTAATACGCCTGGAACGGGATGCCGATCACGCCGCCGATCGAGCTGATCAGCACGATGCGGCCACTGCGCTGCGCGCGCATGTACGGCAGGACCGCCTGCACGGCCCGGACGCAGCCCCAGAAGTTCGTCTCGAACTGCGCCTTCGCCTCGGCAATCGTGGTGTACTCGGCCGCTCCGGCGACTCCCCAGCCCGCCGCGGCGACGAGGGCGTCGATCCGGCCCTCGCGCGCCGCGATGCCGGCGACGCCGTCCAGGACCGCCGTGTCGTTGTCGACGTCCATGACCAGCCCGGTCCAGCCCGCTCCGCCAGTGCCGCGCCGGCTCGCTCCGGTGACCGACCAGCCGGTTTCGGCGAGCCGCTCGGCGCAGGCCTTGCCGATCCCGGCCGATGCGCCGGTCACGACCGCCACGCGTGCTGGTGTTTTCATCTTGCTGATACCGCCATCTTGGCTCCGGTTCCGCTCGCTTGCCAGGCCGCTGTCAGTGGGCCTGAATACATTCAGTGTCTATGGAGCTGACCAGCGTTCTGGATGTCCTCAACGACGATCAGCGACGAGCCGCTACGCATCGCGGCGGCCCGCTCCTCATTCTTGCTGGCGCTGGCACTGGGAAGACAGGCACACTCGTAGCGCGCGCCGCCTGGCTCCGCGAGCAGGGCACGCAGCCGAGCCGCATCCTGCTCCTGACCTTCACGCGGCGGGCAGCGGACGACATGCTCGCCAGGGCGCAGCCGCCGGACAGCAGCGCGGCCGAGCGCATCTTCGGCGGCACCTTCCATGCCGTCGCGCACCGGATCATCCGAGCACACGCCGAGGCGTTCGCGCTGCCGCCCGAGTTCACCGTCATCGATCCGGCGGACGCCGCCGACATCATGGATACGCTCCGCGACGCGAACGGCCTCGTCGGCACGAGCACCGGCCGCCGCACCCCTCGGGCCGCGACGTGCGCCGAGATCTACTCGCGCTGTGTCAGCACCAGCACCCAGCTCACCGATGTCGTCGCGGCCGGGTACCCGTGGTGCATCCCGTTCACCGAGCAGCTCGCCGGCTTGTTCACCGACTTCGTCGGCTACAAGCGGCGGCACGGCGTTGTCGACTTCGACGACCTGCTCCTGCTGTGGCGCGCCGCGCTGGCGGACCCGGCCGCCGGACCAGCGCTGCGCAGCCTGTTTGACGCCGTGCTCGTCGACGAGTATCAGGACGTCAACGCGGTGCAGGCCGAGATCGTGCGGCTCCTGCGGCCCGATGGCGAGGGCCTGACGTGCGTGGGCGACGACGCGCAAGCGATCTACGCCTTTCGTGGCGCGGACCCGACGCACCTGCGAGACCTGACCGCGACCTTCGCGGACCTGTCGGTCGTCCGGCTCTCGCGCAACTACCGGTCGCGCCGCGGCGTGCTCGGACTGGCGAATGTGATCCGCCCGCAATTCGACGGCCTTGAGCTGTCGCTCACTGCCGAGCGCGGCGACGGGCACCGGCCGCAGCTCATCCGCTGTCACGACGAGGCCACCCAGGCCAGGGAGATCTGTGCCCGGATCCTCGTCGACCACGAGTCCGGCGTCCGGCTCCAGGAGCAGGCAGTGCTGGTCCGTGCAGCCAACCACAGCGACCTGCTCGAGATCGAGCTGTCAGCCCGCGGGATCCCGTATGTCAAGTACGGCGGGCTGCGCTTCACCGAGGCGGCGCACGTCAAGGACTTCCTCGCGGCCGCCAGGGTCGTCGCCAACCCGGCCGACGACCTGGCCTGGTTCCGCCTGCTTCGACTGCATGAGGGCGTTGGCCCGGTGCTGGCGCGCCGCGTCATCGAGACGCTGCGCATCGCCGAGCCGCTGCCCCTGAGCCGGTGGCCGGATGCTGAAGGCACGCTGCCGCAGCGGCCGGCCAGCACCGTCGGCCCGACGGTGCGGCAGCTTATGCTGGCCGCCGAGCTCGAGAGCACGGCCGAGCGCGCGACGACCATCCTGGCGGCGCTGCGGGATCCGCTCGCCGCTCGCTACGCTGACGCGGCGGTGCGTTTCGCTGACCTGGAGCGGCTGGCGGACGCAGCTGCCGCGAGCCCATCGCTGCATGACGCGCTTGTCCAGATCGCGCTCGACCCGCCGCTGTCAGCATCGGACCTGGCCGGCCGGCCGCGCCTGGACGATGACTACCTCGTCATCTCGACGATGCACTCGGCCAAGGGCCTGGAATGGCCGGTGGTGCACCTGCCGCAGCTCGTCGACGGCGCGGTACCGAGCGACATGGCGCTGACGACGCCCGCCGGACTGGAGGAAGAGCAGCGTCTCTTCTACGTCGCCGTGACGAGGGCGCGGGATCGGCTCTATATGTACGCGCCGCTGCGCATGCATCATCACCGGATGGCGGCCGACGACAGGCATAGTTACGCGCAGCTGACCAGGTTCCTGGACGACACGGCGCTCTCGCACTGCGACATTACGCAGGCGACCCCGCCTCGGCCGTTGCTGCGACCGGTCGTGCCACTGGCCGCGAGCGTCGATCGCGACCTGGCGTCCCTATGGGGGGCCGGGTAGGCGGGGTCGATAACCTCCCATAGTCCGGATGGGGCGACAACTGGAGGCAACAGTGGCCAAGCCGACCCTGCAGATCATCATCGCCAGCACCCGGCCAGGCCGAGTCGGGCCGTCGGTAGCCGCCTGGTTCCATGATCGTGCCGTCAAGGCAGGCGACTTCGAGGTCGAGCTCATCGACCTCGCGGAGGTCAACCTGCCGATGTTCGACGAGCCGAAGCATCCGCGCTTCGGTGAGTATGTGCACCAGCACACCAAGGACTGGAGCGCGACGATCAGGCGCGGCGACGCGTTTGTGTTCGTGATTCCTGAGTACAACTACGGCTACAACGCGGCGATCAAGAATGCCATCGACTATCTCAACCAGGAGTGGCAGTACAAGCCGCTTGGCTTCGTGACCTACGGCGGGGTGGCGGCGGGCACCAGGGCCATGCAGATGCTGAAGCAGGTGGTGGGCGCACTGAAGATGGTGCCGATGACCGATGCGGTGAATATTCCCTTCGTCCAGCAGTTCCTGGACGAGCAGCGGGTGCTCCAGCCGAACGACATCATGGAGAGCGCCGCGACGGCGCTGATCGCCGAGCTGGCCAGGTGGACCAGCGCGATGCAGTCCCTGCGCGCCTAGCTCGCCGGGTACTTGCGCCCCGCGGCGGTGAGCTTGGCGTCAGCTGCCGCGCCGAGATCGATGCCCAGCACATCTGCGAGCAGGATCAGGTAGAGCAGAACGTCGGAGAGTTCCTCGCCCGCCCTTGTCCGGAGCGGCTCGGACCTGGCGAGTTCGGCTGCCGTGCTGGCGGGCAGCCACTGGAACAGCTCGGCTAGCTCACCGACTTCGCCGACGAGGGCGAGCAGGACTGACTTAGGGTCATGGAAAGCCTGCCAGTCGCGCTCGGCGCTGAACTGGCGCATGCGGTCGCGCAGCGCTTCGAGATCGGACATCGCAGCAGCATCGCATAGCCAGGCGAAGGACTGGGCACCTCAGCCTAGGGAGCACAGCCTGGAGACGTACACAAAGCCCTGAAGCCGGGGCGGAATGACATCGGCTGACTGTTAGTTGGAGGATAGCTGTATGAATTCTCATCGGCATTTCTCGCTCCTGGCCGGCGCGCTCGCGCTAGCTGGGCTCGCCACCATGGCGGCGGCCTGCAGCAGCAGCCCGAGCACGTCGAGCGGCTCGTCGCCGCCCCCCGCGTCGTCGCCAGCGACATCACCATCGTCACCTGTGACCTCGTCGTCGGCCCCGACCAGCGGGACAGCGACCACGAACGCTATTAAGACCAACTGGGAGGCGTTCTTCAACGCCAAGACCCCGCTGGCCACGCGCGTCAGCCTGCTCCAGCACGGGGCGCAGTTCCAGTCGGTAATTCAGGCCCAGGCCGGCTCTGGCCTCGCGGCACTCGCGACGGCTAAGGTCACCCATGTCACCGTAACGTCGCCGACCATGGCGACGGTGACTTACGACATCCTTGTGAGCGGTACTCCCGAGCTGAAGAACCAGACGGGGGTGGCCGTTCTCGAGAACGGCACCTGGAAGGTGGGCGTGGCGAGCTTCTGCGGTCTGCTGACTCTGGAGAACGCGGGCAAGACCTCTGGCTTGCCTGCCGCGTGCAGTTCGGCCTCCTGACCGGTGGTCAGCCCGGCTGATGTGTCTGAGGGCGAGGCAGCGACTGCCCTGCGCGGCGGCCGCTCCCTCGCCCTAGCCGTGCTGTGCGTCATTCTTTTCCTGACATTTCTTGACAACACGGTCGTCAGCGTGGCGCTTGGAGCCATCCAGAGCGAACTGCACGCGGGCGTCACGGCGCTGCAATGGGTGGTGGGCGCGTACGCGCTGACCTTCGCTGGTGCGATGCTCGGCTTCGGCATGGTCGGCGACGAGTTTGGCCGCAAGCGCGTCATGGTGATCGGGATCATCATCTTCTGTGGCGGGTCGCTCATGTCGGCTCTCGCGCACAGCGTGGGCCTGCTGATCGCCGGCCGTGCCGTGATGGGCTTTGGTGCGGCGGCCAGCGAGCCGGGCACGCTGTCGATGATCCGGCATGTGTACACCGACGAGCGGGAACGGTCCTGGGCGCTCGGCGTTTGGACGGCGGTGTCCGGTGTCGCACTGGCCATGGGACCGGTGATCGGCGGTGCGCTGATCGGCAGCCACGGGCACTGGCGCAATATCTTCTGGTTCAACCTCGTCGTCGGCGCCCTGGCGCTCGTGGGCGCGATCGCGGTGCTGCCGGAGAACGCCGACCCCGACGGGCACCGGGTCGACATCGCTGGCACCGTGCTCGGCGCGGCCGCGCTGTCCGCGCTGGCGTTCGCCGTGATCACCGCAGAGGGCTCGTCCTTTAGCTCGGCTCCGGTCGTGTTGCTGCTGTGCGTGAGTGCCGCTTCGGTCGTCGGCTTCTTCTGGTGGGAGAGCAAGGCCCCGCATCCGCTGCTGGACCTGAAGTACCTTCGGGTACCGCGGTTCCTGGTCGCGAACGTCGTGGCGTTCTGCGCCTACTTCGCCACCTTCGCCGTCTTTTTCTTCACCGCCCTCTACCTAGAGGAAGTAGCCGGATACAGCGGCTACAAGATCGCGCTCGTCTTCCTGCCGATGATGATCCTGATGGCGGCCGCGGCGCTGGTGGCCGCCCGGCTCACCGTCGACATCGGCCCTAGAGCGACGATTTTCACCGGCTGCCTGCTGTTCGCGCTCGGGCTCCTGCTGACCTCATTCGCCATCAACCCGAACCCCGGGTACCTGTCGCTGGCCGCCGCCTTGTCCGTCACGGGCATCGGCGTCGGCGGCACGGTGGTCCCGGCCACGGCGTCGGCCCTAACGGCGGTGCCGCCCGAGCGCTCTGGCATGGCCGCCTCCACGACGAACACCAGTCGCGAGGTCGGTGCGGTCACTGGGGTGGCAGTTCTCGGCGCGCTGGTGTCCGCCAAGTTGTCAGCTGACATCATCGCCAGGCTGCACGTGCTCGGCCTGCCCAGGAGCATCTCGCAGATCGTCATCAACGGTGTCGAGACCGGAATTGTCCCGTCCAGTGGCAAGACCCAGGGCGCGGGCGGCGCCGCCGGCGCAGGGCAGGGCAAACTAGTCCAGGAAGTGATCCAGGCCGCCTACAGCGCATTCCAGTCCGGCCTGCATGCTGCGCTGTACCTGTCCGCCATCCTCGTGCTGCTCGCCGGCGTGTTCAGCTTCTTCTGGCTTGGCCGCAAGCGCCCAAGCGAAACAGAGGAGGAGCCGGTCCAGGCAGGCGCTCCGGCCTAACTGATATCCATGAGCGTTCAGGTGAGTCAGGTCGCGGACTGTGTCTCCCGCTACGCCGCGCGCCTGCATGCAGCTATCGGGACCGGTCATGAGGTCGCCTCACCGCTCGGAGCGTGGCTGGTCCTCGCGCTCGCCGGGCCGGCCAGCACCGGGGCTGATCGCGTTGCCCTAACCGAAGCG
>DASXKI010000456.1:0-12815 GCA_036496945.1 Streptosporangiaceae bacterium | reverse complement strand
GGTGGCGACCTCGTGGTCGGCGAGTGCGTACAGGGCGCGCAGGTAGACCGGCAATCGCGCGACGGTGGCGTCCGGGACGCCATGGCCGACTCCGGCCTTAGGCGACCCGTCCTGTACTGGGCTAGCGGAGGCTGGGCGGCTAGCCGACGAGGGGCGGCGGGACATGCGCCGGAACTCCTGGGGACTCGATCTGGCAGCGCCCGCGGGCTTAGGGGGACCCGCGCGCGATTTCGATAACCACCGTACGCCCTTGTGAACGTTTGCACAAAGTCGGCGACGCCGACCTCAGAACGCGGCAATCACGCCAGCAAGGCAGCCCGCAGGCGCTCCGCGCTGACTCGCCAGAAGTCGTGCTGGACGCCGTCGACGAACGTGACCGGAACCATGTCCGAGTACTGGGCCACATCGGAGGCCGAGTCGGTGATGTCGCGCTCATCCCAGGCGACGCCGAGTTCGCCAGCGACGGCGGCGATCACCGAGCGGGCGTCGTCGCACAGGTGACAGCCTGGACGGGACAGCAACGTGATGCGGGGTGGGTCAGTGCTCACCGGTACTCCCGCGCCCCACCGCCCGGCTGCGCCGAGGTCCGGCCGTAGTCGCGCAGGTAGTCCGGCCGCTCGAAGCCGGCCGTGTCATAGCCGGGCTCGCTGAACAACTCAGAAACCGACGGGAAGGGCGAGACCTTCGCCTGCTGAAGCCCAAGCTCGATGACGTTGGTGGCGAGCACGTACGGCCGCTTGTCCGCCTCGAACTGCTGCACATGCGGCTGCCTGGTGTGCGCCTCGTAGGCAGACCGGTCGCGGTATACCTCGTACAGGATGCGCTGCATGGGTGCCGACGGCACGGCGTGCAGGATGAACACCAGGGTCTCGGGCTCCCGGCTGCGGACCTGGTCGACGACGCGCTCCGCCAGCCGGTCGAATTCCTCGACGCGGTCCTCCAGGAGCGTGTAGATGGCGATCTGGCCGAAGAGCTGGGCCCTGGCCGCATCTTCGCGGCCATTGTCGGCCCGTCGTGTCAGCCTGTCCCGCTCGTCCGCTGTCCCGGCAAGCCGGCGGCCGCCAAGATCATCCGGATGGCGCGGCTGACCGTATGGCTCGAGCTGGTCATCGCCAGCGGCGAGGTCCCCCGGCGCGTAATCATCCGGCACGAAGTCGCCGGTGGCGAAGTCCGGCGTCTGGTAGCCGCCCCGCTGCTGGTCAGAGCGCCAGTCGTCGCGGCCCGACCCGCCGCCGCGCCGGTCGTCCTGCCAGCCGAGGCCCTCATCGTCATGATCGTCCTCGTACTCCCCGACTTCGGCCCGGCCCGTCGGGCCGGGCCGGTAGAGGCCGCCGCCCCGATAGACGCCACCGTCGGTGGCCGGCTCGAATCGCCGGTAATCGCCAGTCCGGTCAGCCCCGTCGTATGATCTCGGCGTGTCGGCGGGGTCGGTCCTGGCAGGTTGCGAAGCCCGCGGCAGCCGTCCGATCCGCACCCCGGCCAGCCAGGTGAGTGCTGCCGCGGCCGTACCCACGACGGCGAAGGCCGTGCGGACGGGCAGGTGGACGCCGGTCAGGTAGGCGACAAGCTGGGCTAGTGCGGGATAGGCGACCAGCAGGGCGGCAGCCCCGCCCATCAGCTGGGCCGGCAGGACCGCATTCCATCTGGGCTGGCCCGAGCGATACGCCACGCACCCGACGGCGATGATCGCCACCAGCGCGGTCGCTGGACCGACTGCGAACTCCAGGACGTAGTTGGGCGGGGTCTGGTAGAAAACGGCAGGATCTGGCCAGGCCTTGGTGAACGTGGTCTGGGCGAGCTGATCCAGGGCGAGGATCACCACGGCGACGATGCCCAGGGCCGGGATGTACAAGCGCGCGCAGAACCTGGCCGCTGTGGTCTTGGCGGCGACCTCGGACAGTGCCAGGATCAGGGCGAGCGGAGCGATCACCTGGCCGCCAAGCTCCATGGCGCGGAACATGGCCGCGTCGAAGCCAGCCAGGTAGCCGAGCGCCTGCGAGCCCAGGCTGATGAGCAGGCCGAGCAGTGCGACGGTGAAGGCAACGAGCTCGCTGCGCGGCTGCCGGAAGCAGCGCGCGAGCAGCACGCCGCCGCCGATGGCAGCCACCACCGCGCCAACCCCGGAGACGACCAGTGAAATATGCATCGCAGCCTATGGTGCCCGACGCGACGCGATGATGCGACCAAAGGGCTTGACCTGGCAGCACGCGAGGGTCGCGCCGGGCAGGACGCGCACGTGCGGGGCAGCCGCTAGCTGGGTCCCGGTGACCTGTGCTCACCTGCTGGGAAGCAGCCAGGTAGCCGCGGAATGGCCACTAGATGACAGCTCCGCACCGCGCCGGCCAGCGGACCGGCCGCCGGTAAGCTCGGTGTCATGAGCGGCGAGTCCGACCTCGACAGCAGGCCCGGCGCTAGCACCCGGGCCGGCGCACTCGCACGGCTCGGCCTGGTCAGGCAGCGCCCCGAAGTGGTGGCCGGCGAGGTAGTGGCCGGCGAGGCTGCGGCCGCTGCCGCAGAGGTCGAGCTCGCCTCGCCGGTGCCCGATCCGACCGCGGCCGCCTTCTTTGACGTGGACAACACCCTGATGCGTGGCGCGTCCATCTATTACTTTGCCCGCGGCCTTGCCGCCCGCAAGATGTTCGGGCCGCGGGATCTGTTCCGTCTCACCTGGGGCCAGCTCGCCTTCCGGCTGCGGGGTGCCGAGAACGCCGACCACATCGACGCTGCCCGGGAGGCAGCGCTGGCTTTCGTGGCAGGCCACCGGGTCGACGACATCGTCGCGCTGGGCGAGGAAATCTACGACGACACGATGGCCGACCGCATCTGGGAGGGCGCGCGGGAGCTGACTCAGCGGCATCTGCAAGCGGGCCAGCGAGTGTGGCTCGTGACCGCGACGCCGGTCGAGCTGGCCAACATACTGGCCCGCAGGCTCGGGCTGACCGGAGCGCTCGGCACCGTCGCCGAGAGGTCCGACGGGGTGTACACGGGGCGGCTGGTCGGTGGCCTTTTGCACGGCCAGGCTAAGGCGGTGGCAGTCCGGGCGCTGGCCGAGCGCGAGGGCCTAGACCTGACCCGGTCCAGCGCCTACAGCGATTCCACCAATGACCTGCCGATGCTGGAGCTCGTTGGCCATCCGAGCGTGGTGAACCCCGATGCTGCCCTGCTCAGGGAAGCACAGATCAGGGACTGGCCCGTGCATGAATTTCGTTCGGGCCGGCGCCTGACCATGATCGCCCTGCCCCTGGCTGCGGGCGCCGGCGCGATCGCCGGAGGTACGGCGGCGGGATTTGCGCTCAGGCGCCGGCGAGCCGGCGGCTAGCGATGGGCTGTTGGCGAGTTAGCGCTAGCCAAAGACACAGCTTGCCAAGGACACAGCCAGCTAAAGGGACAGCTAGCTGAAGGCGGGGCCGCGCTCATCGACGAGTTCGTCGAGCTTGGCCTGGATGGTGTCCCGCACCTGGTCGGCAAGCTTGGCGACCAGGTCCTCGTCCGGCTCCGCTCCTGGCTGTCCGGACGGCGTCACCGGCTCGCAGAACTCGATGATCCAGTTCGACGGCAACGGCACGGCACCCACCGGGCCGAGCCACGGGAACAGCGGCGTCAGCGGGAAGTACGGCAGCCCGAGCGCCTTGGCGAGAGCCGACGAGTTGCCGAGCATCGGGTAGATCTCCTCAGCCCCGACGATGGCGGCCGGGATGATCGGCACGCCAGTCTGAAGCGCGGTCCTGGCGAACCCGCCGCGGCCGAATCGCTGCAGCCGGTACCGCTCGCTGAACGGCTTGCCGATGCCTTTGAAGCCCTCGGGGAACACGCCGACGAGTTCACCGGCGGCTAGCAGCCGCTGCGCCTCGCCAGGATCTGCCCTCGTATGCCCGCTCCGGCGGGCAAGTGAGGACAGCAGCGGCAGCGTGTAGACCAGGTCAGCCCCGAGCAACCGCAGGTTGCGACCCGCTGGATGCTCGGCGAACACTCCTGCCTGCAGCATGATGGCGTCGATCGGAACCACGCCAGAGTGGTTGGCGACGATCAGGGCCGGCCCGCTGTCCGGGATGTTGGCCACGCCGCGCGCCTGGACCCTGAACCAGTTCCGGTACAGCGCGAGTGCCGCGGGCATCAGCACGGCCTCGTTCAGATCGGGATCGAAGCCGAACTGATCGACCTCGAAATCGCCGGCCAGGCGCCGCCGGGCAAACTCGGCCGTGTTCGCAAGCCGCTGCCGCCAGCCCGGCGATCCGGCCGGCCAGACGTCAGTCATGGCGATTCAGTCGTCCACATCGGCCACCACCGGCGAGCCGGCCGGCTGGCTGGCTACTTCTTGTTCCTGCGCTGGACGCGCGTCTTGCGCAGCAGCTTGCGGTGCTTTTTCTTTGCCATCCGCTTGCGCCGCTTCTTGATGACTGAACCCACGAGACCACCTTTAATTGCTTTCTGGCTGACGGGCATGTCCGCGTTACATGCTCGCCACATCGGGCGGCCGGGCACATGCCAACGCCACAGCGTACTCTGCTGGGGCGCATTGACCGGCATCGCCCGGCATCTGGCCCATCTGCGGTCTCGGCCGGCTGGCGCGATGCCGACCGCGGCGTGGTCAGGCTGATCCCACGAAGGCTTCCCTCAGGTAGCCCGTGACGGCCTGTTCGGGCACCCGGAACGAGCGGCCGACCCGGATCGCCTCGAGCTCGCCCGAGTGAACGAGTCGGTAGACAGTCATCTTGGAAACCCGCATGATCGCGGCCACCTCGGCCACGGTCAGGAACCTGACATCGCTGAGCGAAGTAGCGTCTGCTGCCATTGATAGCCCTCTCCCGACCGAACTGGTACGCCACACGCGACCCGGCGCATCAGTCACGCCCGTCTCCAGCGTAAGTCCTGTATGGAAAAGGGCAACCCCGTGCGAGCCCCGCCAATTCGGCGCGCCGACGACCGATCGCCGCCGATTCACTGAGACTCCCGCATATCCGCAGGTGAGCGGCTTGGAGCAGACTGCGATCCGAAACCTCAGCCGCCATTCCCGTGTCATTGCGGCCGGCCATACTCCGGCCTCCGCGCGCGTGTTACGGCGGCCGTATTGCCGCCGGACGTGCGGCTAGCCCGCGCCAAGCTCCCTGCCGCGGTCCCGCGCGGCCTCGATCGCCGCCAGTATGGCCGCCCGCACGCCGTGCCGCTCGAGTTCGCGGATCGCGTTAATCGTGGTCCCGCCGGGCGAGGTGACGGCCTCGCGCAACAGCACCGGGTGCTCGCCGGAATCCCTAAGCATCGTGGCCGCGCCGTACACCGCCTGCTTGACCATCTCCAGCGCAGTCTGTCGTGGCATGCCGAGCAGGATGCCTGCATCCACCATGGCCTCGACGAGGAAGTACACGTAGGCGGGGCCGCTCCCGGACAGCGCCGTGGCGGCATCTTGCTGAGACTCGGGAATCCGCAGCACCTTGCCCACCGGCCGCAGCAGTTCCTCGGCACGCCGCAGGTGCTCCTCGGTGGCGTGCGGGCCGGGCGAGATCACGCTCATGGCCTCGTCGACCAGGACGGGCGTGTTGGACATCACCCGGACGACAGGGACGTCGCCGCTGAGCCTGCGGCCGATAAAGGCGGTCGTAATCCCCGCCGCGACCGAGATGACCAGCTGATCGGGCGTGACAGCCGGGTTGATCTCGGCGAGCAGAGCGTCCATATCCTGCGGCTTGACGGCGATCACCAGCGTGTCCGCCTTCGCGGCAGCCTGCGCCGCGGACAGCACGTCGATGCGGTAGGCCTGGCGCAGTTGCTCGGCGCGGTCAGGGTGCCGCGCCGCAGCGACGATCTGGTCTGGCGAGACGACACCGGCGCGCAGCAAGCCAGAGGCCAGGGCCTCGCCCATCTTGCCGGCGCCGAGAATGGCGATCACGGGGGAAGCCTACCGGGGCCGCCAGGCCGCAGGGCCGGCGCCGGCCTAGCGCTGCGAGCCCAGCGCCCGCAGGAAGAACGCCAGGTTCGCCGGCCGCTCGGCCAGGCGGCGGACCAGGTAGGCGTACCAGTCTGTGCCGTACGGGAGGTACACGCGCATCCGGGCGCCCGTGGCCGCCAGCCTCGCCTGCTCGGCAGGCCGGATGCCGTACAGCATCTGGTACTCGAAACTGCCCGCCTCCCGCCCCGCGGTCCCGGCCTTGACTCCGGCGATCCTGATCAGGCGCGGGTCATGCGTGGCCAGCATGGGGTATCCAGGGCCGTCGAGCAGGATCCGCATGCAGCGGGCATAGCCCCGGTCCACCTCGGCCCGGCTCGCCAGGCCGACGCCCTCCGGTGCCTGGTAGGCGCCCTTGCACAGGCGGATCCGGGATCCGGCTACTGCCAGGGCTCGGCAGTCGTCAGCGCTGCGGCGTAGGTAGGACTGGATGACGCAGCCCAGGTCAGGGAAGTCGGCCCGCAGTTCGGCGACGAGCCGCAGCGTCGCCTCGACGCGGGCGTGGTCCTCCATGTCCAGGGTCACCGTGGTGCCGGCATTGCGGGCAGCTGTAGCGATGCGCCCGATGTTCTCAAGTGCGGTCTTGTCGCCATGCTCGGCCAGGCCAAGCCCGACGGCGGTCGGCTTGACGGACACTTCGGCGCGGCCGTTGCCGGCCAGCCCGGCCGCGGCCAGGCGGCCAAGGAGACGTACGTACTCGTCGGCAACGGCGGCAGCCTGGTCCGGATCGGTGGTGTCCTCACCGAGGAAGTCGATGGTGACCAGGCGGCCGTCGGCAAGGAGGCGCTCGGTGACCGCCAGCGCGTCAGCAGCAGTCTCGCCCGCCACGAATCTGGCCACCACATCCCTGGTGACCGGCGTGGCCATGATCAGGTCGCGAGCCTGGGTACTGGCCGACAGGGCCAGGAGGGCTTGGCGCAGCATTGCGGGGAACCTCCAGGGAACGACGTTGTCCGCTGCCGGCTCAGGCTACTCGCGCGGGCGACCGAGCATGCCGCCGCGCTGACGCTTGAGCTCAATCTGGATATTAGCCCCAGCATCGGGCGAAACGATGACCTCCTGCGCGGCGGCGATGCCGTCGACTGTCAGCGTCGCGTTGACCCGTGTCGTCCGCTTGATCAGGGCCAGGCCGATAGGACCAAGCTCGTAGTGGCGGGCCGCCGACCCGACGAAGCCCACGCTGGCGCCGTCGAGCAGCACCAGGTCACCATGCACCGGCAGCTTGTCCTCGCTGCCGTCCAGGTGCAGCAGCACCAGGCGCCGCGGCGGGTGGCCGAGGTTGTGCACCCGGGCGACGGTCTCCTGACCGCGATAGCAGCCCTTGCTGAGGTGCACGGCCGTCTCGATCCAGCCGACCTCATGCGGGATCGTCCGGTGGTCGGTGTCGAGGCCGAGCCGGGGCCGGCCGGCGGCTATCCGAAGCGCCTCCAGCGCCCACGTGCCCGCGAGCCCCGCTCCGGCCGCGCGCAGATCAGCGACGCGCCCGGCAAGCTCGGATCGAGGCACGATCAGGTCCGAGCTGAATCCGATGTCGAGCCGGGCGACAGCTGGCGTCGCGTCGGCCGCAGGGACGCCGGGACCAAGCAGCGCCACTACTGCGTAGTCAGCCGACACGTCCTGCGCGTCGACACGCAGCATGAACTTCATCGACGTCAGGAACTCCAGCAGGGCGGGCGCGGTACCCGGCTCCACATGGGCCCAGGTCGCCGTCCCGTCATCGGTCAGCGTGAGCTGATGCTCGACGTGGCCTTGCGGGCTCAGCACGAGCGCCTCGGTGCTCTTGCCAGCCGCCAGGTGCTCCAGGTGCTGCGTCGTCAGGCTATGCAGCCAGCTCAGCCGGTCGGCGCCGGTGATCCGCAGCACGCCCCGGTGCGACTGATCGACGACGCCCCAGCGGGTCGCGAGCGCGCGCTGCTCGCGGTAGGGGTCGCCGTAGTGCGCGGCGACTCCCGCGTCCGGCCCGTCAGCAGCGACCGCTCCAGGCTCAGTGAGCAGCGGGCTACTCATCGGCTGGACGGACGGCTGCGTGTGGATACGACCACGTCCGCCCCCTTTCTTGTGCTCGTCAGCTATGGGCGGCAGGCTGCGCACAGCCCGAATACGGTCAGATGCCCGACGTCGGTCAGGAACCCCTGGTGCTCCTCGAGCGCGGCGACCAGCGGTACGACGGCGGCCTGGTCGACCTCGGTGACCAGCTCGCACTGGCGGCAGACCAGGTGCACATGCTTGGCGTCCTCTGCCAGGTGGTAGCTGGGGGCGCCGTGGTGGATGTGGGTGTGCTGGACCAGGCCAAGCTGCTCGAGGAGCTCGAGGGTCCGGTACACGGTGGAGACGTTGACACCGCGCGCGGTCTGCCGGACCTCGCCGTAAATCTCCTCCGGCGTCGCGTGCTCGAGCCGGGCGACAGCCTCCAGGACGAGCTGGCGCTGCGGGGTCACGCGGTATCCGCCGGCCCGCAGCGTGTCATCCCAGGTCTGCATCATGCTCACGAGTCTAGTTACGACCTGGGCAATATCGCGCTTGCCTGCAACTGCCGTCGTGACGTAGCGTTTCGCCTAACGCAGGAAAGGAGGTGGTCCAACAGTATGCATAGATGTCGGACTTGCGAGGTGGCTGTCCGCTAGCCGCCGCCTGCGTGAAGCGCTTTGTCGAGGCATGCCCACGGCGAGCGCATCACCGGCCGCTCGATCGAGCTGACTGGTTCTGGCCTGACTTGGACTGCGGGTTCGTGCCTGCTGTCCAGTGAGCTGAATCTGTCAGGGCGGAGGCCGGCGAATTCACGGCAGACACCGGACCCCCGGGCTGACCGGCCTTGTCCAGCCGGTCCCCGTGGCGGGTCTTGCTTAATGGTGCGATCGGGACGACCGCACCGGGGCAGGCCCGGCGCGGGAGACGCCCGGGGGCTTCTTCTTTTCGTATGGGTCTACGCCACGCGCTTGAGCTGGGCCGAGACGTGGGACTGCAGGGGCTGCCCCACGGCAGCCATGTCGTAGGCCCAGCCGAGGTCGGCGCCGATGAGCCCGTAGAGCCGCGTGCCGGCCGTTACCTCCTTGGCCGTGGCAGTGCGCACGACCGCATCCGTGCCGAGCTCGATCCTCGTCCCGGTGACCTGGCCGATGTAGATCTCGGTGATGCCGGTCGGATGCGCGAGCACGACTTCCATGCCGCCGCCCTCCTGCGGCCGCCAGAAGCCTGTCTCCATGGCCAGCGGTCGGCCTATCGTGCCGTCTGCCTCAATCAGCCAGGTCCGGCTGGTGTAGATCAGGAAGGGCTTGCCGTTATGGCTGAAGCTGATCTCCTGACCGAAGTTGGCACTCTCGATGGTCGGGTAGCCGACCACCCCCGCGCCCTCCCACCGGCCGAGCAGGAAGCGCACAGGCTCAAGCCGCGGGTGCAGCTCGAACTGCTCAGGCAGGCCGCCAGGCGTGCCGTCGACAGGCTTGTCAGGGTCCACCGCTACCCGCCTTTCGGACCGGTCCGGTTTAGGTCGCTGTGCTGGCCGGCGTCACTTGCCGCTCCGGCGGCCGGGCGCCCGCTGATCCGGTACAGCGCTACGACGAGGAGCAGCCCGGCTACGGCCAGGACGCCGAAGGCGGCAACCAGGATAAGACCACTCAGCATTGCCGTCATGCCTGCGGAGTGTAGGCAGCGCTGGCGGCATTCGCACGGCCGCCACGCCGCGGTGCGCCGCGCGGCTGGTCCACGTCGGCGCTAGTGTGCAAGGCATGGCCCCGCGCTCCTTGGTGCTGAAGGTGACTGTCGGCAAGGACGACCCTGAGCGCCTCAATCAGGCGCTCACCGTGGCTGCCGCTGCTGCCGCTAGCGGCGTGCCGGTATCCCTGTGGCTGACCGGCGAGGCGTCGTGGATGGCGCTGCCCGACGGGTGTCCGGATCTGGCACTGCCCCACGCCACTCCGCTCGCCGATCTCCTGGCGGCCGTCCTCAGCGCGGGCACGGTGACCCTGTGCACGCAGTGCGCGGCCCGCCGCGACATTGCTCCGGATGACGTCGTCAGCGGCGTGCGGATCGCGGGCGCGACGACGTTCGTCGCGGAAGTGGTGGCCGACGGAGCGCAGGCGCTCGTCTACTGAGGCGCCCGCGTACGGCCCGCCCGCGCGCTGGGCTGTCAGCGCATAGCCCTGCAGCTACCCGCCGACTGCCGCGAGCCGCTCCGCCCGTAGCTGGCTGGCCCACTCCTCGGCCTCCGGGTCGAGCGGCGCGAGGCGCCCCACCGTCCAGCTCAGGAGCAGGTCAGCCAGGCCGGGGTTGCGAGCGAGAGCCGGCCCGTGCATATAGGTGCCGAGCACCTTGCCGGCGTAGGCGCCCTCGGTTCCGTCGCCGTTACCGACGCCCAAAGTGACCTGGGCCAGCGGCCGCGCGCCGTAGCCGAGCTTGGTGACACCCTGATGGTTCTCAAAGCCGGTGAACCGCGGCACGCTGAGCGCCGGGTCGACGTCGGCGACGAGCTCGCCCACGCCGCGCCGATCGCCGCGGCCGCTGGTGATATCGAGGATGCTGAGGCCCTCCACTGGCTCGCCCTCGACGCCGCCGAACCTGTGGCCGATCACCTGATAACCCGCGCAGACAGCGAAGACAACCGCGCCCTGGCTGGCTGCCGCCGCCAGGCCGCCGTCGACACGCAGCCGGTTCGCGGCCAGGATCTGCGGCAGGTCCTCACCACCGCCTAGCAGGTAGATATCGCCCTGGCGGGGCACCGGCTGATCGGAGTTGATCGAGGTGGCCTCCACCTCGATCCCCCGCAACCGGGCGCGCCGGCTGAGCACGAGCAGGTTGCCGCGGTCGCCGTAGGTGCTCAGCAGGTCCGGGTACACCCAGACCAGCCGGATCGCGCTATCGCGGCCGCGCGGTTGGGCGCGGGTGACCGGAGCAGGATCGGCGGCGTCCTCGAAGCGCAGGACGCGGTCGAGGTTGCTGGCCTTGTCGGGCTCAGCGGCCTCCTGCTGGGCCCGGCCGGCGACGCTGTCCACGTCGCCGTTGACCTCGCCGGTCAGTTCCGGTGCGACCGCGTCAGCAAGCCGACCTGCCGCGTGCCGTCCGGAGGCGCGCCCAACCGGGCCGCCAGGCCCGGACTCCCGGTTCCGGTCCTCGTCGGGCCGACGCTGGGCGGGCATGATGACTGTCTCGGCGACATCATGGGCAGCCGCATGCCGGCCTGTGCGGTCGATCATCGGATCCGTCTCCTGCATTACTCAGTCCGGCCCAGTATCGTCCGGATCTGCTGAAATGCCGTGTAGTTCCCGATCACGTCGAGCTCGCCGCCAGCTACCCGGCCGACCGCATCGTCGATGCCGTCGACGATCTCAAACGGGACCTCATCGGCTTCCAGCCGGACGGCGAGGTCCAGGTGCCGTTCGCCAGCGACGAACACCGGCCTGCCGAGCAGCACGCGGTAATCGACGTCCCAGAGCCAGGAGGTGTCCTTGCCGTCCGGTGTCTGGGCATTGACGGCCAGCAGCACCGGCACCGGGCTCGGCGCGAGCACGTCAAACGCCTCAAGCCAGCCAGCCGGGTTCTTCGCCAGCAGCAGCCGGACGAGCCGGCCGTGCCGCTGTACCTGGGTATAGCGGCCCGCTACCGACTTGACCGCGCGCAGGCGCGGCAGCACCTGGCCGACGCCGGCGCCGAAATAGCTCGCAACAGCGAGCGCGATGACGGCATTCGAGGCGTTCGCGCGGCCGGGCAGGGCCAGCGCCAGCTCGTGCATCTGCCCGGAGTCGTCGATGACCGAATCACCGCTCAGCACCCAGCGGGTCGGTGGCCGGGCAAAGCCGCACTCGCCGCACCGCCAGCCAAGCTCGTCGCGGCGCAGGTGCGAGCCGCACTCGGGGCAGCACCACGAGTCCTCGTGCCAGCGCTGCCCGGCCGCGACCCACGTCACCCGCGGTGCAGCTGACGCGGCCCAGGCGATGAGCGGGTCGTCGGCGTTGGCGATGACGAGGCAGCCCTCGGTGCTGGCGAGTGCCTGCCGCCAGCGCCGGGCAGTGAGCCAGATCTCGGCGGCGCGGTCCATCTGATCCCGGCTCAGGTTGAGCAGGACGACGACGCGGGGCCGCGTGGCCTCGATCACGGCTGGCAGGTATGCCTCGTCGGTCTCCAGGACCGCGTAGGGCGCGTTCTGCGCGCGGCCGAGAGCCGAGGCCAGGCCGGCTTCCATGTTGGCGCCGAAGGCGTTGCTGGCGACGTCCTGGCCGAGTGCGCCGAGTGCCGCGGTGATCAGGCGGGTGGTCGTGGTCTTGCCGTTGGTCCCGGTGACCAGCACGACCTGCCGGCCTGCGGCCAGCAGCCTGAGCAGCTCTGGCTCGACCCGCAGGCCCAGCACTCCGCCGATCACCGAGCCGTCGCCGCGGCCGGCCAGCCGGGACACACGGCCCGCCGCACCGCCGATAGACGTGGCGAGGCGCGCGCGCAGCGGAAGCTTGCTCATGTCGGCAGATGTTATCCGGCGATTGGGTCTGGCTCGCGGATCGGCAAGCTAGTGACCTGGTCGTCGGACCCGACGATGAAGCGGCGGGGCCAGGACAGTACGGCCTCCAGCCAGCCGGTGACCCCCATCTCGCCAGCGGCTTTGCGCAGCTGGCCCCGATGGCTGACCCCGATGGCGACGGAGGCGAGATCGTCGATGAAGGCGCTCTGGTCGTCCTCGCCGAGCAGCGCGGCCCAGGCGATCAGCCGGTTACGGGCCACCTCCATCGACAGCGGATGCCGCCGCAGCCCGCTGACGCGCTGGCCGATCTTCACGTCGGCGCGGTCGGCTAGGTCGGGTAGCGCGTAGTCAAGCGCGGGCGCCTGCCCGAACGGGTCCGGCGCGGGGGCGTCGTGCGGGCAGACCCGTTCGGGCAGGCGCCCGCGCTTG